>CALFAM010000324.1 GCA_937948815.1 uncultured bacterium
GAGAATCTGGCGCTCTACATGCTGACGATCGCCGGTGGTCTCGCCATTCACCTCTTCATCACCCTGCCGCTCTTGTTGTTCTTTCTCGGTGGAATCCGGCCGATGGTGCACTTCCGCAACATGGCCGAACCGCTGATCATGGCGTTTTCGACCAGCTCGTCGGCAGCGACGCTGCCGGTGACGATCAATGCGGTCGAAAACAAAGCCAAGGTCTCGAACAAAGTGACGTCGTTCGTGCTGCCCATGGGCTCGACGGTCAATATGGACGGCACGGCGCTCTACGAGTGTGCCGGAGTCATCTTCATCGCGCAGGTCATGGGGATCGACCTCACCATCGGCCAGCAGCTGATCGTCGTCGGCACCGCGCTGCTGGCGTCGATCGGTGCGGCAGCCGTGCCATCCGCCGGGCTGGTGATCATCTTCATCGTGCTCGAGGCGGTCAATCTCCGGGGGCCGCAGGTCGAGGCCTTGGTCTTGACGATGCTGGCTATCGATCGTCCGCTCGATATGGCACGGACCTCGGTCAACGTGTTCAGCGACTCCTGCGGCGCCGCGATCATCGCCCGCTCAGAGGGCGAGAGTCACGTCGATGCCGAGGTCGTCACCTAGCATGGGCGCCTTGCGTGGCAACACGGCCCGCGACGACAACCGCCGGCCCAGCTCGCTCGCCCTCAAGCGCGTCCTGATCACGGGCGGCGCACGCGGCATCGGCCTGGCGCTCGCCGAGCGCTTCGCCGCAGCCGGCGCCGAGTTGGTGCTCACCGACATCGACGCCGACGCGCTCGAGACCGCGGCCGAAAGTCTGCGGGCTGGCGGCAGCCGCTGTCTCGCCTATCGTCTGGATGTGACCGACCCCGAAAACATCGCCACCGTCCGCGAAGCGCTTCACCGCGACGCCGGCGGCATCGACGTTCTGGTCAACAACGCTGGCATCGTTCACGGCGGCCTCTTCGAAGAGGTGCCACTCGACCAGCACCTGCGGACCTATCGGATCAATGTCGAAGGCACGGTCGCTACAACTCATGCCTTCTTCCCTGATTTGCTACGTTCGCCCGCCGGCCACTGCGTCTTCATCGCCAGCGCGTCCGGCTTCATCGGTCTGCCGGGTGGCAGCACCTACGCCTCGAGCAAGTGGGCGACGATCGGATTCGCCGAGTCGATCCGCGCCGAGCTGGCCCACCGCGACCGAGAAGACGTGGGTGTCACCATCGTCTGCCCGAGCTACGTCGACACGGGTTTGTTCGCGGGCGCGGAGCCACCCAAGACCACCCGCATGTTGCGACCGAGCGAGCTCGCCGAGAAGGTCGTGCGGGCGGTCGAAAAGAAGCGCGTGTGGGTGATGGAGCCGTGGATCGTCAAGATCACGCCGCTGATCAAGCATGGCCTGCCGACGCGCGTTGGCGATATCGTCTCCTCGGTTTTCGGCGCCGACAGCAGCATGGATCGCTGGACCGGCCATCTCGAGACCACTCCAGAAGACCGCGATTCCGCCGATTCGGACGCCTCCGAGCCCCATGAATCGACGCCCACCGAGCGCCGCGAGAACGGCGCCGACGCCTGAGGCCCAACTTCCCATGGATCAATCGAACGAGCAGACCGAGCCCAACGACCTCGACGCGGCCCTTGCCGGCCCTTCAGAGGGCCCCGCGTCGCAAGGGTCACTGCCGCGAGAGACGAACGCGAACCCGGCTGACGAGGAGGATCCTGCAGCCTCCTACCCTCCCGAGGTCGAGATTCTCGAGATCGACGGCCGTCGCATGGTGCTGGTTGGCACCGCGCACATCTCTCAAGCTTCGGTCGAGCTCGTGCGTCGGGTCATCGAGGCCGAGCGTCCCGATGCCGTCTGCGTCGAGCTCGATCCTCAACGCTACCGCGCACTTGCCGAGGCCCAGCAGTGGGAGCACCTGGATCTCAGGCAGATCATTCGCAACCGTCAGCTCTCCACCCTTGCGGTCAACCTTCTGCTGGCTTCGTATCAACGCCGGCTCGGTGAGCAGTTCGGTGTGACCCCGGGGCGCGAGCTGCTCGAAGCCACCCAAACCGCCAAGGCACTCGATATCCCGGTGGTTCTCTGCGACCGCGACGTGCGGGTGACCCTGCGCCGCGCCGCCCGAGCAACCCCCTTTCATCGCAAGATCATGCTTGTGTCCTGGCTGCTCATGAGCCTGATGGACCGCGGAGACTCGACCGAGATCTCCGAGGAGCAGCTCGAGGCACTCAAGCAGCGCGATGCGCTCAACGACTTGCTCGGCGAGCTCGGTGAAGCCATGCCGACGCTCAAGAACGCACTGATCGACGAGCGCGATGCCTATCTCGCCACCAAGATTCGACGCAGCAGCGGCAAGAACCTGGTTGCCGTGGTCGGTGCCGGCCACCTCCAAGGCATGGTCAGCCGGCTCCGCGCCGGCGAAGAGGCGGATCTTTCCGAGCTCGACCGCGTGCCCCCGGCTTCTCGCTGGTGGAAGGTGATCGGCTGGGGGATCCCCGCGCTGATCGTCGCGGGGTTGTGCTGGCTCGGCTGGACCCAGGGCCGCGAAGTGGCAACCGAGAACCTCGTGTTCTGGGTGGTGGTCAATGGCGTGCCGGCCGCACTCGGCACCGCCATTGCCCTCGGGCATCCACTGACCGTGCTCGCCGCCTTGGTCGCGGCCCCCTTGACCAGCCTCTCACCACTGATCGGCGCCGGCTATGTCGCCGCCTTTGTCCAGGCGTGGCTGCGGCCACCCAAGGTCAAAGAGCTCGAAGGCGTCGTGGCCGAAGCCGGCAAGCTGTCGAGTTGGTGGCGCAACCGCTTGCTGCGCATCATTCTGGTCTTCGTGCTCTCGACCGTCGGCAGCGCCCTGGGAACCTACCTCGGCGCCGGTAAGATCATTTCTTCCCTGCTCTAGTCGGCCCGAGGGTCGATGCCGAGGGCCCGCGGCGGCGTACGCCTCGGGAAGAAGAGTCGCGAGAGGTGTGAGCCCCCGGTGGACGAGAGCCTCGGGAGCAGAATCCGGTCGCGCTAGCGGCGCATGGTGGCGTAGCGCGGGCCTTCTTCGTAGCCGTTGGGAAAGAGCTCCTCCACCAGCGTGGTGGCGAAACTGCCTGCCGGAAGCTGGAAGCGCAGGTAGACGGCACCGTCGCGCCACTGGAAATCGACACTGTCCAGCTTGATGCGGAGCGGCCGGCGCTGCCCGAAGAGCTTGATGCCCCGTGGCGGCGTGATGTGCTCGATCTCGGGCAAACCGATCGACGCCAGGGCCGCGCTCTCCAGCGTGGCCACGGCGCCGGTCGGTCGCTTCATCTTGGTACCGAAGAGTGGCCCCGTGGCGCTGATCTCGAAATTCGCCGCGCGCGGCTGATCGTGATCGAGATCCTTGATGTGGAATAGATCGCCCGTGCGGTGATCGAGCGCCACGTCGCCGAGGATGACCTGATCGAGCGGGAACGGCCGCCGGGCCAGGACCTCATTGAAGACCGCGGACTGCACGGCCGACACAAGCAGCCACGCCGTTCGCCGCTCGATGCGCAGGTGATCGGCGCGCAAAATCGCGACGCCCTTCTCGATGTTGCCCCCGTCGCGACCGAACCGCTGCGGTCCGAATCGATTGGCCAGCCCTTTTTCCAGGAGCTGATCGAGAATCTCTTGCGCGCGCCGCGCTTCGCTCTGCGCCACCTCCCGCACCACGACTTCGAAGCGATTGCCCCGAAGCTGGCCGGTACGAAGCTTTTGTGTATGTCGGTCGACGGCCAAGATGCGGCCGGTAACCAGACTGAGCTCACGGGCGGTCTTCAGATCGAGCAAGGGCACCGAAAACCACTGCCGGGTCACGGCATTGCGGTCCTTGCGGCCTGCGTAACCGATGTCGCGCGCCGGCAGGCCGGTCACGCGCACAAGCTCACGCAGAACATCGTCTGTCGTACAGAGACGTTTCTCCACCAGCAAGAGCGTATGGTCGCCCTCGCCAGCGAAAGTCCCCTCGGGGATCTCATCGACAATGAAGTCGTCGGGTTGGCTTCGAATCCTTGGCACGGTGGCCGATCATACAAAAGCCTACGCAGAAGGCTAGTCCCCCAGCAAAGATTCCGTCCCTTATATCGTCGCGCTCGCGTCGGCGAGCCGGGGCTTCTTGACAGAATCGTGGCACCTCTGCGGCGAAGTCGCGTGCTACCATCCGCCCGCCGATCCCGCCCGTTCGAACGCCCACGAGGACCCCATCCATGCCGACAAACCCCTGGTTTTCCAGTCTCGATCAGACTCGCACCCCGCGTCGCACTCCCGACCGACCTGGTACTGCGGTGCGCCTCGGCGCGCTGCTCGCCGTGCTGCTGGCGCTGAGCGCTTGCGGCGGCAGCGGTACGCCCACCGGCGGCGGCGAAGATACCGAAAAATCATCCTCGTCTTCTGCCGAGCGTCGTTTTCTGAGCCTCGGTAGCGCACCCGCGGGTGGTGCGTTCTTCGTCGTCGGCGGTACCTTGGCCGATGTTGCGAGCGCCCATGTCGATGGTTGGTCGGTGACCTCCGAGGCGACCAAGGGCTCGCGGGAGAACATTCGGCGCTTGTCGCAGGGCGAGCTCGACTTCGGACTTGCCAACTCCGCGATCACCTATTTCGCCGTCCGCGGCGAACGCGGCTGGGATCGCGCGTACGACGTTCGCTCGGTGATGACCCTCGCGCCGAACGTCACGCTCTTCGTGACCCGGCGATCGAGCGGCATCGAGTCGCTGGCCGACCTGGCCGGCAAGCGCGTGGTGATCGGCCCGGCCGGCGCTGGCTTCGAAATGTTCGTCGGCCCGATTCTCGAAGCCCACGGCATCAGCCTCGACCAACTCACGGTCCTGAACAACACCCAGAACGCATCCGTCGACATGCTGGCCGACGGAAGTGCCGACGCGGCCTTCCTGGGTGGCGCCGTGCCGACGCCTTCGATCCTGCAGGCCGCGACCTCGATGGACTTGGTCTATCTGCCCTACGACGCACGCCAGGACCTGATCTCGGCCTATCCCTTCTACCGTGCCTTCAACATCCCAGCCGACACCTACAAGGGCCTGGACGGCGACTTCGCGGGCTTGGTGACGGGCGCCATGCACCTGATCACTTCGGCGAGCGCCGACGAAGACATGGTCTACGCCTTCACCAAGGCGATCTACGAGAACCGTGACGACGTCACCACCCGACATCCGGCTGGGCGCGCCATCAACCCGAAGAACGTGGTGATCGACCGCGGCACGCCCTTCCATCCGGGCGCCGAGAAGTTCTACCGCGAAATTGGCATTTGGCCGAAGGACGACGCCGCCGACGCACCGGCTGAGTCGGACGCGACCGAGCCGAGCACCGACGCTCACTAAGTTCCACGATGAGCCCATCAACGCCCCCGGCAACGCCTGCCGGGGCTTCCGGACGCGATTCTTTGACCGCCATCTTGGCGGTCATGCTCGTCGCGTTCACCGCGGCCGAAGTCAACTACCCACGCCTCGGTCCGCATGCCCAGTTGGCGATCTTCGCCACCCTCGGCCTGCTTCTCTGCTTCCACCGCCAGCCAGCGCAGCCGCGCTTCGCCAACCTGACGATCGGACGCTGGCTGGATCGGGCATTGATGGGGCTGACGCTGATCGTCGGCGCCTACATCGTCGTCCAAAGCGAGCCCATCGGCAGGGCGCTGTGGACCGGCGGGCAATCCCTCGGTGATCGCGCGGGCATCGAGAGCAACGCGGACATCGCCGTCGGCATCATCGGCATGCTGCTGGTGCTCGAGGCAACCCGTCGATCTGTAGGCTGGGCCCTCCCCCTTCTCGCCATCGCATTCCTGGTCTACGCGAAGATCGGGCCGTCGCTTCCCGACATGCTGTTCCCGCACCGTGGCTACTCGACGCCACGGATCGTCGCGCAGGCGTTCTTGCACAGCCAAGGCGTATTCGGCACAGCGCTGCGGGTGATGTTCGTCTATGTCTTCCTCTTCGTTGCCTTCGGCGCGCTGCTCGAAGGAACGGGAGCCAGCGCCTACGTCATCGACCGCGCCCGGCGCCTCTTCGGTCGCTCACAGGGTGGGCCTGCGAAGGTAGCCGTGCTCGCCAGCGGTTTGATGGGTTCGCTGTCGGGTAGCGCGGTGGCCAATACCGCCACCACGGGCACCTTCACCATCCCGTTGATGATGCGCACCGGGTTCCGGCCGCACGTGGCAGCCGGCATCGAGGCTGCGGCGAGCTCTGGTGGCGCCCTGGTCCCACCGGTCATGGGCGCCGGTGCCTACATGATGCTCGAGCTGGTCGACCCGCCGGTCACCTACCTCCAGATCATCCGCGCCGCCCTGGTGCCGGCGGTGCTCTACTACCTCTCGCTGTTCACGGTCGTCCATCTGCTTGCCAAGCGCGCCAGCGTCGGCCGCGCGGAAAGCGATGCCGACGCTGGAACCGAGGGGGCGTCAGACGACGCCGGCTCGGCCAGCGGCGCAGACGCGAGCATCGGCACGGACACCCGCCCGGGTCACCTCGAAGGCCTGATCTTCTTCGGTGCCCTCAGCACCTTGCTGGCGCTGCTCTTTGCCGGCTTCACGGTGTTCCGCGCGGTCAGTCTCGCAATGGTGGCAGCCCTGGTCATTGCCAGCCTCTCGCCACGAACCCGGCTCGGACCGCGCAAGCTGGTGCAGGCCTGTGTCAAGACCGCACACGCAGGTATCGCATTGATCGTCGCGGCTTCGTGCGTCGGCGTCGTGCTCGGCGTCGTCACCCTCACCGGCATCGGTAGCAAGCTGCCGGCGACCATCCTGCCCCTGGCGGCCGACAACCTCTTCCTGGCCCTCCTGCTGTTGATGGTTTCCTCCATCGTGCTCGGCATGGGCCTGCCGTCGGCGGTCTGCTACCTACTGCTCGCCACGCTGATCGGCCCGGCCCTCGGCGGCATGGGCGTTCCGCCCCTGGCGGCACACCTGTTCATCTTCTACTTTGGCCTGATGTCGATGGTCACGCCACCGGTCGCCCTCGCCGCCTACACCGCCGCGTCGATTGCCGGATCCAACATCATGCGGACGGCCTTCTCCGCCTTCCGCTACGCGCTCGTCGGCTTTGTGCTGCCCTTTCTGTTCGTCTACCGTCCCGCGCTGCTCTTGCTGGCCCCGGACGGCGGTACCGCATCCCCGGGTGCCGTCGCGATCGCGATCATCACCGCGGTGCTCGGCATTGGTGCTCTGTCGGCTGCCGTGGTCGGCTATGGACGTCGAACACTCGGAGCCGTCGAACGCATCGTGCTAGTGACGGCGGCCGCCGCCTTGTTCGCCCCGGAGACATCCATGGCGATCGCAGGCGGCCCGTTCACCTGGATCGATCTGGCCGCGACGCTCGTGCTTTTGGCCGTGACCATTTACCGTCCGCCGGCACAGGTATCCACGTCGGCCTAGGCACCGTAGGCGTCGGCGTGGGACGGCCCGTGGCAGATCAGCGGCTTGGCTGAGCACGGTAAACCGGCGCGCCTCGGAGACGGTACGTGCGATACGCTCGTCTCGACCCGAGACCGCCCGCCCAGACGAGCTGCCTTCATCGGAGGGGGGCTCGCCGAGGGGCTCGGTCGCAGAGAGGCCAGCGGAGCGCCACTGCCTGATCCGGAGTCAGGAGGAGGGGACTCGTGAAAGCCCAGCCTCTACCAGCTCCCGATGCTTTTCGAGACACCGTGCTTCTCTAGACACTGCGAGGACCACTGAATTGATCGATTCCGTGCACGACATCGACCCCCTGGAAACGCGCGAGTGGCTCGAAGCCCTCGACGCGGTCTTGGAGCACGACGGCAGCGACCGCGCACGCTTCCTGCTCGACACCTTGCGCCGCGGACTCGAGCAGCGTGGCGTGCCCTTCACGCTGCCGAGGCACACGCCCTACGTCAATTCGATCCCGCCAGATGCCGAGCCGGCCTACCCGGGTGACCTCGAAGTCGAAGCACGGCTGGAAAACTTGATCCGGTGGAACGCCGCGGCCATCGTCACCCGCGCCAACCGCAGGCTTTCGGGCATCGGCGGCCACATCGCCACCTTCCAGTCCGTCTCGACCTTGTGGGAAGTGGGCTTCAATCACTTCTGGCGCGCCGCCACCGAAGATCACGCGGGTGACCTGGTCTACTTCCAGGGCCATGCTTCACCCGGCATCTATGCCCGCGCGTTCCTCGAGGGGCGCCTCGAGGAGGAAGACCTCGAGCGCTTCCGGCAAGAAGCCAGCGGCGAAGGTCTCTCCTCCTACCCGCACTCGTGGCTGCAGCCAGACTTCTGGCAGTTCGCCACCGTGTCGATGGGCCTCGGACCGCTGATGGCGATCTACCAGGCGCGTTTCATGCGCTACCTGCATCAGCGCGGCAAAGCCGACACCAACCAGCGCCACGTGTGGGCTTTCCTCGGCGATGGCGAAACGGACGAGCCGGAATCCACCGGCGTGCTGCGCGTGGCGGCTCAGGAACAGCTCGACAACCTAATTTTCGTCGTCAACTGCAACCTCCAGCGGCTCGATGGCCCGGTCCGCGGCAACGGAAAGATCGTCGACGAGCTCGAGGCCATCTTCCTGGGAGCCGGCTGGAACGTCATCAAGCTGCTTTGGGGCTCCGAATGGGATCCGATCTTCGCCCGCGATCCGAGCGGTCGCCTGGCCGCCCGTCTCGGCACCATGGTCGATGGCGAGCTCCAAGGCCTGGCCGCGGGTGACGGCGCAACCATGCGCGAAAAGATCTTCGGCGCCGACCCCGAGCTCGCAACCCTGGTCAGCGACCTCACGGATGACCAGATCTACGCCTTGCGACGGGGCGGTCACGATCCCCAAAAGGTCTACGCCGCCTATGCCGCCGCGGTCGCCCACCAGGGCGCGCCCACGGTGATCCTGGCCCAGACGGTCAAAGGCTACGGTATGGGCGAAGCTGGCGAGGCACTCTACACCGCGCATCAGCAGAAGAAGCTCGACGGTGACGCCTTGGTGCAGTTCGGCAATCGGCTCGGGGTTTCTCTGAGCGAGGAAGATCTCCACGCACTGCCCTATCTTCGGCCCGATGCGGACAGCGCCGAGGGACAGTACTTGCGTGCCCGCCGGGCAGCCCTCGGCGGCTCCCTCCCGCGACGCCGCGTGACGGCCCAGAGCCTGCCCGCGCCCGCGCTCGAAGCGTTCGCGACCCTCACCAAGGGCAGCGGCACGCGTGAGCAATCGACCACGATGGCCTTCGTACGGGTCCTGGCGATCTTGCTCCGAGACAAGGAGCTCGGCTCGCGGGTCGTACCGATCATCGCCGACGAGGCACGAACCTTCGGCATGGAAGGGCTGTTTCGGCAGATCGGCATCTACGCACCCAACGGTCAGCAATACCAACCCGTGGACGCTGGTCAGCTTCAGTTCTACAAGGAAACGTCGGACGGTCAG
Organism: uncultured bacterium; assembly: GCA_937948815.1. Lineage (GTDB taxonomy): Bacteria > Acidobacteriota > Thermoanaerobaculia > Multivoradales > J023 > J023. The sequence goes on from CALFAM010000324.1 coordinate 9,361, forward strand.
GTGTTACAGGAAGGCATCAACGAGGCAGGCGCCACGGGCTCCTGGATCGCCGCCGGCACCAGCTACGCCAATCACGCCACGCCGATGATCCCGTTCTACATCTTCTACTCGATGTTCGGGTTCCAGCGTGTCGCCGACCTGATCTGGGCCGCGGCGGACATGCGCACCCGAGGATTTCTGCTCGGCGCCACCAGCGGACGCACCACGCTCAACGGCGAGGGGCTCCAGCACGAAGACGGCCACAGCCACCTGATGGCCGCGACGGTCCCCAACTGCGTGTCCTACGACCCGACCTACGCCTACGAGCTGGCGGTCATCATGCAAGACGGCCTCCGTCGGATGGTGCACGAGGAAGAGGACGTCTTCTACTACCTGACGGTGCTCAACGAGAACTACCCCCAGCCGCCCATGCCGGACGGCGTGGAGGAAGGCATTCGCCGCGGCATGTACCGTCTGCGGACCTCGAAGAAGCGTGGCGACAAGCGCGTCCAGCTCCTCGGCTGTGGCGCCATCCTGCGGGAGGTCGAAGCGGCCGCCGACATGCTCGAAGCCGACTACGGTGTTGCCGCAGATGTCTGGAGCGTGACCAGCTTCACCGAGTTGCGGCGAAACGGGATTGCCACCGACCGTCATCGCATGCTTCATCCCGAGGATGATTCACCGCGCGCCTTCCTGGCCACTTGCTTGGCGGATCACGGCGGTGGCCCGGTCGTCGCGGCAACCGACTACATGCGTGCCTATGCGGACCAGGTCCGTGCCTGGGTTCCCGGGCGCTACGTCACGCTGGGTACGGACGGATTCGGCCGCTCCGATACCCGTGAGGCGCTGCGCGACTTCTTCGAGGTCGATCGGCGATGGATCACGCTCGCGGCTCTCGAAGGATTGGCTGCGGACGGGCAAATCGCGGCGAGCGACGTGCGTGCGGCGATCGAAGCACTCGCCATCGACCCTGCAAAGCCTGATCCCACGACGGTCTAGAACCACAGCCGAAACCGCCCGAACCGATCGACGAAAGAGACGTACAGAAGAGATTCACCGCGCGAGCGAATCTGGATCACCAGGCGCGAGGAGAGCAGATGGCCCAAGGTCAAGAGATCCGTGTTCCCGACATCGGCGATTCTGACGATGTCAGCGTCATCGAGGTGCTGGTCGCCGTCGGCGACACCGTCGAAGTCGACCAGTCGTTGGTCACCCTCGAGAGCGACAAGGCTTCGATGGAGGTCCCGGCGACCCATGCTGGAACCATCGCGGAGCTGCGGGTAAAGGTTGGCGACGGCGTCGAAGAGGGCACGGTGATCGCCATCGTCGAGGGCGCCTCTTCCGCGAACACGGCACCGACAGATGCGGCACCGGCTGACGAAACACCTGTCGCCATCGCCAGTCCGGAGCCTGCTGCGGCCATCGATGCTGCCACGCCGCCGTCACCGCCCGCTTCCCCGGCCCCGACCGCTTCGCCCGCGGCCGCGCCGGAGGCTGCTGTCGACGAGACTGCCTTTGCCGGCGCCTATGCCAGCCCGAGCGTGCGGCGGCTTGCCCGTGAGCTCGGTGTCGACTTGGGAGGCATTCCGGGCACCGGCCGCAAAGGACGGATCACCCGCGAAGATGTCGCGGGCTTCGTCAAGAAGGCCATGGCGGGTGCAGCGACTTCTGGTGGTGCGGGTAGCGCACTGCCCGCCATGCCCGAGATCGACTTCAGCCAGTTCGGGCCGGTCGAGGTCGTCCCGCTCAGCCGCATCCGGCAACGCTCTGCCAAGAACCTCCACCGGAGCTGGCTACACGTTCCCCACGTCACCCAATTCGAAGATGCCGACATCACGGAGATGGAGGCTTTCCGCAAGGCCCACAATGCCACGGTCGCCAAGCGCGGCAGCGGCACCAAGCTGTCGCCCGTGGCCTTCGCGCTCAAAGCAGCCGCATCGTCCTTGCGTGCGTTCCCGGACGTCAACGCGTCACTCGGCCCCGACGGCACGACCTTGGTGCGCAAGCAGTACGTTCACATCGGCGTCGCAGTCGACACCCCCGATGGTTTGATCGTGCCTGTGGTTCGGGATGTCGACCAGAAGGGGCTCGAAGACCTCGCAGCCGAGCTGGGCGATCTCGCCCGGCGCGCCCGTGATCGCAAGCTCTTGCCGGCCGACCTCAAGGGTGCCTCCTTCACCATCTCGAGCCTCGGCGGCATCGGCGGCACCGCCTTCACGCCGATCGTCAACGCCCCCGAAGTCGCCATTCTCGGCCTCTCGCGCTCGACAATGAAGCCGGTCTGGCAAGGGTCAGAGTTCGCGCCGCGGCTGATCCTGCCTCTCTCTCTCTCGTACGACCACCGCGTCGTCGACGG
>CALFAM010000325.1 GCA_937948815.1 uncultured bacterium
GCCGGCCGAGTCTCTCTGCTTGGGGCCACCTGTCGAAAGGAATCTCTCATGAGTGCGAAGCAAGGCCTAGCCACAGTTGCCTGGGCGGCCGTGGCGGTCACGTTCACCTGGTTGCTTCACGAGTTCGCGCACTGGGCGACCGGAACGTTCCTCGGCTACCCGATGCAGATGACGCTCAATACGGCTGGCCTGGTCGATGGCGAGTATCGCGCGACCTGGCATCGGCTGGCGGTCAGCTCGGCAGGACCTCTCATCACGCTCTTGCAGGCCGGCCTCGTGTTCGCCCTACTGCGGAAAACACCCAGCAAGGTGCTGTATCTCTTTCTTTTCGTTCCCTTCCTCATGCGGCTGATGGCGGGGGTGATCAACGTCATCAACCTCAACGACGAAGGACGGGTCAGCCAAGCCCTCGGACTTGGGGTTTACACGCTTCCGGCCCTCGTCACGTTCACGCTCCTGGTCATGGTGGCTCGGGCCTCTCGTCGCGCTGGCTTCGAAGCCCGATTCCAGGCCATGACCACGCTTGCGGTCATGGTCTTTGCGACGCTCCTGATCATGGCCGACCAGCTGCTGACGATTCGAGTCTTGTGACCAGCACTCAGTCGATCGAGAAGCTCTGCAACGCCACGGGCACGGAGCTTTGATCGAAGCAGGATGGCGCTTCCTCGGCCGGGACGCCGTCGCCGTTGGCATCGGGGTCGGTACCGTCCGCCGAGAGGTCAGCATAGGTCGCGCCCAGGGAATCGCGACCCGTGACTTGGATTTGGTTGCAGAATTGGTCACCGATGCTGGCATCCACCGTCAGCAGCTCGATTTCGACGGTGACGGTGCCGAGGGCAGCGGGTGCCAGGCTCTGGGCCGTTGTTTGGTTGATCAGCTCTGAGTTGCTGGCACCATCGAAAGCAGGATTGGCCAGGGATGCCGGCACCGATGAGATCGAGCTGAACGTCCAATCGACCCCGAGAGTTCCGAAGACTGCTGCAAGGTCGTCGAGCGCGCTCACGCCGAGAATCGCATCGCCGCCGAAGTTTTCGAATGCGTAGGTGATGGTGACGGTCGCCGGCAGTGCCGTGTCCTGCGGCGTCATCAGCTTGGCGGCGCCGACGACAGGAAACAAGCATGCCGCGTTCGGCGTGTGGATGCACATCTCGGCCGAGGCTTCGGTGCCGTCTTCGACCGCCACGAGGCGCATTCTCCAGGCTCCTTCTTCGTCATAGTTGAAGGCGCCGGTCGGATTGGCATCGGTGTCGTTCGGGTGCGCGAACCAGCCGAACTCTGGGTTCTGCGAGATCTGGTAGAGATCGCCGAAGCCGCTCGTCGCGTTGGGCTGGCTGTTGCGGCCGTCGATCGCGGCGCGCAGGCCAGGCTGAAGCAAGTCGACCATCGGGACCGCCGGTTGGTTGTCGCCGACGTCGGTGCGGATGTGCAGCGTCAGTTCGTCCAGGTCGGCGAGGACGCCGCCATAGGCGATGGAGAGCTGGAAGTTCCACCACGCGCGATTGAGCGCAGCGGGTGGGTTGGCATCGTTTCCGAGCTGGACCTCGTAGTCCCCGCCGGGCATACGCGGTACCTGACCAGTACGGCGCTGCTCGGCGCGTAGGGCGAGCTCGAGCGCACCGCCGGGGAAGCCGGCATCTGGGGTCGACACGAAGCTGCCGTTGCACTGGCCGGAGCCGACGTCCCAACCGAGGCTGTCGGGGGGGCCGACTGGACCGGGGGAGCTACCGAGCGTGCCGCCGCCGACCGTGTCGGCCTCGTTGCACGGCGCTTGGGCGACCGCCGGTTCGGTGGAGAGGCAAACGAAAGCGATGGGAAGCAATACGATGAGTCGTGCGCGATGGAGCATCTGCGAGCGCACGGACATGATTCTGAATATGGAGCCTTTGTGCAAGTGAATTGAACACATGCTCCCATTATCGCGTCATCTCGGCCCCCATTTCCATCTCGGCCTCCGCGGGTGCGCGCTCGATCGACCCCTCGATCCCGCTTGGCTTCCGGCGGGCGGCATCGTTCTCGTTCCTCGGCGCGTGAAGGAGGATGGGCGTGAGGTAGATCACTTCTTGCCAGCACGGGAATACCCGTGCCGCCGCGCTGCCGTGGACGTCTCGCTTTTCGCGGCGGTCGCAGCGGGTGATTGCGGTTGGGCCTTCAGTGTCAAGAGCTTCGGCGCCCGCGCGTTGGGAGCTCAGGGCCCGAGCAGTGGCTGCAAACTGCCTCGTCGTGGGGCGCTACGCGGCGCTGCGAGCACCGCTACACGCAGGTGAGGGCTTCACCACTCAGCTGAACCGGAAGGTCGCCCTGGAGGCGATCATAGACATCGGGTGGGGCGATGAAGATGGGTGGGGTGCGGTCGTAAATCTCGCGAGCGACGGTGGCGCCGAGGGCGAGAATGCCGTCGACCTCGGCGAGGACGATGGCGGCGGGCATGGTTCCGCGCCGAACGCTCTCGAGCAGGATGCTGGAGGCGCTGGAGGAGCCTCGGCCGCTGGGCATGACCAAGATGCGTCCGGTGACGATCGTGCCGCTCTGCGGGTGGCGGCGGTCGATGATCTCGCCGGTCTTGGGATCGAGGCCGCCCCAGAGGCTCAGGGGTTCGTCGAGGCGGAGGACGGTGCCGGTGATGAGCTCGCCTGCGGCCGGATCATCCGGGGCTTCGTTGCTCGCGGGTGTCCGACCACTTTCCGGCGATGTCGCGGAGACGAGCACGCGGACGGTGAAGGGCATGGGCTCAGGCATTGTGCCCTCTCGGCGCCTCGTCTTGCCAAAGGCCAGGGTCGCGCCAGACATGACCTGCGTGGGCCGAACGGGCACACTCTTCGAGGCTGCCGAAGAGCACATCGAGCCCGAGGTTGCCAGGCGTGTAGTGGGCGAACTTGCCGGAGTTGGTCATCAGCACGCCGGTGGCGCGGCGCACGATCGGCGTGACGACGACGCAGGTGTCGGCCACCATCGTCACCCCAGCCAGTTCCAGGATCTCGAGCCAGCCGCGGGCGCGGGCGATCTCGAGCACGATGCGGTTGGTGCAGACATAGACCTCGACGTCCGGCTGAGGCGGAAAGCGCTCGACCAGGGGCACGAAGGCCGCGAGCTCGTCGACGGAGAAGTGCGGGCTACCGAGGGCGACCACATGGATCGGATGCCCTGCGTCCGCGCCGTGCCCAGCAGTATCACCGCGGTTAGGTTCCAGCGTCGAGCTGGACGGAACCGTCGAAAGCGCGCCGAGGGTCTCGCGCAGACGTTCGCGGTCGACCTCGATGATCTCATCCGGCTCCTGGTCTCCGAATGCTGCGGCGAGACTCGGTGCTTCTGGCGTGATGCCGACGGCATGAAAGAGCGCGACCGCCCCGGAGGAAGCAGCCGCGGCACCGAGGGCCTTGAGCGTGTCTTCGGTCGTCTCGCGGGGCAGGCCCTCGATGACCGGGATGCGGCTTCGCGCTGCCCGACCGACCAGATAGCCGAGTACCGGGCCGAGCACGGGATCGCGGAGCAAGTGCTCGGGTATACCGACCAGCCGAAAGAGAACCTGACCGCGCCGATTCTCATCGAGATGCAGGCCGACGGCCGGCGCCCGGCCGGTGATCGCGGCGCAGATATCGATGAAGTCGCCGTAGCGTTCGGTACGCGCGCCGAGCACCGAGTTGGCGAAGACGATCGCGTTCGACTCGGCCCAGGCGACCTGGGCGCCGAAGCCGGGACGGTGTCCGGTCTGGTAGGGCGCGCAGGTCCAGGTCGAGCGGCAGCCCATGGCCAGGTAGGCGTCCATCAGACGCTTCGCGCGTGCCCGATCCTCGGCCTTGCCGTGTACCCGACCAGGGTGAACGAGGTCGAGCGCGCCGACATTGAGCGATGTCGGTACCCGCACCGTGCCGCCCCCTGCCACCAGACGCTCCGCGAAGTCGAGCCCCGACGGGCCGTGGTAGAGGCAGCCATCGATGTGGGCCGACTCGATGTCGAGGAGACGGTCCGCGCCGTAGACCTCGGCCATGCTGACCAAGATGCGCATCGCCATGGCGCCGGCATCGCCGTACGCGCCTTCGAGCCAGGCAGCGTCAGTGTCGGTGAGCTGTAGGGTCACAGGGTTGTCGGGGCAGAAGTCACTAGATCGGTGCCTCGACGCCGCGACCTTGTGCGCGGGCCCGAACGTAGACCAGGTGGCCGGCGGCGAGGTCGAAGATACCGATGCCCAGGGACTCGTAAAGGGTGATCTCGTCATCGTGTGCGCGCCCCGCGAGTCGCCCGATCAGCACGTCGCCGATTTCGCCACGCAGGTGATCGGCTTCGATGACGCCTTCGGCCTGCGCGAGCAGCAGGTCGCCCGCTTCGTTCTCGGCCGACTCTCGGCAGTCGGTGAAGACCAGAGCGCGGGCCATGGCCAGGGCGTCGACCTCGCGGGCCTGGGGCGCGCAAGCCCCGACCGCGTTCACATGGGTCCCCGGTCGCAGCCAAGAGCCTTCGAGAATCGGCTCCTTGGCGCTGGTCACCGTGCAGACGATGTCCGCGCCGTCGACGGCCTGCTGCGGGGTGTCGCAGACCTCGAAGGTGATGCCTGCGGGGGCGGTTCCTCCGTTGGCCGATTGGCGATCGACGAAGCGCTGGGCGCTGCCATCGGAATGGCCCCAGACTTTGACGTGGCCAATGGGCCGAACCGCGCACATGGCATCGAGATGGGTGTCCGCCTGGACGCCGGTTCCGAGCAGCGCGAGGCAGCGCGCGTCGGGCCGTGCCAGCACCTCGGTCGCGACGCCGCTGGCTGCCGCGGTGCGGATGGCGGTAATCGACGAGGCATCGAGCAATGCGATCGGCATGCCGGTGGCGGCGTCGAAGAGCTGAACCATGCCGAGATGGCTGTCGAGCCCGAGGGCGTGGTTGCCGGGAAAGACCGTGACCACCTTGACACCGCAGACCGGCGGCTCGGCCAGGGCGGCCGGCATGGTGCCGAGGAAACCGGGGGGAGCCGTTTCTGGGGTCGCTTCGAGGTGCATGATCGTGCGCAAGGGAAGCACGACCTCGTCGCGGGCCAGGGAACGAAGCGATTTCGCGACCACATCGATACAATCGCCCATCGGGAGTAGGGCGCGAACATCGTCACCCGAGAGCACGAGAATCGTTGGCATTCCGCTATTCTGGCACGCGCCGCGATACCAGCCCAAGCCGCAGGTCAGGCTAAGCGACCATGAAGGACAAGAAGCAGAGCATCGCCGACCGACCAGCACCCCCGGATCCGGACCAGGGTATGTGGCGCGGCAAGCGGATCGCGCACCGGGTGGACTCGCCCGACGGTTGGATCATCCTGGTCGGCAAGAGCGCCGCCGACAACGATGTGCTGAGCCTGAAGCTTGCTAGCCCTCGAGATTTCTGGTTGCATGCCGCTGGGCAGTCTGGTTCCCACGTGGTCGTACGAAACCCCGACAACTGTGATCGGCTGCCCCGCGAAACCCAGCAACTGGCCGCGGACCTGGCGGCCGGCCACTCGAAAGCGCGTCGGGGTGGAAAGGTCGCGGTTCACCTGGCACGGGTCTCCGATGTCAGCAAGCCGCGGGGGCTCCCGGCCGGGAAGGTTCAGATCCGTCGATTCACCAAGCTCTTCGGCAGCCCTCGATCGGCTCGCTGAGGAAGCTTGCAGCCCGAAAGCCGTCAACGCCAAGCCACGTTCAGCACGGCCGCGTTCATGGTGGCCCGGTTGAGCGCGTGAATCCAGGATCGCTGCTCGGCGCGGATCTGGTCGCCGGGTGCCTTGACTTCGTAGAGCGCAAAGCCCGGCCAACGGTCGGTGATGACGAATAGATCCGGGAAACCCCGTCGGTACCGCCGCACATCACGGCTCAGGCGATCGCAGACGGCTGCGAGATGACCGCCGCGCAGGCGGCCGAGTGCCAGGGCCAAGGCCGACCGGGCGCCCGGGTGCCAGGAGACCATGCTGTTGGCCGTCCCTTCCTTCTGGTCGAAAACCCGGAGTAGGAAAGGGGCCACCTGCGGCGTGGCACGCAGCCAGGCGAGGCGTTGATCGATGAGGGCGGCACGCTCCGTGCGAAAGCTGGGCTCGTGCAGATCGGCCGGGCCGAGCTGAAAGGGATGCTCGAAGGCGCCGGGAATGGGTGCGAAGAGAATGTCCCAGAAAGCCAGTCCGAAGAGGCTCTTCCAGAGCCAGTTCTCGGCAAAGAACCCCACCTTCCCCGTGCTCGCCAGCGCCTCGAGGACCCGATGCTCGACCCGGGCGTCGCCATGTCGGGCGAGCGTCATCTCGAGCCGAGGGATGCTCCGTCTGGTGCGACGACGCTGTGCGAGCCGGCTGGCGAACAGATCGGCAAAGGCGCGCTCTTGCTCGTCCCGTGGCGCCTCCGCGATCTCCATGCACAGGGCCAGCGCCTCCTCGCGACGGTCGAGCTGGGCGAGCAAGCGGGCGCGTCGCTCGCGTGCGGGGGGCGTATCCGAAGTTTCGAAGAGTACGAGGGCCCGATGCGGCTGGCCGGCACGCTCGAGCTGTCGCGCGACCTGATTGACGATTCGATCTGCCAGGCGCGCAGTCACCGGATGCCAGGGCTGCCGAGGACGCGCGATAGCGTCGACAAGCAGGCACGCATGCTCCAGATCGCCCTGTTGAAGCGAGTCCTCGACGTGCCGGCGTCGATCCCAGAGCAGCAGCGCATGATCGATGGCCCTTCGCTCTCGAAAGCGGCGTGGTGTAGCGTCGAGCGGATAGGGCTCGTGCCGGACGACGCCGAGGTCGCGCAGCACGAAGGCCGTCCAGTCCTGGTGGAGCGTGCCGAAGAAGAGCAGCTGGAAGGTGGTCACGGATGACAGGCGAACGGGTCGTACGATCCGAATCCGCGCCGAGATCGCCCGGCGCAGGGCGCTGTGTGAGTCGTCCCGGGTGCCGGCCGGTGGCGTGCAGAGTCCGGCAAGACGCTCGGCTCGCCGTGTTGGTGGTGGTGTGCCGAGCAACTCGCGCCACAGGGTTCCGAGCTCGTCGCGGAGCAAGAGGGAGACGCAGGACTCGACCGGTGCATCGTGCCCAGTGTCGGCGAAGCCGGCGTCGATCAGGGTGGCCAGCACGGTGTCGAGCGGGCCGATTTCGGGATAGTGCAGGCGGTCGCGTCGAAAGAGGGGGCCCTTGCGGCTCACCAAGCGTACGTAGAGTCGCCGCGCGCCGCATGGCAGCTTCTGGAAGTCCTCGGCGAACCGCTGCTCGTCGGCGCTGAGCAGGTCGCCGTAGCGCTGCACGACCGTCTCCAGGACCGTCTGGAAGTTGTCGGCGTAGTAGCCCTCGGCAAGGGGGGCGGCTTCGTGGGGCGACGGCTGGGCCATGAGCAGACGGCTATCATAGTGCGGTGGATATCTCAGCCCTGAAACCACCTGCCATCATTCGCCTGACGCCCGGCAAGCGCGTGCTGTTCCTGACCAAGGACGCCGACCTGATCCGTCGTCAGATTGCCGGCGATCTCGATCTGACCCTGGACGATGTTGCGGAGCGTGACCTGCTCGATGACATCAATACCGACACCATGGCCCCGGCATGGGTCTGCTTCGAGCACCGGCCGGCCGAGATTGCCCGCGATGCCTATGCCGGCCTGGTCGTCGGCGGCCGCCGGCTGATCCCACGGGACGGCCTCCGAGGCGGCGGCTTCGAGGTCATCGTATCGGGCGCCCGAAAGGGTGTGGGGAGCTCGCGCGAGACCGCTGTGCATGCCGAGAAGTGGAGTGGCATCCGCATTGCCGTCGCCAGCAGCTTTGCGCCGATCCACGCGCGCAACAACATCAATCAAGGCGTGTTGATGTGTGGTCATGACCTTCTAGCCCGGCTCATGGCCGGCGAAGGCGTGGCCCTCGAGCAGTTCATGGATGGGCATGACGCGATCACGCGATTGATCATCGAGCAGGGTGGGCTGTTTGCCTTTGCTGAGGCCGTGGCGAGCGGAGCGATCACGTTGCCGCGCCACGCGCGGGCGCCCCGCGCCATGACGATGGCCGAGAAGGTCCTTGCCCGTCACCTCGCATTGGATGACGCGCCCTATGTCGCGCCTGGTGACCCAATCTTGGTCCGTGTAGACGGCGGCTATTCGCACGACTTTACGTCGGCCCAAGTACATACCTTTCTCGAAGATGTCTATGGTCCAGGGTACACGGTGCCAGCGCCCGAGCGATTTGCCGTTTTCGAAGATCATCTTGTCTACGCAGACCAGGTCGAGCGCTATCGCCCTTTCTTGGCACAGATCGAAGAGATGCGATCCGTACAGCGCACCTTTCAGGAGCATACGGGCGTCGTTGCATTCCTCGCCGAAGAGGGCAATTCCCCAGGGATCTGTCACGAGGTTGCGCGAGAGACCATGATCAGTCCAGGAGATTTCGTCCAGGCTACAGATAGCCATACTTGCATGGGCGGGGCGAACAACGCCTTGGCGTGGGGCGTTGGGACGACGGAATATGCCAACCTGATCACCAGCGGAACGACCGTCGTCCAGGTACCCGAATCGATCTCTTTCGAGTTGACCGGGCGCTTGGCCGAGAACGTCACTGCGAAAGATGTGATGCTTTCGATCCTGAAGCACTTTGCGCGCAAGCACATGACATTGAATCGGGTGATCGAATTCACCGGCGACGGCTTGCGCTCACTGTCGATGGACGAGCGGGCAACGCTAGCCAACATGGCTACGGAGTGTTCGGCACGGAGTGCCATGGTGGTCGCGGACGACGAGACCTATCGTTGGTTGGCGAGCTGGCGTCCCGGTCTCGACGTCGCAATGCTACGCGAGCGGGCCGTTCATCCCGACGCAGATGCGCAGTACGCGGGCGGCGTCCATACGATTGATCTGAGCCGCATCGAGCCGATGGTTGCACATCCCGGTGATCCGGAGCGTGGCATTGCATCGGATCCGACCAATGGTGCGGAGGTTAGAGATCTTGGCCGAGTCGCGATCGATATTGCCTACGGAGGAAGCTGTACCGCGGGCAAGATCGACGATTTGCACTTCTATCACCGTGTGGTGCGCGAGGCTCTCGATTCAGGTTTGCGCATAGATCAATCAGTTTCCTTCTTGATTCAATTCGGTTCGACGTCTGTCGAGCGTGCTGCGCATCGTGCAGGAATGATCGATGATTTCGAGCGTGCGGGGGTAACCATGTTGCGCCCAGGCTGTGGAGCATGCATCGGCTGCGGGCCGGGCATGTCGAGCCGCGCCGAGCAGGTCACGGTCAGCGCGATCAACCGCAACTACCAGGGGCGATCCGGGCCAGGGCGGCTCTATCTTGCTTCACCGCTTACCGTGGCAGCATCAGCATTCGCTGGCTACATCGCGGCATACGAACCGGGAATGTTCTTGCGGAACCGAGAGTGAAACGAGACTGGAGAGGGAAGGTAAATGCCGGGGACTGCGGGAGAGAGGGGGGATCGTGTCCGGTCGAGAAAGCGGGTGCAGCCCCCGGCGAGAAAGAATGTATCAACTGGGCCAGGCCGTGCAGTCACACATTCTCTCGACGATCTCACTGGCGACTTGGCGAAGCGCGTCAATCTGCGCATGCAGTCACAACCGTCCACAGGTCAGCGCCCGCAGCAGGGTGCGACTTCAATACGTCGCCTAGATTTGAATGGAAGTTAGGTGCCGGAGGCTGCGGGAGAGAGGGGGGATCGTGTCCGGTCGAGAAAGCGGGTGCAGCCCCCGGCGAGAAAGAATGTATCAACCGCTCGAAGCGGCGCGGTTACAGATTATCTCGACGATTCCGCCTGGTGGCAGGAAAAGGTGACGAATCGTCTGTCTTGGCAAGCAATGCCCGCAGCCGTGCTCCCATGCCGTCGATCGGAACGATCTCGTCGACGACATCAAGCGCTAGCGCGGCGCGCGGCATGCCATAGACGACGGACGATGCTTCGTCCTGAACGATGGTGCGGGCGCCGAAATCTTGCAGGCGCGCCAGGCCGAGCGCGCCATCGCTTCCCATGCCGGTGAGCACGACGCCGATCGCGCGACGGCCGATGCAGCGGGCAACCGAGCGAAAGAGCACGTCAGCGGAGGGCGTGTGAATCGACTCTGTCGGTCGCTCGTTCAGTGAGATGAACGGGCCATTCTGGTCGCGACGCATGCGCATGTGCTTGCCGCCTTGAGCGATCAGTACCGTGCCTGGCTTGAGCCGATCTCCTTCTACAGCCTCGCGAACTTCCAGGGGAAGATGTGCATTCAAGCGTTCCGCGAAGGCCTCGGTGAAGCCAATCGGCATGTGCTGAACGACCAAGATGCTGGCGTCGACTTCATCGCCAAGATCCTCGAGCAGCTGCTGAAGCGCGGGTGGCCCGCCTGTCGAGGCGGCAATCGTGACCACGGAGTAGCGGCTGTTCGACGGTGTTTCGGGCTTGCGGCCGGCCCACCCAGAGAGGTTCGGTATCTCTGAGCTGGAGTCATCGATCGGAGGATAGGCCGGTGTAGGCGGCGGTGTGGGATCGAGATCACAGACCTCGAAAATCTTGCTGGTGAGGACCTGCCGCAAGCTGGCGAAGTCGACCAGTGAGTACCGCTGCTTGTCGATGAAGTCGACCGCGCCACGGTGGAGGGCTTCGATGGTCTGCGGTGCGCCGGCGCCGCTGTGGGTGGAGAGAATGATCACCGCGACCTGCGGTGCGTGCTCGCGGATGTGATCGAGGGTGGCCAAGCCGCCCATTCCCGGCATCTCGAGATCGAGGGTTACGATGTCTGGTGACCATTCGTCGAGCTTGGCGATCAAGGCTTCACCGGACGCGGCGGTCCCGGCGACGTGAATGAGAGGCTCCTCGTCGAGCATCCGGGCCAGGGCGCGGCGAATGAAGACCGAGTCGTCGACGACGACGATGCGAACAGGCCCGGCAGAAGACGCGCTCAATCCAGTTCCCGCCGGTAGGCGATCGACGAACCGTGGCGTTCGGCTCGAAACAGCTTGGTCAATCCGATGATGGACTCGGCATGACCCAAGAACAACAAGCCACCGGGGCGAATCAGGCTCGCAAAGTTGTCGACGGCTCGCTTGAGCGCGGCTTCATCGAAGTAGATCAATACGTTGCGGCAGAAGACCACGTCATAGGGCTCTCTCGGTAGCGATGAGCGGTCCACGAGGTTGCCGCGCATGAAGTGAACGCCGAGGCGATATGGCGCGCGAAGCAGCATGTTGTGCTGGTCACGCTGGTCGAAGTAGCGCGTGATCTGATCCGAGTCGAGGGCGCGCAACGAGCTCGACCGATAGGCAGCCTCTCGCGCCATCTCGATGCGCTCGGGGTCGATGTCGACGGCATCGATCTGAGCGGGCATGCCGCTGCCGAATCGGCCTTCGTGGTCGTAGATCTTGAGGGTGTAGGGCTCTTCGCCCGCGGAGCAACCGGCAGAGAGCATGCGCAAGATTCCGGGTTGCAAACCACCGGCACGGAGCTCTTCGGCGGCTTTCTCAGCCAACCCGTCGAACTGAGCTGTCTCACGAAAAAAGTAGCTTTCGTTGTTGGTGATCGTACGGATCAAATCATCTTGCTCGTTGGCGAAGTCGTACTGCAGGTGGAGGTAGTAGTCGAGATAGCGATTGAGACGGTGGGCGCGCAGCCGCGGCTCGAGCCGCGACGCGAGGATCTCGTTCTTGTGCTCCGGAAAGCAGAGGCCGAAACGGGCGACGAAGAGCTCGTTGAAAAGGGCAAGCTCCTCTGAGGAGAGGGTAGGCGGAGGGGACAGCATGTCGCGCTTCCGATCAGCTTTCGAGGAAGGCGAGGGCGCGTTGGGCGACGATCGGCACCGGATCCGAGGCGAGCTGAGCGAGCGCGGCGAGGTTCTCCGGGCGCGAGAAGCGGCCAAGTACCTCCGCGCATGACAGCCGGATGTACCAGTCCGTGTGGCCGATCGCGGCGCGGAAGATGCTGTCGTCCTCTTCGGCGGCGCAGCGGGCCAGTGCGCGGAAGGCGAGGCGTGCGCGCAGGGATTGGGCGGCGCCTGCGTCTTGGTCGGTCACGGCCGTGGCGCTGGCGAGCGTCTTCCGTGCATCGGGTCCTCCGATGCGTCCGAGGCTCTCGAGCACGATCGGTTCGAGCGGGTTCCCCGGCGGCTCCAGGTGCTCGACCAGCTTTTCGACACTCTCGCGATCTCCGAGGTCGCCCAGGACACGGATCAAGAAGGGCTCCGGCCGATCGTCGACCAGGCGTCGGAAGATCGGCAAGAGCTCGCGCAAGCCCGCACGCGATGCAAAGGCGGCGGCGACCTCGGCGTAAACCTCGGGCTTCTGCTCGAGCCATTCGGCCCACGGCAATGGGCGCAAGAGGCTCTCTTCGTCGACCAGCTCAGTGAGCGCATGAGCCCGCTCTTCGTCGTCGAGCTGATCGAGATCGCGGCGAATGTCCTCGGCTGGCGAGCCGAGGAGGGCATGCAGGGTGACGCGGCTGGAGGCCTCCATGTCGAGGTTGCCGACCTGCTCGCGTAGGGGCTGGCGGTAGAGCTTGAGCAGAGGATGCAGCTGAGGGCGCTGTTCCTCTGGAAGGCGGAGATAGAACCCGGCCAGCGCCGGCGCCAGCGCCGGATCCCGTACTTTTTCGAGCGCTCGAACCAGCGGCCCGAGCTGGTCGCGGGCGGGCGAACGGTCGAGGCTCGATGCCAGGGCTTCGGGCGGCGTTGCCTCGGGGTAGCGGGCGGCGAGGAGGAAGCCCCAGGTCCGCTGACGCCCGGGGCCCGCGATCAAGGTGCCGATCAAGTCCTTGCGCTGGTTCAAGCAGGCCGGCAGCACCGCGTGCTCGGTGTGGTCTTCCGAGACCTTGGCGAGAGGCGCCTCATCGCCGGCTTCCGGGCCGAGGACGAGCAGGGCGCGGGCAGCGGACACCGACACGTCCGGGCGCTCGTCGGCAAGCTGCGCCTGGAGCGCCGGAACCAGCGCGGTTGGGGCGTCGAGGGGCTTCGGAAGGCCTTCGAGCACATGGGCGATCAGTCCCAGAATCGGCTCGGGATCGAGGGTGCTGGCGAAGCGAAGCCAATGCTCGACCAGGGCGTGGGCGGCATCGCGCCCACCGATGCGCGCCAAGGCCTCGGCCGCCAGCTCGCCAGTGGTCAGATCGGTAAGCAACGGCACCAGGTGCGGAACACCCGCTGGCGATCGCAGGTTGCCGAGTGCTTCCACCGCGGCCATCTGGACCCACGGATCCGCTTCGAGGAAGGCAATCAGATCGGGAATCGCACGCGCGTCGCCGAGCTCACCAATGGCGACGATGACTTCCTGCACGACGTTGGGGTCGTGGTGGTGAAGCATGCCACGGAGGGCTTCGAGCGCCCGCGGATCACGCAGCGACGTCAGCACCAGGACGGCTTGCAGCACCAGGTCGTCGTCGTCGTCCTTGAGGAGCGAGACGGCCAGGTGAAAGCCCTTGTTGCCGCGCATCTTGAGCATTTCGAGACCGGCGTTGCGGAGCACGTCATCGGCTTCGCTGCGCAGGTAGCTCAGGATGTGGTCGTCGTCGAGGAGGGCGGCGCCCATCCGCAAGGCACGGCTGCGGATCCCCGGGCTCGGATTGCGAATCAGGGTGCCGAGCGCCTCGATTCGCTCATCGGTCGACAGGGCTGGGAGGCGGTCGAGGAGGGCGATACAGGCCTCCCAGCTTGTATCGGGGGAATGCGGTATCGCGCTCAAGGGCATGGTGACGCTTCCAGGTTGCTTGGTTCCAGGTTGCTGGGTTGCATCAGGCTTCTGTGCTCGAGGAGGTCAGGGTTTCGGGCTTCGCGTCGTCGGCTGAGCCGTCGATCGAGAAGACGGTGGCGACATCGAGCAGGCCGTCCGCTGCCTGAGAAAGATTGCTGGTGTTGCCGGACAGTTGCTCGGCGGCGATCAGATTTTGGCCGGCGATCTGCGCAATGCGTTCCACGGCCTTGACCACCAGGTCGCCGCCTTGCTTCTGCTCGCGGCTGGCGTCCGCGACCTGTTGGGTCATGCGGTTCATCGTCTCGACTGCTCGCATCATGTCTCGTGCGCCGTTTGCTTGCTCGCGTGCCGCGGCGGCGAGCTGTCGCGTCACCATCTGCATCTGGTTGCTGGTCTGAAGAATCTGTGCCGCACCGCCGCTTTGTTCCTGGGACGCTGTGTAGACCTCGCCCACCAGCTCTGACGTCCGGGTTACCGAGCCGACGATCTGCTGCAGGATCTCGCTGGTGAGTGCGATGGCCTCGTCAGTCGACTGCTGCACATTCTCGACCACTCCGACGATTTCCCGCGTCGATGCCATCGACCGCTCGGCGAGGCGCTTCACCTCTTCGGCCACCACCGCGAATCCGCGGCCTGCGTCACCCGCGTGCGCGGCCTCGATGGCGGCGTTGAGTGCCAGGAGGTTGGTCTGGTCGGCAATGTCTTCGATGATGCCGACGATCTTGCCGATGTCGCGGCTGGCGATGCTGATCCCCGAGATCTTCTGCGACAGCTCCTCGCCGCGTCCGGACGCCATGTCTGCAGCCTGTCGCGAGACGTCGTCGACAACCCGTACCTTGCCCTCGATCGAGCGGATCGAAGCCGTCATCTCCTCGATCGTGGAGGAGGTTTCTTCCACCGAGGTCAGGAGGTTGGTCGAGTTGTTGGCGACCTGCTCGATCGAGGCGCCCATCTCTTGGATCGACGAAGACGTTTCGTCGACGTTGACCGCCAGCGCTTGCGAGGACTTGGCCACACTGTCGATCTGGGCGGCGATCTCGACCATCGTCGCCAGGGTTTCCTCAGCGGAGGCCGACTGGCTCTCGGCGCCAGAGGTGATCTGGTCCGACGACGACGCGATGTCCGAAGACGCTTCGCCAACCTGTGTGGCGGCGACTTTCACCCGGCCGATCATCTGGCGAAGATTCTCCGACATGTCGCGGAAGGCGCGGCCGAAGAGGTCGGCCTCCGAACGCGGCTGGACCTGCTGGCGAAGATCGCCGGTGGCGATCGCGCCGGCAAGGTTGGCCATCTCGCTCAGGTAGGCGAGCATGCGCTTCATTGCTGCCAGGAGGGCGCCGATCTCGTCGTCGCGATCGACCACGATCTTGGCGTCGACATCGCCGTGGCTCAGCTTGTCGGCCGCGAGCAAGGCCATCTGAATCGGCTCGTTGACAGAGCTCTTGACGATCCGGCCGAGCAGAATGAGCACGAGCAGGCCGACGGCGGCCAGGAACGCGACGAGCCCGAGGAGCGTCGTCTGCCGTCCTCGAAGCGCTTCCAGCTCGACGAACAAGCCCGCGCGGCTGACTTCGGACAGCGCGCGAATCTGGTTGGCCACGTCTTGGGCCTGGGCGACCTGCTGCATGGCGTTGGCGGGAAGCACGGTCTCGCCCTGAGCGCTCGCGCGAATGACCTCCCGAGCATTGGCGGCGGCGGTCGCAAAGTACGCATTGAAGCTGCGCTCCAGCCGCGTGGTCAGCTCGGAAGTGCTGGCCTCGGCCACACCGGGTTGGTTGGCTTCGCGCTCTGCCGAGGCCTCGTTCCAGGCATCGCCGAGCAGCTCGAGCGTCCGGTTCCGTTGATCGTTCTCGTCGCTGACCGCCTGATCGTCGCCGGGGATGACTTGCTCGAGGTCGGCCTCGATCCGTCGCAGGATCTGTTGACGCTTGCGCGTATCGGGATGGAAAGTACTGAGGGCCGCGGCGTCGGTGAGCAACGCCAGGAGCTGGTCGCGAACCAAGGCTGCGTCGTAGTCGATGAGGTCCGTGTCCGGATCGGTCTGAACATCTTGAAAGACGCCCTGCAGTTCCGTGAACTTGGCCTGTAGGTCGCTGCTCGCTTGCCACCCTGGAAAGTAGTCGACCTGGATCTTGTCGGCCAGGCCGTTGATCCGCAGCCCGAAGAAGACCACCAGCGACAGAATCGCGAGAAAGGCGAGGCCGGCGATCAGCAGCCCGATCGTTACCTTCCGTGATAGCGACTTTCGTTCGGATGTGTCCCGGTTGGGGGTCTCAGCGTGTTGCGCCATCGGTTTCGTTCGTTCCTTGGTTTCGTACGGTCGCTTCGACCGGCTAGGCGACGTCCTGGGCTTCTCGAATGACCAGAACGCGGTCGACGTCGAGCATGAGAATCAGACGGTCGGCGAGGTGGTAGACCGCGGTGACGAAGTCCGAGCGGGACGTCATGACATCGTCGGGTGGGGCCTGCACCCGGTTGCGGTCGAGCTGCATCACCTGGTGAACGCGGTCGACCAGCAGCCCGATCAGTCGCCCCTTCGAGCCGACGACCAGGATGCGGTTCCCCTGATCTTGTTGCCGTTCCGGCAGGCCGAGCCGAAGGGCGAGGTCGACCACCGGAATCACCCTGCCGCGAAGCTGCGTGACACCGCGGACGGGATTCGGGGCGTGGGGCACGCGCGTGATCTCGGTGACCCGAAGCACTTCCTTCACCGGTTCCACGGGCAAGGCGTAGATCTCGCGGTCGATCTCGAACGATACCCAGGTCTCGGGCCGGGGAGCCGGGCCCGCCTCGGAATCTGTAGAGCGTTCGCGCTCCGCCTCGATGGCGTCCGCGAATGCGTAGATCCGCTCGGGATGATCGGCGTCCCTTTCGCTGTCACTTCCGGACGGGGGTGTCTGCTTGGCGTCGCTCATCGCGTGGCGCTCTCTGGGGCCGCGCCCGATGAGCTGTCATCGGCTGAGCTGGCCCGGAAGAAGCCGTGCACGTGCGGCGTGCGCGCGCACGAGGCGCTTTGCTCGAGTGCGTGGAAACACGGGATTCGGGGCGGCATGTCGCGGAAACTCACGATGCGGGGCCGGTAGCGGATGGGATCGTCGCGAGTGTCACCGGATCGAGGATCATGATCACCCTTCCATCGCCGAGGATGGTCGAGCCGGAAATACCGACCGGATGACCGACGATCGGATCAAGACTTTTAACCACGATATCACGGATACCAGCGATGTCGTCGACGACAAGCGCTCTGGCGCGGCCGCCCGTTTCGATGACGATGGCGAATCCTTCCTCGCGCATCGTGTCCGTGGTTTCGAAGGCCAGCCCGAGGTCGAGCAAGGGCACCACCCGGCCTCGCCAGCGCAGCACACCGGTTTGGTTGACGGTGTGCAAGGCGCTGGTATCGAGATGGAGGCTTTCGGTTACCGCCGACAGCGGAAGGGCATAGGTCTCCTGGTCGGCACGCAGCAGCAGTGAGCGGAGGATCGTCGTGGTCAGGGGGAGGGCGAGTTGAAAGCTCGTGCCCTTGCCCGCGACCGAGCGCAGCTCGACCCGCCCTCCGACCCGCTCGACACTCGCCTTGACGGCCGATAGGCCGACGCCGCGCCCAGCACTCATGTCTGCGTCGCCGCGCGATGTGATTCCAGCTTCGAAGACCACCGCGAACGGGTCGTCGCCGGGCGTCATGGCCCGCGCGGTCGCGTCAGGGTGATGATCGACCATCTGGCGCTCGATCGCCTCGAGGTCGACCCCACCGCCATCGTCCGCGACTTCGATTCGGACCTCGCCCGACACGACCGCTGCTTTGAGGTCGACCGCGCCGATCGGCGGCTTGCCGCGGGCCGTTCGCACATCGGGCGTTTCGATACCGTGGATGATGGCGTTGCGGACGAGGTGACCCAGCGCCTCGCCTGCGACCTCGAGCAGCGCCTTGTCGATCGGTGTTTCGCCGCCGCGGACCTTGAGCTCGACGCGCTTGCCTTCGCGCCGCGATTCGTCATGGACGATGCGCCCCAGCGGCCGGAAGAGCCCTTCGAGCGGGACCATTCCGAGATCGATGATCCGATCTTGCATTCGGTCGAGGCTCTTCTCGAGCGCTTGCCATGCATCGGAGACATTTTCCCAGCGTTCGGGCTCACCGTCCGCACTACTCGACCCGTCGCCGCCGCCCGCTGTTCGGCGAGCCTGGCGCAAGGTGCTGATCCGTAATGCGGTCGCTACGTCTGTCCCCGCGTTGATGGCCTCGGCCAACCGCGTACGCAAAACCAAGGCCTCGGCTTGCAGCTCGACCAACTCGTCGATCTTGGCGTAGGGAATGCGAATGCGTCCGTCACTGGCGCGAAAGCCGAGGGCCTGCACGCCGTCGTCGCCTTCCTGGTCGAGGCCGGAGGTCGGAATGGCGTTCGGGGAAGGAGCGTCCTGGCCGCGTTCGGCGGGAGAACGCTGTGCTGCTTTCGATCGAGCGTCGGCGCCGGGCGTTTGGGAGAGCGCGTTGGAGCCAGGATCTTTGGCATTTTCTTCCGCGCGCTCGTCCGGCGGGGCGGGGAGATCGCTGTCCCGGTCGGTCTCTTCGGCAGTCTCTTCGCGGGTCAGGCTGCGGAGATGAGCACGCATCTGATCGACGCCTTGGAGCAGCGAATCGATACCCGTCGCGAGTCCGTCGCGATCCTCAGCATCCAGCACCTCGACCCGGTCTTCGAGCGTATGGGCGAGCTGCTGCAAGTCGCCGAGGCCCATCATGCCGGCGTTGCCTTTGAGCGTATGAAGCTGGCGCTTGATGGCAATCACGCCTTCGCGACGCCCCTCGATGTCTTCGGATGGCATGGCGAGCAGGTGGTGCTCGACTGCATCCGTGCGCTCGAAGCCCTCGGAGAGGAAGTCGGCGAGCAATTCTCGAAAGGCGGGGTCCATATCGATCGGTGCGCCCTCAGATTCCGCTGATAGATGGACGTGCGCGTGGTTCTCCGCGCATCAGCGCGAATTGTCGTGATTGAGCCAACAGTCTTGGTGCCGAGCACCTGAATTGTCAAGCCTGTGGCGGCGATGCCCGCCACCAATCTCGGAGCCAGCAGGTAACGCCTTCGCAAGACAGAGCCTTTTCGCTCCGGTGGAGGCATGGGTCGCTTGCGCACTGACCGACCTTGACGTACGCTAGGGCCCTCGCGTCTCCCAGAGATTTGTAGGTAGGGGTCTGGGAATACAGCTTGACTGCCGGCCACGAGCCGCCGGAAATCAACGCCGGCAGTGGGACCAGAGACGAGACGGCGAGGATCGAAGGAGCCCGAGGTGCAGCCGCGCAAGATATTGGTCGTCGATGATTCCAAGCTGATCCACAAGATGTTCGAGGTGCTTTTGCGCCAGTACTCCCTGGTGCATGCCTACGATGGCCTGGAGGCGCTCGAAAATCTTGGGAGACATGCTGAGATCGACTTGATTCTTCTCGACATCAACATGCCTCGCATGAGCGGGCTCGAGTTTCTGAACCAGGTCAAGGCGAACGCTTCCTTCGAGGCGATTCCGGTGGTGATCATCAGCACCGAGGGTAAAGAAGAGGACACCATTCGAGGGCTCGAAGCGGGCGCTGCGGCTTATATCAAGAAGCCTTTCGGCAACCAGGAGTTGCTCGAGGTGATCCAACGTTTGTAATGCGTACGGTTCTCAGGCGACGAACCACCAACCCAGATCGATCATGACTTCTGACACCAGCTCCGCGACTTCGTCGAGCACGGCGAGAGAGCTCGAGCGCGCGCTCGAGCGCGTGCGCCAACTCTGCGGGCAGCTCGAATCCGAGCGCGAGTCCGCGGAGATCGACCTCGATGGGTCGCACGTCCAAGCGATCGAGCGTGATCGCGAAGAACTCTCGTCTCGCCTGGTCGAAGCCGAGCATCAGCTCGGACGGCTGATGAATCTCTATGTCGCGACTTTTCAGCTTCACGCCACGCTCGACCCCGGGGAAGTTCAGGCGACGATCGCCGAGATCGCGGTCGACCTCTTGGGCGCGGAGCGATTTGCGCTGCTGCTTCGCATCGAGGACGCCGAGGGCTGCGAAGTCGCGCTCTCCAAGGGGCTCGAGCACGACGTCAGCGGGCTCTACTCGACCGGCGTCTACAACGGGGGGGATGCCCTGGTGGACGCGGCGCTCGACGACGGCGTGCTGCGCCTGGGCCCAGCCGATACCTCCGAGGTCATCGCAGCCGTGCCCCTGCGCGTGCAGGAAGCGATCGTCGGCGTGCTCGTGGTACTCAAGCTCTTCGATCACAAGGCGATCTTGCGCTCCGGCGATCGCGATCTTCTCGACCTGCTGGCGGCTCATGCGGCCTCCGCACTCTTTGCCGCCCGGGTCTACGCCAACACCGATCGCAAACTGCGCACTTTGGAGAGCCTCGTGCAGCTGGTCCGCGGCACGTGAGCCGTCGAATCGCTAGGCCGGGCCGCAAACCGTGAGTCTCAACGGAAAGCTCGAAGACGTCTCGCTGACAGACGTCATGCAGTTCATCCATCTCGGTCGCCGGACCGGGACACTGACCGTTCATCGCAGCCAGGAAGAAGCGGAGATCGGGTTTCACCGCGGGCAGATCGTGAGCGCCTCGGGGCCTCATACCGCGCGGCTGGGCGAGCTGCTGGTGGAAAAGAACCTGCTCTCCGCGGCGCAGCTCGAAACGCTGATCGAGCGACAGCGCGGTGAGCATCCTCACCGCTCGTTGGGGCAGCTCCTGGTCAGCGACGGCATTCTTTCCTTCGATCAGATCCGCAGCGCCATCGAGCGGCAGATCGAGCAGACGGTCTTCGAGCTGGTGGCCTGGACCACGGGCTCCTTCGAGTTCGCGCTCGACGAGCTCAAGCCGATTGATGACATCGCCATGTACCCCGGCGATGTGATTCCCAAGCTCGACCTCAATACGCAGGTCGTCCTGCTCGAAGCCACGCGCCTGTTCGATGAGCGTCATCGCCGCGATACCGGTGAGGAAGCTCCAGCGGATGCGGATGATGCGAAGGACGAAGCCGACACCCTGCATCCGGTCGAGGAAGAGACGCGAGCTGCCGAGGAAGAAGGGCTCAACCTCCACCTCGATGATGGTGGTGAGGAGATTGCTCTCGAACCCGCCCATCGCCGGCTTCAGCTCGTGACGTCCGACCGGCGCTTCGCCGAGATCATGAGCGGCATCATCGAGGATGCTCTCGCACGGGTGGTGCGCATTCCGTTGCGTGAAGCGGGAACGCGGCTGCCAGGCGAGCCGACGCCGACCATCGTCGTGCTCGACATGCGGGCGAACGAGAACACCGTCGACGATCTTCTGGCGGTGCGCCGTTCGCGCCCGAGCTCGTCCGTGATCACCTTGGTGGACTCGGAAGATCTGACACGCCGCGCCTTCGAAGCGGGGGCCGTGGCGGCGATTCCAGCCGATCCGGAAGCGCTCGCCTTTTGCTTCAGGAGCCTCGTCCGCACGCTACAGAGTGCGTCCGCGGGCAGTACGCAGACTTCGGTGCGGGCTGGCTTTGCGCGCCTCCGCCGCGTCCTGGCCGATATTCGTTCCGGCTTGATGTCGGCGACGATGGCGCTCAACCTGATGCACATCATCTCGGAGTCCACGGAGCGGGCGGTGCTGTTCCTGGTGCGCAAGGATCATCTGTCGGCGCTCGGCGCCTTCGGCTTCGGTGCCCGCGGCGAAGCACTGGCCGTCGAAACGAAGTCGCTTCGTCTGCCGCTCGATGGCGACAATGTCTTTACGCGCTGCATCGGTGATGGCCAGCCTCGTTCTCTCGGCTTCGATCAGGCCAGCCTACCGGACTCTTTCGCCGCGCTGATCGGTCGGCCGCGTTCGGGTCAGGTGGTGGTCTTTCCCGTGCTCGGTGCTGAGCGCGTGATTTCGGTGGTCTACACCGACAATGGCTCGTCCAACCGTGCGATCGAAGACATCGAGCTGCTGGAGCTGGCCACCGCGCAGGTGGGTGTTGCCTTCGAGAACGAGCTTCTGCGCCGGCAGATCGAGCGTCGTAGCCCGAAGCGCTCGTGACCGCGCTGCTCGTTGCGCTCTCCACGCTCACCCTTTCACTCCAGGTTCCCGGCGGTTGGCTGCTCGCCCAGCGGCTGACGGTCGCGGGAGCCGCATCGCACCTTCCTGTCGCGCCGCTGGTACGCACTGCGGAAGGTCTGTGGACGTGTTTTCACGACGGCAGCCCTCTGCCCGTCGCCCAATTTCTGTCGCGCTCAACCACGCGCGAATCCCTTCACCGCACGGTGCGTGAAGGCGAGCAGGAGCCGGCAGCGGCCGCACGAGATGGCGCCATTCCTTCCGCGACGCCTATCATGCCCGGGGTGTGCGATCTCACACGCAATCAGCGCCCGGCCATCGTGCTCTACCGGCCGTACTACGCACCGGGAGGCCAGATGGGTGTGTTGGAGGACTTGCCCGTGGACACCGCGTCGGCCCTCTACACAGCGCTGGTGCAAGCGGCCGTCGCCACGGAGAAAGTTGGGACGGAGGTTGGAGACTGGACCGCACGCGCGCAGGAAACCATGGCCGAGGTGCCGAGTGCGCAACGGCACACGGCCTTCCAAGATGCCGCTGTGGATTTTCTCGCGCATGCCCTGACGGTTGCGCACGAGATTGGCCGCCACGAGCGACGTCGGCGTGCCCGCGGTGCCACGCTTTGTGGCCTGTTCGATCGTCTCGACAGCCTTTTCGGCTCGTGGGTCAACGTCTTCGGCACTGGGCACTATGGTGGCCTCTACCACGACGGCACGGACTGGGTCGCTTCCCGGAGCGGCTTGTCGGTCGACGATCGCCAGTGGTTGGTGCGCACGGTTCTGTCCCGTAGCTGGACCGGGGACGCGCGCACCGACTTCGCCTGGCTCTGTGACGAATCGTCCCGTTCCTGACTTCCAGCAATCGCTATGGTGCCCGGCCCAATGGCATCGGCGGCGTCTCCCCCGGGGCTCACGCCGCTTCGCGTTGCCAGCCCCAGTTTCTTCGAATCGGCCCCTGGCGGGGCCAGGATCGGCCTTTCTGCTTCGGTGTGCCGTCCTGATCCGAAACGGCCCCGCAGGGGCCTGCGCGTGCAGCCCGGGGCTGGCACGGCGGCGCGTAGCGACGACGGGTGAGCCCCGGGTGGCGGGAGGCGTTGATGGCCCGGTGATTGACCGAGGCTTGCCCCCCATCAATCGCCATCGCGCCGGGTCCAACGGCATCGGCGGCGTATCCCCCCGGGGCTCACGCCGCTTCGCGTCGCCAGCCCC
>CALFAM010000326.1 GCA_937948815.1 uncultured bacterium
TTCACGCCGGTGAGCACCAGCGTCGGCTGGACCAGCTCCTGCAGGCGCTCGAGCGCCGGGGTTTGTTGCTCGACGAGCTCGAACGGAATCGTCCACAGGCGCTCGTTCTCCTTGACCATCCGAGCAACCTGCTGGGACGCATCGTCGGGTACGGCCATGATGCTGGAGCTCAGGAGGACTTCGGTGGCACCGGCAAAATCCTGCGCCCGGAGCGCGGTCATCAGGTCATCGAAGAAGGGCGGCATTTCGTCGGGCTCGAAGCCGGCCAGCGACGGTGAGACCAGGATGAGCTGACGGATGCGATCGGGGTCGGCAAAGGCAGCGTCGACCGCGATCTGTGCGCCCGCGGAGAGACCGACGAGCGTAGCCTCTCCAATGCCCAGCTCGTCGAGCAGGCTGAGCAGGTCGCGGTGGTTGGCGAATGGCTCGGATGGGAAGTTCGATGCGCCCTGCCCTCGCTGGTCGTAGCGCAGCGTGGTCGCGATGTCCGGTAGCCAGCTCATCGCGCCATCCCACATCCGGCGGTCGAGATTGCTGCCGTGAATCAGCACGACGACCGGCTCACCGGCCTCCACACTGCCCGCCAAGTCGTAGGCCAGGCCGTTGGCGGCCCGGGCGTCCAGGGTCACGGGCCGGTCGGGCTCGCTGCACGCGGCGACCAGGCCGAGGAGGATAGGCAGGAAGACGAGGTGGCGGCGGTTGTTCCCAATCCGTGTTTGCATGGGGCCACGCTACGACGCCGGTGATCCTCCTGGCAAGCCGTTCGCGGCCCGGGATGCGACGAGTGTCGGCGGTACTCAGTCGTAGTGCTTGGCGCTGGTCCAAAGGAGCTCAGACATCGGCTGGCGTGGCCTGCGGGCGACGAAGATCGTCTGCTGGTTTTCGTACGGCATGCAGTAGCCGCAATCGAGCGTGGTGGCGGGCTCGACCTCCTCGAAGAGCATGCGCAGCTCCTCGGCATCGCCGCCCATGAAGATCATGACTTCGCCGGTGCAGATTCCAGGGCCCCACAACCAGTAGTTGTTGTGACCGCTGATCACGGGAGGCAGCACGCCTGAACCGAGATGCTCGAGGGCACCGGCCACGCCGTAGTTCTGGGCAAAGAGGCATGCGCGGGCACGGTCCGCGGGCGGCAGGGCTTCGACCACCTGGCGTGCGGCGTCGACCTTCGCCTGCCAGCCGTGCATGTCCGCGAAGAACTGCGGCAGCACCCCGATCGCCTTGCGCTCTTCGGTCGACGGTGCGACCCCCAAGCGTTCGGCATAGGCGATGTAGCCCTCGATCGGCAGTATCGGAAGGCCGAAGGGTACGGCGAGGGCGCCACGCACCACGAAGCTGGTGAAGGCGATTGCCGCGATCGCGTGCCGCAAGGCGGGGCGACGAATCCGCAGCAGCAGGGAGGTGCAGGCGACGCTGCCTGCCGCCAACAGCCAGGTGGTGGCCGGCGCCAGGTAGATCGGTCGGCTCGTGCCGTTGAGCATCAGCAGTGTCGCGACCGTGACATAGATCCAGCCGAGCATGCGGAATCGCCGCGCGTCCGGTGCCGCCAAGAGATAGACCAAGCCCAGCCAGGCGAGACTCGCCATCGGAAGCCCACCCAGCATGTCGATTTGGCCCGAGATGAAGGCGCCCGGGGACACGGCCAGCATCTTCTGTCCCGTAGCGTTGGCCATGAACTCCCGGGTGGGCCAACCGTGCCGCGCTTGCCAGATGACATGCGGTAGGAAGAGCAAGCCTGCAATCGCCGCCGCCAGCCAAGGGCCCCGCTGTCGGAGGGCAACCCGCTGGGGTGTCAACAGGAGGCCGACGCCCAGGCCCAGGCCCAACCACAGCACGCTGATCTTGTTGAGCAGCCCGACGCCGAGCAGGACGCCGAGGACGATCCAGGAAGCCTGCTGCGCTCCCGCCCGCGTCGTGATGCCGATCAGCACGTAGGCGACGGCTGCCCAGATCAACTGATCGAACGCGTTCATCGAGAAGATGTGATGGCTGCCGAGGTAGGTCGGCACGAGCACGGCGGCGGTCATCGCCAGGATCTGGGCAGCAAGGCTGCCGCGCGTCGTCAGGTGATAGGTACCCAGGCGGCGCGCGATCAGGCCGATGAGCAACACCAGCGCCGTGCCCGCGAGGGCAGGCAGCAGCCGCATGACGGCCAGTGAGTCGCCGAACAGCGCCCGCGCGAGCGCCAGCATGGCCACCGAGAAGGGCGGATGGTCGACGAAGCCCCAGGCCAGGCGTTCGCTGCAGGCGATGTAGTAAAGCTCGTCTCGGAAGATGCCGTAGCCGCCGAGCGTCGCGAGCTGCACGACGAGCTTGAGCGTCGGAAAGACGATCAGCGGCCAGATCGGGGCGGGTTCGGGTGCGTTGGGTGAAGGGAGTGTGGTGGTCATGAATCGCTCCGTGTCGTCGTTCCATTCGGGGTCGTGACGTGTCGATCGTGACGCCAGGGCGTGGTTGGTTCCATGGATCGCGGCTGCTGGTTGGCTTACGGATCAAGCATCTGGAAACAAAAGACTTCTCCTTCTGCATCACGCCACCTCACGGGCGTGATTTGGTATCCTGCCGACCGCGTGATCTACCGATTTGGCATCTTCGAGCTCGACACCGCCAGCGCCGAGCTGCGTCGTGGCGGACGGCGCGTGGCGCTCCAGGAGCAGCCGATGGTCGTGCTCCAGGCTCTGCTGGCCGATGCCGGCAAGGTGGTCGAGCGTGAGGCATTGCGCCGCCACCTGTGGCCGGAGGGTGTCCACGTCGACGTCGACAACGGCATCAACACCGCCGTCGGTCGCTTGCGCGAGGCGCTCGGCGATCCGGCCACCAACCCGCGCTTCGTGGCCACCGTGCCGCGGCGTGGGTACCGCTTCATTGCACCGGTGGAGCAGGTGGATGATGCGGCGACCCCGGCGGACCTAGCGATCCCTGCGACCCCTGCGACCCCGGCCACGTCCGCGGCGGCGCGCACACCGAGCTCCCGTACCGGGCGCGTGATGCTCGCCGCGGCAGCCCTCGGCCTGGTGTTGCTCGCCGTGTGGTTGGTGCTGCCCCACGCCTTTCCCCCGCGCGGCCGCATCGAAGCCGGAACGCCTCCGGTGTTGCGCCTCGCGGTGCTGCCCTTCACGGATCTGAGCGCGGATCCCACGGTGGGCACGGTCGCGGGTGGCGATGCCGCGGGTAATGCCAGGCACGAGCATGCCTTTCTGGCGCCGGGGCTGACCGAGGAGCTGATCCTGCTGCTCGGCCGGTTGGCGCCC
>CALFAM010000327.1 GCA_937948815.1 uncultured bacterium
CACGGCACGGTCGATGCGCTCCAGAAACTCGACCTTGAGATCAGGGCGTCGATCATGCGCCGCGATGTCCGCACCCTTGAGGTGAACCACCACCAGATCGGCCCGTTTGAGGGCCAATCGCGCACTCTCGAACTTGGCATCGATATCGGTATCGAGGTTGGCGGTCATTTCTTCGGTAGAGATGATCTCCGCCCCGAGCCACTCGGCGATCCCGAGAATGGTGCGATCTCCGCCGACACACACGACCTGCAACGGCATGCCGGCATCTTCGAGTGGGACCAGGCGATGTGGATGGCCCGCACCGCGGGTGAGGATCGCGTTGGCGGGCAGCAGCCCTTCGCGCTCGCGCGCGCGGTTGACAGGGTGCTTGGTGAGAATCCGGCGTGCCTGTTGCTCGAAGACCGCGAGCAGCCCAGCGGTCTCCACGGCCCGGTCATCATCGGGATCGAGCGGTTTCGGAACCAGGGGCGGGCCGGGAGGCGCACCATCACCGGGGTCGCTACCAGAGATCCCGGAGGCCAGGCCGTCGCCCCGCAGCACGATGGCCAGGCGGTGCTCTGTCGCCGGCGCGACTCGCACCTCGAACGACTCGCCGAGCGCGCCGGGCAAGGGAAGACGATCCAAGGCCTTGGCCAGCGCATCCGCCTCATCGCGA
This sequence comes from uncultured bacterium, assembly GCA_937948815.1. Taxonomy (GTDB): domain Bacteria; phylum Acidobacteriota; class Thermoanaerobaculia; order Multivoradales; family J023; genus J023. Next base: position 656 of record CALFAM010000327.1, read on the forward strand.
ATGCGCCCCGCGCGCCGATCGAGCACCTGCCCCTCCGCATCCAGCGTCGCGAAGTTGCCGCGTAGCGCGACGTCTCGCAAGCGCAGTTTCAGACCGGCGCCCATGGCTTCTGCCGGCCCGCGCTTGATGGCTTGCGGCGACTGGCCGAAGAGGGCCAGGGTTCCCGCGGCGGTGTCCGGCACAACGCCAGGCGCCACCGCGTCGGCCAGTCCGCAGCATCCTTCCTTGGCCAGGCGGTCCAAGGTCGGCGTGTTGGCTGCCTCGAGCGGCGACCGACCGCCGAGCGCGCGCACCGGCCGATCGGCGAGCCCATCGATGATCACCAACACACTGGGCACGGGCGGCTGCTCTTCGCCCATCGCCACTTCGAGACCGGGTGCCTGACTCAGCAGGGTCTCGGTGACGACCCGCAGGGCGAAGAGCGTCGACTCGCCACGACGTCCCGTGTCGAGCAACGGCACATCGTGCTGATCCGCGCGCTCGAGCTGCAGATCGTGAATCCGGCGGATGGTGTCGAATTTCTCGAGATAGCGTTCGGTCCGGCGACGCCCGACCTGTCCACGCGACACGAATCGGCTGCGGTGCTCCTCGCGATCGCGGGCGATGAGCATCAGAGGCACCTGGTAGATCGCGCCTTCGAGGTCCTGAAATGGAACCAGCGGCGGCAGGAGGTGGACCCCTTCGATCACCAGGCTCTGGTGCTCGGCAATGGCGCGCTCGACCATCGCCCGAACGCCGACGGTCACCCGACGGGCCTGCTCCTCGTAGCCGAGCAACGGCTGATCTTCCGACTCCTCCTCGCCATACGCGGGCGAATCGATCCGGGTATCGAAGCTCGAGCCATGGAGCGCCGGCATCATCTGGCGAGAGAACACCATGCGCATGACCTGCCGGATGCTGTCCGTGGAATTCACCTGGTAGATGCGCAAGAGAGGCGCCAGATCGAGCGCCAGGGTCGACTTACCGGTGCCGCTGGCGCCACCGATGTAGATCACCAAGGGGCGTGGCAACCGATCGATCTGGCGCACCATCCGATAGCGCCGCGCGGCAGCCTTTCCCTCTCCTTGCTCCATGAACTCCGCCGTTCGGCGCATGAGATCGTCGCTGCTGATGCGCGCCATCGCATCGGCGCGTAGCGCGCTCTCGATCTCGATGACGAGCTGGTACGCGCGCCCGAGATCCACACCGGCAGCGCGAATGCTGCGCGCCAGTAAGCCGCGTGAGAAGGGCAGGGCACGCCCCCCTTTGATCACCCGGATCTCCCCAGGAGCTTCGACCGGAAAGTCCCGAACGAGCGATCGTCCCAGCTGCTCCTCGATGCGCTGCCAGATCTCGTGGCTGGTCACCTCGTCTCGATCCGCGAAGTGCTCACGCACCGCCTTGGCGACCGTGAACGCCTCCTGGAAAGAAAGCCCATGTTGAACCAGGTCGTGGGTGATCATGCCGCGCAGAAAGCGCGTGCGCTCACCGCTGCCATCGACCACGGTCAGGCGACTACTGGCAACCGACTCGTCTTCGGGCTTGGTCTTCTTGGTCATAGGCAATCAAACGGGCTCGACAGAGCACACAGGCCAGTCGCGCATCCGGAAACGTGCGCACAGTGGCGCTACGCACAGTGAAGAGACGCATAGCAGAGATGCGCACAGGAGAGACGACGCGAGCATACCCATGGTATCAATCGCGCGCAGCCTCAAGCTCCTCCGGAAGCGCTTCACCGAGCCGCCCCGGAGATCCTCCCCGAGATCGCTACGGAGATCGGACATGCCGCACAAGCCTCCCGCCCAGCCGTCTTTCTCGATTCGACCCGCTCACCCATCTGACGCCGCCGCGATCGTTCGCTTTCAGCTTGCCATGGCGCGCGAGAGCGAGGATCTCGAGCTCGACCCGGCGGTCGTCACAGCAGGTGTCGCAGCCATCTTCGACGCTCCTCGACGTGGCGCCTACTGGGTTGCCGAGCAAGACGGCGCCCAGGAACGGACACTGATCGGCTGCCTGCTCACCGTCCCTGAGTGGAGCGACTGGCGCAACGGCGAGGTCTTGTGGATCCATTCGGTCTTCGTCGTCCCGGAGGCTCGGGGACGCGGGGTCTATCGCGCGCTCTACGAGCATCTCGTGGCGCGCGTCGAAGACTCGCCCGACCTGCGCGGCCTGCGCCTCTACGTGGACAAGCGCAACGAGGGTGCCCAGCGCGCCTACGAAGCCCTCGGCATGACCCGCGAGCACTACCACCTCTACGAATGGTTGGTCGACGGCTGAGCGGTCGACCGGAACGCACACGAACCACCGGGGTCGCTCAGGCCGTGAAGCCTCCGTCACACACCATCACCGCACCGGTCGTGAAGCTGGACATCTCAGAGGCCAGGTACAGCGCCGCGCCCACGATCTCGTTCGGCTGACCGTGCCGCCCGAGCGGCGTCGCCCGCAAATGGGCGCGATGCATCGACTCGTTGTCGATCAGCGCGGACGCGAACTGTGTCTCGATCAGACCTGGAGCGATCGCATTGACGCGAACATGCTTGGCACCGAGCTCTTGGGCCAACCCCTTGGTCAAACTGATGACACCCGCCTTGGTCATCGCGTAGATCACCTGCATGGGTGCTGGCTTGATACCGAGAATCGAGGCGATATTGATGATCGACCCCGATCCTCGGGCGACCATCCGCCGCGCCGCCAGCTGGCAGGCCAAGAAATAGCCCTTGAGGTTCACCTCCACCGTCTTGTCGAAGGCCCACTCTGGCGCTTCGATGGCGGCACCGAAATAGGGGTTGGTCGCTGCATTGTTGACCAGCACGTCGATCCGCCCGAGCTCGTCTTCGACGCGGGCGAAGAGCGCCTCGAGGGCGTCTGGCTTGCCGGCATGGCAGGCGATCGCGAGTGCACGGCCGCCACCGCCGACGCCAGCTTGCTCCTCGTTGATGCTGCTGGCCACTGCGTCGAGCGTCTCTTGGGTACGCGACGACAGCACCACGGTCGCGCCGTGCGCGGCGAATGCACGAGCGATCGCTTCACCGATGCCACGGCTGGCGCCGGTGACGATCGCCACCTTGCCCGCCAGAGAGAGCTCTTGTGCACGCGGGTCTTCGGAGGGACTGGACGTGGTCGTGGGGGACGGGGTCATGGTTGCTCCTCGGTGGCTTCCTGGCGCGGTCGCGCGAAGCTCATGTGGCTGTCGTCGGCATAGAGCGTTCGGCGGAATTTGCGCATCCCTGCCAACCATCGGTCGTGATCGCTGGCGCGATGCTCCACGTACATTTGGACTTCGGGATGCGGCAAGATCAAGAAGCGCTCTTCGGCCAGGCCGCGCACGGCGGCATCGGCCACCTCGGCCGGCTGCAAGATGCCGTCGGCCGTAGCCGCGCGCACGGCTTGCTCGTGGTCGTGCTCGATCATCTGCGTGGCAACGGCTTGCGGACACAGGACCGATACGCCGATTCCTTGGTCGCCGTGGTTGATCGCAACGGCCTCGGCAAAGCCAATCGCAGCATGTTTGGCCGCAGTGTAGGCGGTGTCTCCGATCAGTCCGAGGAGGCCGGCGGCGGACACCGTGTTCAGCAGGTAGCCGCCACCCCGCTCGATCATCCCTGGCAAGACCGCACGGGCGGCCCACATATGGGCCATCACATGGACGTTCCATGAGCGATTCCACTGCTCATCGGTCTGCGAGACCGCGGTCCATCCCGGCGCGTCCGAGTAGACGACCCCGGCGTTCGAACACAGCAGGTCGATCGGCCCGAAGCGTGCTTCGGTCTCGGCCACGGCCCGCTGAATGTCCGCCTCGCGCGTGACATCGACCGCGAGCCCCACGCCGCCGACAGCATCCGCCACCTTTCGCGCGCCAGGGCCATCGAGGTCCGCCACCCCGATCCCACGCGCCCCCTCGGCCGCGAACCGTTCCACCATCGCGCGACCAATCCCCTGCGCCCCGCCCGTCACCAACACGACTCGATTCCGTATTTCCATGCGCCGATTCTCTCCTGACCCGGCGGCCTTCGCCAGTCCGACCGCGCGAGCCGGCCGAGCCGGCCGCTTCAGGTTTCGTAGAGTCGGTCGATGCGCTGGCGCTCGATCGCGAGCTGGGCACTCTGGGCACAGGCGCGGACGCCGTGGATGAGCATGGCGAAACGCTCGTCCTGGGTCAGCCCTTGCTGATAGCGGTAGTAGATTTGCTGGGCAATGACCGCGATCTTGAACAGCCCGAAAGCGTAGTAGAAGACCAGGTCGCCGAGATCACGGCCGCTCGCCCGGGCGTAGGCTTCGGCCACTTCGTCGCGGGTCGGATTGCCCGGCAGGTCGGTGGGCGACAAGCGGAGCTTGCGCATGACCGGTGGATCGTCGGGATCGACCCAGTAGCCGAGCGTCGTGCCGAGATCCATGAGCGGATCCCCGAGCGTCGCCATCTCCCAGTCGAGCACGGCCAGAATGCGGCCGAGGTCTCCTGCGTCGAGCACCAAGTTGTCGTACTTGTAGTCGTTGTGGATCAACGTGGCGTCCGCCTCGGGTGGCTGATTCGCGGCCAGCCAGCTGGCGACCCGCTCCATCGCTGGAATCTCGTCGGTCGCGGAGCGCTGGTAGCGTTTGGCCCAGCCACCGACCTGGCGAGCCACATAGCCGCTGGGCTTGCCGAAGTCCTGGAGACCGGCGGCACCGACATCTACCGCATGCAGCTCGGCGAGGGTTTCGACCAAGGCCTGCGCCACGCGGCGCATCTCGGCGGCCGACGGCGCTTCAGCCTCGGTGAGCTGCGGGCGCAGAATGACACCACGCACCCGCTCCATCATGTAGAACGGTGCGCCGAGAACGGCTGGGTCTTCGCAATGCACCAGCGGCCGCGGCGCCTTTGGGTAGACCGGTGAGAGGGCGCTCAACACGCGGAACTCACGCCCCATGTCGTGCGCCGTGGCCACCTTGGAGCCGAACGGCGGCCGACGCAGCACGTACTCCGAGCTGCCCACACACACGAGGTAGGTGAGGTTCGAAAAGCCGCTGGGGAACTGTGCGACCTCGAGCGGACCGGCGTTCGCTGGCACGATCGCGGGTGCCGCCGTGGCAAGGTAAGCGCTGAGTTTTTCGGCGTCGAGCGTCTCACCGTCTCGTACGCCGGTCGGCTGGTCGATCGGTGCCGAGCGATCGCTCGACGTACGGTCTTCCGACTCTTCTTGCGGCATCTACAGACCTCAGACTGGCAAGGTTGCGGCGCGGGATGCGCACCGTCGTGCAGGGGAGCTCGATCGCGAAACGTCCCGAGCGAGCGGTCGGTTCGAAGGTCACAGTCTACGGCCTGGAGTCTATCGGCCGCGCGTCCGAACCTCCGGTCCGTCGGCCGAATTGGCGAGCCGACTGTCTCCCTACATGTCGTGCGACTTCGTATCCAGGCTCATTGAAGTGGCTACGGCACAGGTTTTTCTACACAGAGAACATGGTAACGCGCGCCTCATCATCGTCTTTACAATGGATGGTGAGGGAAGGTCTCGGTTCGGCAGTCTGACGAAGAACGCCACGAGGCGACCGCCACGACGGCAGAAGCTGGCCAGGAAGAGGCTGACCGAGCCGTCCCGGAAAGCGAAGGCGGGAGCGAGGACGGGAGGGACCATGCCATGAATCCAGCAGCAAACCCATCGGCCAACGATCTCGCGGGAAAGCAGACGATGGTCAAGGGCGCGTCGATCCTGGCGCGCATCGAGCACATTCAAAAGACCCACGGCGACGACATCTTGGCAGCCGTGCTCGCGACGATGGCTCCAGCTGACCGCGCCATTCTCGAAGCACGCGTCTTGCCCGCCACACCCTACCCGCTGACCCTCAACGGCCGGCTCGACGAGGCGATCGCCCAGGTACTCGACCCGAACCATCCCCATGCCGTCTTCCACGAGTTGGGACGAGCCTCTGCCGAGCGCAACCTGACCAGCGTCCACCGCATCTTCACCCGCGGCACCGCCCCACACGATCTGCTCGAGAACTTCCCATCCGTCCGACGCACCTACTACAGCGATGGCGAAGCGAGCTACGAGCGCACCGACGAGCATCACGGCGTTCTCCACGTGGTCGGCGCCTCATCCCACACCAGTCCCGACTGCTTGAGCACGGCTGGCTATTTCGAGCGTGGCATCGAGCTGCTCGGTGGAAAAGGCGCCTCCGTTATGGTCCAATGCCGCCGCGACGCCGGGCACCGCGAGTGTGTATTCACGTGCTCCTGGCAGCCTGAGGCTGGGGGCAGCTGACCGCCTCGAGCCCTTCGACGTCGCGGGGACGACCCGAGTCAACCCAAGCAGGACGAACGTGAGCACCGCATCCCCATCTCCCCAAGAAGACGCGCCATTCGAGGTCGCGAACAGGCCGTTCAACGTTGCCATTGCGCAGCTTCGACCAGAGCCAGACGACGCCGCTGCGACGATCGCCAAGCTTGCCGATGCGGCAGCCGACGCCCGGCGGTCCGGTGCCACGGTTCTGGCCACCGGTGAGACCTCGATCCCTGGCTATCCATCGTGGATCGACCACCGACGAGGAGCCTTTCTCTGGGACGATGCGGCAACCAAGTCCGTCTACGCCCGCTACCGGGCTTCTTCGGTGGTGGTGCCCGGACCGCTGACCGAGCAGCTCGGCACCATCGCACGCGAGCATGGTCTGGTTCTGGTGATCGGCGTTTCCGAACGGGTCGACGCGGGTCCCGGCAACCGCACGCTCTACAATTCGCTGCTGACCTTCGATGCCGACGGCCGCCTGGCCAACCATCATCGCAAGCTGGTCCCCACCTACACCGAGCGCGCGATCTGGGGGCCCGGTGACGGCCGCGGGCTACAGGCGGCGGAAACCGCCGCGGGCCGCGTTGGCGGACTGGTGTGCTGGGAGCACTGGATGCCGCTCGCCCGCCAGGCCCTGCACGAATCCGGCGAGCTGATTCACACCGCGGTCTGGCCGACGGTGCACGACAAACACCAGCTCGCCAGCCGCCACTATGCGCTGGAAGGCCGGTGCTTCGTACTGGCCGTCGGGCAGATCATCCGGGAAGGCGACCTGCCGACAGACTGGCCAGAAGACGAGAACGCCAGCCAGAACGACCCCGATCAGCATGTCCTACGCGGCGGCAGCGCGATCATCGGCCCGGACGGGGACTACATTGCCGAGCCCGTCTATGACCGGGAAGCGCTGATCTTCGGCGAGATCGATCCCACGGCGGTCGACCGTGAGGCCATGACCCTCGACGTCACGGGCCACTATGCGCGGCCGGACGTGCTGCACTTCGAAGTTCGAAAGCCCTAACGGTCGTCCATAGCCCTTCGCGGCACCCAAGCCGCACGCGATGAGCGCCGGTCGCCGTCCAGGAAAGGCGCTGCCCGCATCCCTCCGGTACGTTCAAACAGTCTGGCCTGCGTGCCGTGACACTGCCGGTCAGGCTTCGGGTTCTTCGACATCGACGTCGAAGACGCCGGTGTAGACCGTGCCGTCGCGCTTCATCTGAAGCCAGATCCGGTAGGCGCCAGGTTGGGGAAACGCCCAAGGCATGCTCACGTCGGACGCGAGGGCTGGACCGTGGTGCATCCCTGCGTGGCCCACACCATCGTGATCCATCACACTGTGATCCATCGTCGCGAGGAGCTCGGGCGGCAGCTCTCGGGCCCTTCTCTCGATCACGCCCTGATCGCGCAGCGCAAAAAGCTGCTGTGCCGCCATCGAGACGGTGCCGGTCGGATGCAGGTGGATGAAGACCGCGCCATCGTGTCGCCGAACCGCGGCATGCGCCGCCATACCCATGTAGTGCTCGAGAGCCATCGGACCGTCGGCTCCAAGGAGCCGGAACGTCATGCTCACCGGCTCGTTGGCGACCAGCCTGTCCGGGCGATCGAAGATCATTCGTGAACCGTCATCAAAGCGATGCTCGGTCGCCCCGGTCGGCGCCGCCACCCGCCAGGAATCGTCGGAATCTTGGCGTAGCGCCGCCAGCTCGGACGTCGCCTCCGTCGGCTGGGCAAGGTCGGCGGCCGGCCTCGCGGGCGGGAGCGCGACGACCTCGGTCAGCGTCTGCGCGTAGCCCGATGCATGGGTGAGATCGGCGTAGATCCGATAGTCACCCGCGGGCAGATCTGCTGGCACCACAACCGCGAAACGCTCATGGTCGAGCCGCTCGGGGTGGACGTGGGCAAAGGCACCAAGATCGTCCTCGCGCACCAGGAAGGCATGCATCAGCTTGCCATGGTCGGGCACGATCTGTGACCAGCTTCCCCGCCGAAAGTCTTCATGGTCGATCGTCAGGGTAATCACTCGATCGCTCTTCGGATGAACACCAGGCTCAGCGATCATGGGCAGGGGCTTGTACAGACCGCTGGCAAAAGCAGCGTCCTCAGCATCCCACCAGCGCTTGCCACCCACGAGCACGAGGGCAAACACCACGGCCGCGACGGTCATGGCCACCCGTGCCGCGCGCTGGCGCGCGGGCGACGGTGACTCACCCGGGGCCAGTACGCTCTCTCGCACCCCGGCGCCGATCGCCGTCACAGCACCGACGAAGAGCAACGTACCGAGCGCCAGCAGCACGCCCGTCAACCAACCCATCATCTCCAGCCGCTCGGTGGCGGCTGCGACCACGGGAACGATCACCTGTCCGCGTCCTCGGTCGCCTTCGATCTCGACGTAGACGCTGTAGGAACCGGAATTCATCAGCCACAGCTCGGCGGTCCAGAGCCCGGCTTCGCCGCGAATCGGCTCGGCCAGATCCGCAGGCGGCGCCCCGTCGAGGCCGGCGTCCCACCGAACCGGCCGTACCGAGACCTGTTCAGCCTCCCCTCCACTGACCCAAACGCTGATCTCCGCCAGGCCCGGAATCACCCCAGGTGCGCCGACGATCACCTGCACACCGTACGGACCCGCTTCGCCGGCAAAGAAGGTATCCGGGCTGCCGACGTGGGCCTGGACACGGGACGCGCTGAGTGAGCACACGGCGAGCAATCCAGCGACAAGCAGAAGGGCACGACGCGTAGCCCGATAGCCCGCTGACCACCCAGGCGCCGTTCCACCGACTGTGATCCTGGGCAAGCTCATCGCTTCACCCGCGACAGCCACCCGCCCCACGCCAGACCGAAGCGGGTCGAGAGAACCGCCAGCCCGAACGCGACTCCCAACGCTCCGAGGCTGAAGGGATCACGTTCCAAACGCCAGAACTCCTGCATCCACGCGCCGATCCGCGCGCCGTAGCTCCAGCTCCGATCGCTGGCAAAGAATGCATTCTTGGCACTTTCACTGAGCAGAAAGGCCGAGAAATACCACTGCACGGCAACGAAGACGCCCAGAAAGACAGCGCCGGCGAGCAGGGCGAGGGTCCAGTCGCCGCCAAGGCGGCGCGCCCTTCCCCGCCACCAGCGGGTCAGCAGATCGACGAAGAACGCCGGGACCACCAGCAGCAGCGGCCAAACGTCCACCACCATGTGCGTGACCGGGTTGTAGATCGGTCCGAGCAGTGGAGTGGCCGGAAAGAGCGGCAGGATCCAAATCATGGCCAGGGTGATCGCCATGTAGACCGCGGCAATCGTGGTGGCTGGGAACCGCAGGCGCACGGCCCGGGCCGGCCCGAGCAAGAAGAGCGGAATCAACGCCGCCATCACGCAGTAGAACGTCCCGCTTCGCTGCAGGTTCGTGGTCCGAAACTCGGTCGCCATGATCAGCGCCAAGGCCAGGGCAACGCCTGCGACGTAGGCCAGCACGCCGGCGAACGAGGCGCCGCCGCAGCGCGCGTCGTCCAGGGCTTCACGCCGATTCTGCGCCGCAGCAGCCAGCACCAGCGCACCGAGGATGACGCCGAACATGCCCGCCAGCAGGACCGTATGGGGCGGGCTCAGAATCTCGACATCGAGCCCGTAAGCGTTGTGCCACCAGTCGTCGAACGGCGCCGAGGTGAGCATGGCGATGGCGCCCCAAATCGCCCACCACGCCCCGAGGGGGCCACGGAACCCCCAGAACCGGACCGCGGCGTCGCGGGCTGCCCGATCCGGTCCGAAAGTCACTCGTAGGACGTTCCAGCCGCTTACCATGCCACCGACCACACCACCGAGGTAGATGGCGATGTGCGCAGGCGTCCAGAACGTGTCGCGACCGATGGTGCTGTGCCAGGAAATGTCCCAGATCACCCCGATCACAATGCTGGTGGCGCCAACCGCCAAGGCCAACACGGTCCAGGGCAGGCCCTCTGCCCGGCTGCTCACGCGCGGCGAGGCCGGCGCAACGGCTGTGTGGGTCGGCATCTGGCCTGGCCCTCCATCTCGCGCTTCATGGACGAGGTTTGGCATCCCGGGCCAGAACGCCGCGGAAGGAATCGCAGTAGGCCCAGGCGAGGAAAATCTCGAGAAGAACGACCAGGATCGACAACGGCAGCAAGCCGGCATCGAGAAAGACGTGGAACAAGAAAATGTTAACCACGACCGGCGCCAGCACCACGAGGGACAGTGGTACGAACCGGCCCGCCAGAAGGAAGGCGCC
>CALFAM010000328.1 GCA_937948815.1 uncultured bacterium
CCTGGCAGTGGCTGCCGTTCGCCATCCTGATCACCGAGGATCTCCACGCCTCGGCCGAAGTCCTGGTCGGATCGGAGCCGGGCGTCCATCAGCTGTTCTTGGTCGTCGCCCGACGCAACGAGCTGCCACCGATTCTCGAACGCCCTGATTCGCTGAACGCAGGCGCGGCAACAGCAGTGGACAGCGGACGTCGCTTTCATCGTCTCATCCTCCGCCTCCAAACTCCGATCTCGTCCGTACAGGACGCAGCTCGCACGCTACGCGAGGAGGCAACCCATGCAATGGCTGAACGCACTTTCGCTTACGACCTTCTTCCTGCTCTCGACCGGCCTCGACACCTTCGCGGCCAGCGGCGAGGAGCCATCCCCACCTGAGCTTCCCGAGGTCTACTGGGCCCTCCACGACGCACCCTGCCCAGCGACACCCGAATCGATCCGACAGATCGCAGCGGGGGACTTCGGAGTCTTCTCCGTTGCCTACGAACCTTTCGATAGCTGCCCAACACCCCACCGTGGCAGCGAGCGCGTCCGAGTCTACGCGGCGCCAGGCCCAGCGCCGCACGCCGTCGATTGCGACCCTCTCGACGGCTGTGCGACGAGCCTGTCGGCCTTGAGAGCCCCTTGGGTGGCAATCGTCGACTGGGACAACTGGCACGGCAGAATCGTCGACAAGGTGATTCGGGCCGCCACGGACCTCCAGGTCCAGACCAAGATCTTCGCGCTCGAAAGTGCGGATCCGCAAACCGGAATCACTGACATCGACGTCATTGCCAGCCTCGCCGCGCTCGCCGAAGCCATCGACGGCAGTGTCCCCGCGCCAGAGGCTGTCAACATGAGCTTTGGTCGATTTATCGAGCTCGGGGATGCGACGAACGTCAATTGTCAGCCCGAGCGGCTGAGCTGCCAGATCAGCCGCCTCCTCAGCCACTTGCAGCAGCCGTCCGGAAGTTCGCAACGCCGAACCACGATTGTGGCTGCCGCTGGCAACCACCAGAAGCCCCTCTTCCCGGCCATCCTCGACCACGTTCTCTCGGTCGGTGCGTTGGACATGAAGATGTTTGCAAACACAGGCTTCGCACAGGCTACGTGGGAGACGCCCGTGATCGATTCGTTTCCGCAAGCGCTCATGCCGGGCGCCGGCCACTGTGTCAATGTCACCGATCGCGGTCTGCCGATCGAGACCATTGCGCCAGCCGGAACCTCGTTCGCGGCAGCGGGGCTGAGTGGCTGGCTGACCGATATCCTTCTTCACAAGCGGAATAAGGCGCTCACCCAACTCGATCGCGGCGGGGCCACATGGCTACCCCAGTCGACCTGTCCGGCGGTGGGCACGTGCCCCATCGAGCTGACCCATGGCAGTGCCGCCTTCACCGGCCAATCACAGCGCGCCAGCCTTCAGCTCCTTCGACTTCTGAACGAGGATCCCACGACCTGCGGCGCACCCCAGTCCGGAATGATCTCGATCAGCGCCGACCTTCTGCCGGTCCCCCAAGCCCAGAGCCCCTACCGCTACCCCAGCGCGACTACTGCAGCGGATATCTTCAAGCCCGCGCCAGAGCCGGATGTGTGCGTGCCCTGTACGTTGTGCTGTGAAGTCGCTCCACCTGCTCCCGTCGCCAAACGGGGAGCACGTGGTCCAAGGCCGAGTCATCGGTTCTTGAACGAGCTCGAAATCGATCTTCACAACGGATGGTCCGTGCCCCCCGGCACCCAGGTGAGAGCCCTCTACTTTCGTCTGCCTCGGGAGCTCTTGCAAATCGACCTTTCTCAGAATGCATTGGACGACTTGCGGGATGGCAATCTCGGTTGGCTGACCATTCGCGGCAGCGTGTTGAGCACGTTTGACTACAGCATGCAACCGACACTCATCACACTGCTCGAATACGTCGATCCCGCGACCGCCGAAAGTCAAATCTTCTGGGATTCGACACCCTTGCTGCCGCAATAGCCGTCTCGTTCTTCGAAACCAGCGCGCGAGTGCCGAGACATACTCGCCACCCGCGCGCCCGTGTCTCCGTGCGGAAGACTGTCGCGCCCGCACTGGACTCCTTTCGGATCAACCGACTCCGATCAGGGCTGGGCTACGTTCGGATCCTCACACATGAGGGTAGGAAGAAGTCCTGCGTCGAATCGCGCAATCTGCAACGCATCGAGGACATTGATCGCATTCGGACTGACGCCTTGGATGGTGCAAGAAGTAAATGGCAGCCCCATGGGCACGCCGGATGCCGCTCTCGTAGCATCGTCGAAGTTGACATCGCCGTTCAGGTCGCAGTCGCCGCAGGTCGAACATGTGTGAGCCTGAGACACAAACGTAGGAAGCTCGCTGAAATCGAGAATGCCGTCGCCATTGGTATCACAAGCCGCCTGGCCGGACGTCGCAGCGACGATGGTACCCGAGGGTGGAAACACATCGACATCTGTCCCATCGTATGCAGTGCCGTTGCCATTGCAATCACCACATGTCGTACAAACGAGATCCGACGCGGGTCGAAGACCACCGGTCACCTGCGTCAGCAGCAAGACATCCAAGACATTGACCGGGCCGTCACGGTTGACGTCGCAATCCATCAGGCGCGGCCCCTTGATTGTCGTGGCTCCGGAGACGTGTTGGACGACTGCCAACACATCCGCAACGTCGACCACACCGTTGGCATCACAATCGCCACACACGGCCACACCAGGCGATGCGCCGCCTAGCATCAAGAAGCCCAATACCATGGTGATTGAGAGACGTCGCGATGTGCGCCCCAGCGTTCCAAGCGTCGTTCGGGCTGTTGTTGTGCGCTGTTGAAACATGTCGTACCTCTTGTCAGGTTCGGAGCCGCGCGTCGCGGCAGCACACGACCTGCGAACGCTCATTCGCTCGCAGCGTGCTGCCGAGACGGCACGGCAATCAATGCCTTCCTAGAGGTAGTAGTCCGTAGCCGCGAGCTTTCACCTTTCGCGGCGAATCGAATCGCGCTCGACCCGAGACGAAGAGACCTGGAGGGACATCAGCGCCGCGTGGGCGCCCGCACTGTGATCAGAGCTGACGCCCTTGCGCGCTGAGGTGTTTCGACTCCCTTCGTACCGTCGCCCACTTGATCGGAAGATCCCGAATCTCACCCGAACGCTCGGCACTCTGGACCAGGTCAAAGGCCTCCCGAAGGACGCGAAGCTGGATTTCGCGATGGAACGGCGCGCCGAAGTGATGGCCCATCGGCCAAGGCGCAAAGACGGCGCGCGGCACCTTGGTACGCTCGGTAACATCGCGCGCAACGGTAATCGATACCGTCGGAATGCCCCGCGCCTCGACCTGTCTTTGAATCAGTCCCACGGACTGATGGCAGATCGGTCAGGCAGGCACCAGCAGCGCGAGATCTGCATGGGCCTCCCTTCCAATCGCATCGGCGATCGGCGTCGCCACCTCCGCTTCGAACTTCTCGGGATCCATGTTGTACCCGATGAAGCTGTAGAACGACTCGCTGAGGCTGCCAAGCTCGCCGGCCTCCACCATCTCCTGAAGCCGTTCGACCGGAAACGACACATTGATGTCGAGATCGGCGTCGTCGTGCGGAAACTTGAGCTGATGAATAATCAGATCGTCGTGTCTCGCAGATGAAGGAACGCGCCGAAAGCCGAAGTAGCCCAGCGGATGGGTGACATCCATGGGGCGTTGTGTCCGCAGATGGACACCGCATGAGCTCACCATGACTACGCGCGCCTCGGCGAGTGGCTTGTTCAGGCGCGCCAAGGGCACTGCGTCGTCCTTGGTGATCATCGATCCGGGATAGCGCTCGTTGATGGTGTGCCACAAGCCCGGCCGGAGCTGGCGCCCGGTTTGTCGTGGGTCCGCAGCCGCCTCAGCGCGGCTTTCGCCGACCGATTGTTCGCTCGTCGTCATGTTGTCTCCCGTCACGGATAGCCGACCGTCCACCAGCCGGTACCGTCGCTACCGGCTGCCCTCGTGAATCCAGCCGTCTGTGCGCTTGATCAAGTGAAAGTGCAGTTGAAAGAAGAGCGAGGCAAGCGTCGCGTCGTCGAGCGCGAGCGTTTTCTCGATCGCGTCACGGTCGATTGGCTCGTAGTCAACCAGGACCTTCGTCGCCTCGACCCACGACTTATCGATCTCCCGACGACCTACCTTCTCGCTGCCATCCCCTAGATGAAGACGTACGAAGCGAATGATCTTTTCGTCGTCGCCATCGGCGATGGCTTGTCTGAGGTACGAAGTCGACATCTTGCTGCTCCTCGTTTCGAAATCTGCTCCGCCCAGGCTGGGGGCCGTCGATGGCGAGCGTAAGGGGGCGGTACCCGGAGGTCAAGCGTCGGTAGAGGTTCCGGCTCGAGCAACATCAGTACCCATCGTGATGCACCCCGCGGACGGCTCGGCCCGACGGGTCGGCCAGGCGGGCAAAGGCCGAGTCCCAGGCGATCGCTGCCGGCGTCGAACAGGCGATCGACTTTCCACCGGGCACGGATGATGCGGCGGCATCGCCTGGGAAGTGCGACTCGAAAATGCGTCGGTACAGGTACGCTTCCTTGGTCGTCGGCGCGGCGTGCGGATAGCGAAACGCGGCGCGAGCCAGTTGATCATCGCTGACCTCGGCTGCGGCATGAGCGCGCAGGGCGTCGATCCAGCCGTAGCCGACACCATCTGAGAACTGCTCTTTCTGGCGCCAGAGAATCTCGTCCGGCAAGAGGCCTTCGAACGCGGCGCGCAGCACGTGCTTCTCGAGACGGCCCGCGGTCACCATCTTCTCGGCTGGATCAAAGGCCATGGCGACGTCGAGAAAGGCGCGATCGAGGAAGGGAACCCTCGCTTCGATGCCCCATGCCGCGGTCGACTTGTTGGCCCGCAGGCAGTCGTACTGCGGAAGCGCATCGAGCTTCCGGACCGTCTCGTCATGGAACGCACGTGCACTCGGTGCCTTGTGAAAATAGAGATAGCCTCCGAAGATCTCGTCCGCCCCTTCCCCTGAGAGCACCATCTTGATGCCCATGGCCTTGATGCGTCTCGCCATCAGGTACATCGGCGTCGAAGCACGGACTGTCGTGACGTCGAAAGTCTCGAGGTGATAGATCACATCACGAAGAGCGTCCAACCCTTCTTGGGCGGAGTAGACGAAGCCATGGTGCACGGTGCCGATCGCGTCGGCCGCGATCTGCGCCGCAGCCAGGTCTGGAGAACCTTCCAAGCCAATGGCAAACGAGTGGAGCCTCGGCCACCACGCTTCCTCGGCCCCGTCGCTTTCGACCCTCCGTCGCGCATGGCGTGCCGCCAAGGCCGTGATCAACGACGAGTCGAGGCCACCGGAGAGCAGCACGCCGTACGGCACGTCACACATGAGCTGCCGGGCGACCGCGGATTCCAGCGCATCGCGAAGCTTTGCAGGCTCGAGTGGTTGCTCGTCCACCGCATCGAACGATCGCCAGCCGGCATCGTAGTAGCGCTTGATGTCTCCAGCTTCACTGTCGAGAAAGGAACCCGCCGGGAAGGCTTCGAGGGTCGGGCAGGCTGCGACCAGTGCCTTGAGCTCGGAAGCGACAAAGCGATTGCCGTCACGATCGCGACCGTGGTAGAGCGGCATCACCCCCACCGGGTCACGCGCGATGAGATAGCGCCCGGTTTGGGTATCGTGCAGGATGAACGCAAAGATGCCGTTGAGCGCGTTCAGCCAGCCCGCCGCACCCTCCCAATCCGACGCGGCCAGCGCCAAGATGATCTCGCAGTCCGAGCCGGTCTGAAAGGGAAAGTCTCGAACGCGGGGATCGTGATCTCGAAGCTGCTGGTGGTTGTAGATTTCACCGTTGACTGCCAGCACGAAGCGACCATCGGCAGAGCGCAGAGGCTGCGCGCCGTGTTCGAGATCGACGATCGCGAGACGCTCGTGGACCAGGATGGCCCGATCATCCGCGTGAATCCCGCTCCAGTCCGGGCCACGATGACGCATGAGACGCGAACATTCGAGCGCCTGCTCGCGCAAGGCCCGAGGGTCGGTGGCGAGCTCGAGAATGCCGAAAATGGAGCACATGATGGAAGCCTCCTGAGTGACCGCTCGATGTGGCCGCGATCGTCGTTCTTCCATACGACAACGGCCCGCATCGAAATGCGGGCCGTTGGGTGTCTGTTTCGAAAACCGTTTATCGGGAAACAGTCAGGCGCGGCCGCGCACCTCGCTGGAGGTGGCGTTCGGATTGACCGCGGAAGAGTTCGTGTGGCCGACGTGCTGCATCGCGTGACGAGTATGAACCGTCGCACCTGCCGGCGTCAACCGACCTCCGGCACGGTCTCGCCTGCTCCATTGCGACTTCTTCTCCGGTCACGTCGACTCAGCCTGGATGCCCCAGCACTTCGAGACCCCATTCGGCGCCAACGCGTCGTACAACTCGGGCTGCGCGCTGGATGCCAACGAGCTCAACCTGCTGATCGTTCACATGGACCGGGTGCTCGCTCAGGACGCCGAGGGCTCGAGGGGGTCCGGCGTCGAGCAGGGTCCGAACATAATCAAGCACCTTCATCCGGATACACCCCCACCCCTCCGATGACGCCGGCCACTGGCGCGCCTGCGCCATCGCCTGCACGCATGGGGTTCAACGCGCCCTCTGGCGGACAGCAGCATGCGGTTGCACCAGCCGGGGCCCGGTGCAGTTTTCGCGCAGGACGCTACACCGTTTCACCTTCTTGCGCATGAACAGGTGAAGACAGCCATACCGAGGCCCCGATCGCCGGCCCTCGTTGACCTTTGCTCGGAGACCTGCCATGCACGAAACAGCCCACGTTTCTCCCAAGCCAACATTCGAAAACGAACCCACACCGGTTCTTCCGATCGCGTGCTTCGTGGCCCCGGCCGACGTCCGCCGCCTGGTGCGACAACGCGACCACGAGATCCAGGAACGCCTGCGTGCCGAGAGCGCTGCCGTGCGGGCTGCGCGCCGAAGGCGTCAGTCATGATGGCCGACAGCGCCCCCCAGTCCCTTCGCCTGCGCGCTGATCCTGCTCGCCCTGGCCCTCAGGTCTGGCTAGACGCTCGACCATCGGCACGTCGCATTCGCCGCACATAGTCGCGTTGGGCCTCGATCGCCTGTCGGGCGAAGAAGAGGGTAATCGGCACATTGACGAAGAGCATCGCGCCGGTACCGACTGCCGTCATGTTGTTGAGCTCCGTGGCAGTTCGAAAGATCCCGGCGCAGGCCAGTGGGATGAGCGCGCAGAACAGGAGCCGATAGAGCGTGACACGACGGGCGCCAAACAAATAGGCCCATCCCTGCTCACCGTAGTAGCTCCACGAGATCAGTGTTGACAGCGCGAAAAGCCACACCGCGACGGTAACCAGCCACTTGCCGAGCCCAGGCCGCACCTGGTCGAAGGCCAGTGCCGTGAAGGACGCATTGGAATACGCGACGAAGTAGCCATCCCCGTGGACCAACACTGGCTGCTGCTGACTCACCACGCGGCTCCAATCGACGACCGGCTCCCCGGACCGGATGCGGACGGTACCCGCAATCGGGACAGGTTGCGCCGCGGCTTCCTGTCTCCCGGCCGCGGCCACGTGAACCTGCACCACGTCACCATCGCGCCAAGCACGGTCCGCGCGCGGCGACAGAGTTCCACCATCGAGTGTCCATTCACGAGGCGCGGCTTCGATCACAGACGGCGTTTCGGAAAATGCGAGATCGGGCGGCCGGTTCCAGACACCGCTGAGGAGAATCACCAAGGCAGTCAGGGTGCAGATCACCAAGGTGTCGATGAAGGGCTCGAGCCCCGCGACGATTCCTTCCCGGGCGGGTTCGTCCGTGCGTGCCGCGCTGTGCGCGATGGGCGATGAACCTTGCCCGGCCTCGTTGGAGAAGAAGGCGCGCTGAAGGCCAATGCTGAAGGCGAAGGCCGCTGTACCGCCGAGGAACGCGCCTTGCGATCGAACGCCGTCAAAAGCACCTTGGAAGATCAGCGCCACCACGGCTGGCAGCTGATCGATCCGAACGACGATGACGTAGAGCGCCGCGAGCAAGTAGGCGCCACACATCAGCGGCACCAGTCGCCCGGCTACCGCGCCGATGCGCGCGACACCGCCGAGAATCACCAGCGCCACGAGAACGGCCAGCACGATACCTGCCACCCACGAAGGGATCCCGAAGTACGTTTGCGTCACATTGCCGACGTTCCAGGCCTGGTAGAGGTTGCCGCCGGTGACGGTCGAGATCAGCAACGTCACACAGAAGAGGCCGGCTGCTCCGCGCCCGATTCGCGCCAACCACGGCGCACGGTCACGAAAGCCCTTTCGGGCCACCCACATTGGTCCTCCCGACGGATTCTTCGGATCATCGGTGTTGCGATAGAGCATCGATAGGGTCACCTCGGTGCTCTTGAATGCCATGCCCAGCACGCCGACCACCCACATCCAGAAGACGGCCCCTGGACCGCCCAACCCGATGGCCAGCGCGACGCCCCCGATGTTTCCGAGGCCGACGGTGGCCGAAAGGGCGGCGGATAGTGCCTGAAAGTGGCTGATCGCTCCAGGGTCCCGCGCGTCGCTGTAGCGACCCGCGACCACAGCAACACCGTGGGTCAGGGACCTCACCTGCCCCAATCGACTCCACAAGGTGAATAGGGTTCCGCTGGCGAGCAAGATGTAGAGCACCCAGGTATGCCACAACATCCCACCAAGGGTGGCGATCGCCGCGTTGAATCGATCCAGAGCGTCCATAGCCGCCAGCTCCTTCGAGGTCGTTGATCTGTACGCCGCCACGATCGCGACGGCGTATCGACCCTACGAAGCGGTTGCAGAAAGGGCTATTGCGCGACCTCCGGCCTCCGGGGCGTGCGCCGGGGAGGTTCGGGGAGGTCGCTGGATCTGGGAGCGATCGTTCAGGAAACCAGGCCGACCGTGATTCGATCGGAGAGACGGTAGGTGTGGTCGACCGTTGCGATGCTCGCACCATCACGCAGGCGACCCCGCATGCCGTGGACGTGGCGCGCCGCGCAGTTGGTGGCCTCGGCGCGCAAGGCACCGGCCGGGGCAACCCGTTCCCCGACACCCAGAACCGGCAAGCCACGGTGGCTGCCGAGGCGATCATCGATCAGCGCACGCCAAGTCGCGGCTTCGGCACTGCCCGGTTTGAAACCAACACGGGCACGTCCGGAGGGCGGTTCGACAGCGTTGCCAGCCAGCTCCACCCCATCATCCACGCACCACAGCACGAGGTCGAGCGCTTGCTCGACCTCGTGGCGGTCATCTTCGCCGACGCGCAGGATCGTGCCGCCCTCCCCGCTGCGATGGGAGCGGGGGCCATGCGGACGCGCGCCGGCCGCCATCTCGAGCCGGTAGGGCAACGCCCGCGCGAAAAAGTCGCGGACCACCGGTACCAGCACTTTCTCGACCTCGTCCTTGTCGAGCACATCCCGCGGATCAAATCCAGCATCGAGCAAGTCGCGGCCGAAGGTCGCGGCGTAGCCCCGCTTGTTGGACAGGAAACGGCACACGGGCTGGCGGCCGCCGAAGGTTCCGCGCACGGCGCTGGCCAGAAAGATCGACTCCCACCAGCGCTGCGAGGAAATGAAGGACAGGGTTTCGAGCTGTACGTCTTGGAGCAGCAAGCCGCCCGGACGCAGCAAGCGGGCAATCGCCCGGCAGCAGGCTGCGTTGTGGGCGAAAGCCTCGGCATCGAGTTGAATCCAGCGCCGGGCAATCGACGGGTCGCTGCCTTCCTGCCCGACCGCTGTGCGATCCTCCGCCTGTCCAGCGACGGCCACCTGCAGTGTCCGATACCGCGCGAGCCAGCCAACAACCGCCCGGTGCGAGTCCGGCCCAGGGCGGTCGAGGCACACTACCGTCAGCCAGTCGAGAACCTCGGGCGCGTCGCGCGCCAGCACTTCGAGGGTCCGGTCGATATGGTACAAGTGATCCTCGACCAAGACCACGGGACGCTGGCGAGCCCCGCCACTCGCCGGACCGACAGCGAATAGGCACGTCATGGACGCATCATACCGACGGCGCCGGCTCCTCGCTCCGAGCAGGGCGCCCTATCTTCTCTACGCTGGACTGGTGCTCTTTGGCGTCTTGATGCTCGTCACGCTTCGCGAGATCCAGAGCGCCTGGCGCCAGGCCCGCGCGCACAGCCGGGCCGAGGCCGTCTTCGACCTGGTCCAGGTCCGAACCCCGACGCGCCCCACCCACAAGCCGGGCGCCAACGCCTGGCTGGACCGCCAACTGCAACGCTACGCCCAGACGCGCTCGGGTTTCGGGCAGGCCGACCCCAGCCTCGCGGATCCCCTGCCGCTGGCCGCCGATCCCGGCCCCGTTCCGCCAATTTTCGCTCCCCTTGCCCAGGCGCTCGTCGATGCCGTCGAGGGTCTCGAGCCGGTTCCAGCCCAGGTTTTGCGAACGATGACCGATCACGAGCTCCAGCCGCCGGGAGCCAAGCCGCGTGGACGTCTGCAGTTTCGGAGCCAAGCGTTTCTCGACTTCCAGCTCGATCCAGGAAACCGTCAGAACACTGGGCGCCACGCCCCGACCTCCGCGAGCACCTCAAACGAGACTGCGGGCGATGCCATCAGCCGATGGTTCGTGCTCACCCGCCGCCGCGCCTTCGATCGAAAGGGCGACACGGAGAACGAGTCGGACCGGTTCTTGCGCTGGGCAGCTCCCTATCTCGAGGCCGCTCGCAGTCGCATGGCGGCGCTCGAGTCGACGAGCGGGCCTGTCGCGCCGCGTCTGATCCGCATCTATGCGCTGTCGGAGGACGGCACGTTCCTTTCCCTTCCCTGGGTCGACCCCGCTGCCGCCGAGCCGCTGCGCAAGGCCATCACCTGGCAGGAGGGCCTGGACCTTCGCCGCAGTCCGCAGCTCCCCAACTTCGTCACCAACGAATTCTTCTTTCGCTTCGACTTCGACCGACCGCGCGGCCAAGCCCATCATTCGGGGCTCTACCTCGATGTTGGCGGTCACGGCCTGGTGACGACGATCACGGTTCCCGTGCGCTCGGCGGATCGTGCTTTTCAGGCAGTCATCGCCATCGACCTCGCACCGGAGCTCGACTGGCAGCAGTTTGCCGCGGCCGTGGAGCCACCCTTGGTCGCGCATCTCGCCCGGCTCGAGGCACCGGGCTCCGGCGGCTGGCAACCGTGGAGCGCCCTGGCACGGACCGTCGCCAACGAGCAGCGGGCCGACCCACCCCGCGGCAGCAGTGTGCATCCGAGCCTGGTTGACGTGCTCGACCATCTCGCGGCCGAGGAGCAGCGCACCGGCGCCGAGGTCATCACCCGCGCGCAGCATCATCGGGTGGTCGACGGCCTGGGTGCCCTGGCCGTGTTTCAGGTTGCCCAGCGAGACTGGCTCCTCGTCTTCTTCCCCGAGATCCCGACCCGCTTCCCGGTGCTCGCCGTCACGCTCCTGGGGCTTCTCGGCCTGGTCCTGCTCGGTGGGTTCGAGCTCAATCGACGGCGTGCCGAGGCAGCGCAGCAGCGGGCCGAGCTCGAGCTACGCGAGCGCCAGAGCTTGCTCAACGCGATGCGCATTCCGATCGCCGTGGTCGACCCCAATACGGACCTCGTGGTCTCGAGCAATGAGGCCGCCGCTGCCATCGGCATCGTCACCGACTCGTGCATCGGCGACCTGGTGACCGGCGAAGATGGACGCGAGCACTATGAGCGCATGCAGCGTGCGCGCGGCGAGCGCCGAAGAGCCTACGGCGTACCGCTCGCCATCGCCCGCGACGACGGCTCGGCCGAGCACCGGCTGGCTTTGATCCGATCGATCGCCATCACCTCCCCGATTGCCTCGTTCCAGGCCGACGAACGCCATCGTCTCGGCATCCTCTTTCTGGTCGAGCCGGAGTCCGACCTCCCGCTCTACACCCGCGGCGTCGAGCAGGCCGCACGCGAAGACGAGCAACGGCGCCTCGCCGGCCTGCTCGCCCACGGTATCGACACCTTGGTCCATGTTCTCGCGGCCCGCCTGACCCAGGTGGGCGATCACGATCTTTGCGCGCAGTGGCTGGCCGACTATCTCGGACGCCGGGTTCGCGTCACCGCATGGCTGCTCGACCACTGGTACGCCTGTCCCCCCTTGCCCCCCGAGACCACCCTCGAAGCCTCTCAGTTGCGCGTCACCCTGGAACGCCTCGAAGAAGTCTTCGCCCAGGTCCGCGACGATCCCGCACTGCGTGCCCGCCTTCACTGGTCGAACGGTCTGCTCGCGCAGCCGGTGCAGGGTGGCGCCCGGGACCGCGGCGAGGCGCGCGAGAAGCACGACCGCAGGGTCTTCGACCTCGAGATCGAATGGCCTGAAGCCGTCGTGTTCAGCTTGCCGACACGCGGCGGCGCAGGCCTCTTCCTGGAAGAAGTCCTGGTCAATGCCATCCGCCACGGCCGACCCGGCACGAGGCCACACATCACCATCCGCCACGATCCCGTGCGGCGCGAGCTGATCTTCCACGTCAGCAATCAGACCGACGCCAGCCTTGGCCAACGCCCCGAAACCGATCGCAAACCCTACGGCGGCATCGCCATCGTCACCCGACTCGCCCATCTCTTCGGGTGGCAAGATCTCCGTTTCGAGCACCGGGACGAGCAATTCGTCGCCAGCTGGCGTATTCCCGTCAGCGAACGGGCCGCGCCCGGGGACAGCGACTGAGGCGCGCGTAGCCCAAGCGGCCACGCGACGCCGGCCGTTTCGTACCTACGAGCCGACGCGGGCGAGGGCTTTGCGGGCGTCGGCGAGGTCAGGGTCGGCGGCTGGATAGATGGCCTCGTAGGAAGCGACTGCTTGCTGGAGCAGGGCGCGCGCGCGTTCCGAATTGCCCAGACGATGCTCGACCAGACCGAGCTCGTAGACCGTATCGGCGACGTTGGGGTGCGAATCACCCCAGCGCGTGGCGCGAATGTCGAGCGCACGTTCGAACATCGCCTTGGCTTCGTCGAGCTGCCCCAACCGGGCCAGGGTGCGCCCCGTGTAGAAGCTGCCGTAGCCGACCGATGTGTGATTCTCGTCGTACTCCTCGATCTTGCCTTCGACGTAGCGACGGAAGTGCGGCTCCGAATCGGCATAGCGACCCGCCCAGAACAGCACGTAGCCAAAGTAGTCCTCCGTGCTCAGACGATCGCGCGCCGAGGCATGTTGTTCTTGCTGGGCGGCACGGACCTCGCCGAGCATCGCGAGCCCGGTGTCGACATCGCCGGCTCGTGCGATGGCGCTCGCCAGCACTCTCTTGATGCGCAAGGTGCTCGGCGCGTCTGGTGCCTCCACCGACTCCGCCACCGCCAGCGCGCGACGCAACGTCTCGATGGCGTCGCCGAACCGCCCCGCGTCGCGTTCGACCGAGCCTTGCAACCGCAACACCTCATAGTGCGTCGAAGGAGCGTCGATGCGCTCGGCAACTGCCACGGTCTCCCGGGCGAGCTGAATCGCCTCGTCGTATTGATGACGCCGGGCGAGCTCGAGGACCAGGTTGCGTCGGGCGTTGATCGGACGACCGTGGTCGACGCCATAGGTCGCCTCCCAACGTTGCAGCGCCTCTCGGAACATGGCTTCGGCTCCTGCCCAGGACACCAGCCCGCGCTCGACCAGACCGAGATTGTTGAGCGCCGCGGCATGGAAAGGGTGCTCCTCCTCGCGAAAGACCTCGATCGCGCGCCTGAGCAGCGGACGTGCCTCTGACAGCCGGGAAGTCGACAGGAGCAATACGGCAAGGTTGTTGACCGAGATCGCTTCGTTGGTGCGCGCCGCTGCGCTGTCTTCGCTGGCCCGGATGCGTTCGCGGATGGCAAGGGCGGCGCGATGCGCATTCTCTGCCTTGTCATAGCGGCGCTGATTCCAATAGACGTTGCCGAGATTGCTCTGCACCTCGGCAAGCAGCTCGGGGTCGACGTCGGGATCGTTCTGACGAGCCGCCAGGACCGCCAAGACGAGAGGCTCCGCTTCGTCGTAGCGCCCTTGCCGGCGGAACGCTACGCCGAGCATGTTTTCACTCTCGATGACCTCGGGGTGACCGGCAGGCCAGTGCTCCCGTCGGATGTGCAGCGCCTCGGAGATCAGGCTGGTCGCATCACGTAGCTCGCCGAGGTTGACGTAGATCGAGCCGATCGTCTGCAAGAAGCGGGCGCGCGCCAGGGGCTGGTCGACGAGCTCGTCTCGGAGCCGCTGAGCGCCCTGGTCGAGCAGCTCGCGCACCGTCACCTTGCGCCCCGCTGCGCGCTCGGGATCCGCTGTCTCGAAGAGCTCGATCATGAAGCGTCGAACCTCTTCCGACTCTGCCAGGGCCTGCCGTGCGCGCGCCGCCTCGGTGTTCGCACGTCGTGCCTCGATCGTTCGGCTGATCAGCCCGGTGGCCAAAACGGCGAGCAGCGACGTGATTGCCAGTGCGGAACCCGCGTTGCGGCGCAGAAAGCGCGCAGCATGGTACGCGAACGACGGGGGCCGTGCCTTGACCGGCCGATGCCCGAGGTAGCGCCGGAGATCGCTGGCGAGGTCTGCTGGTGAGCCGTACCGCCGGTCCGGATCGCGATCGATCGCCTTCAGCACGATGGCGTCGAGGTCCCCAGCGAGCGTCCAGATCAACCGCCGCGGCGTCGTCCGCCGGAGTTTGGCACGCTCGCGTTGGCGCGCGGGATCGAGGCCGGCAAGCCGCTTCGACGGCGGCAGGAGGGCCTCGTTGTTGAGCTGCCGCATCAGCGACCAAACACTCTGGCCCTTGGCGTCGAATGGCAAGACCCCGGCGAGCAGCTCATAGAGCAGCAAGCCGAGCGAGTAGACATCGGTCCGGGTATCGAGGTTCCGCCGGCCGGCGACAGTCATCGCTTCGGGACTGATGTAGGGCGGCGAGCCGAGAATCAACTCCTGGGTGTACCCGGACTCGGCCAGGAGGGGGCCATCGAGCGCTCGAGCGATCCCAAAGTCGATCACTTTGGCTACCTCGCGACCATCGACCCAGGTCACCAGAACATTGCTCGGCTTGAGATCACAGTGAAGAATGTTCTTCTCGTGCGCATGCTTGATACCCGCGCAAACGCCGAGAAACAGTCGCAGCCGTGCCGCCACGCTCGTCTCACCCATGTCACACCAGCGGGTGATCGGCTGGCCATCCACCCACTCCATGGCGACATAGGGGCTCGAATCCAGCTCGGTGCTGCCCACTTCGTACAGCGCCGCGATGTTCGGATGATTGAGCCGAGCCAGCGCCTGGCACTCACCCGCGAACCGCCGGCGAAGGCTGTTCTGGTGCAAGACCCGGATGACCTTGAGCGCGACCCGCCGTTCGACCGGCTCGTCTTGCTCGGCCAGATAGACCGTGCCCATGCCACCTTCACCGAGCCGAGAGACGATTCGGTAGGGGCCGATGCGATCGGGCTCGCTGGTGATCGGTCGCTTGATCCTGCTGGTGCGCGCAGGCTGGGTCGGTGGCAGGGCCGCGGTCGGTGCGGTTTGAATCGTGGCTTCGCCGGTCTCGTGCTCTGCGATCAGCGCCTCGACCTCGCGACGGAGGTGAACGTCGTCCGCACACGCCTCGTCGACCAATGCGAGGCGCGCAGAACCCTCCACGGCCAGCGCGTTGGCGACGATTTCGGTCACGCCCTCGATCCAGGCCTCGGTCGGCGGCTCGGCTGGTTGTTGCTTCTGGTGACTCATGCCCATGTCCCGGCGCGCGGACGATTCTACCGCGTCGCCTGCCCGCTCACCGGCGCCCGCGCGGTCACCATTCGGGCCGCGCCGAGGGCGGGGGCGAAGCCGAGACCGCGAGAAGCGCCCACCGCACACGGAATGTGCCTTCGGAGAGAAGGAGCGCGTGCGCAACGTGACTCCTACCACGAGGACCCTAACGATGCGCAGCTTGCCAACCATGCTCGTCCTGGTTTCGTGTGCCCTTGCCAGTGTGAGTCAGGCCGAAGATTCAGACGAAGTCGTCATTCCACAATCCTGGCAGGACATTTCACCAACCGGCCCTTGGGTGGCGACGGTTGCGTTCGAGACCGATGCACAGTCCTCGGACCTTCGGCAGCGGATCGACGTGTGGAAGATTCTTCGCGAGCCAGGCCGGCTCGAGGCACTGATCACCGCGGACGACTACCGACAGCTCGTGGCCGAGGGATTCGACCTCGCCCTGGACCCCACGCAGACACGCATCCTCGACCGGCTGGGCATCCCCCTCGACGGTCAGAGCAGCGGCATTCCGGGATTTCCTTGCTATCGCACCGTGCCCGAAACTTACGCAACGGCGCAGTCCATCGTCACCGACCATCCCGATCTCGCATCGTGGATCGATGTCGGCGACTCGTGGGAGAAGACGCAAGACCCGCAGGCAGGATGGGATCTCTTCGTCCTGCGGCTGACGCAGTCCGGCATTCCGGGACCCAAGCCGTCGTTTTTTGCCAACTTCGCCATTCACGCTCGGGAATACACCACGGCCGAGTTGGGCACACGATTCGCCGAGTACCTCGTCGACCGCTACGGCACCGACCCGGACGTCACCTGGCTGCTCGACCATCATGAAGTCCACCTGATGCTGCAAAGTAATCCGGATGGCCGCGTTCGCGCCGAGGCGGGCGCGCTCTGGCGCAAGAACACCAACAACGATATCTGCTCGAACACCGACACACGCGGCGTCGACCTGAATCGCAATTTCGCGTTTCGCTGGAATTGTTGCAATGGTGCGTCGAACAACCAGTGCTCCACTGTCTTCCGCGGGCCGGCCGCAGCATCGGAGCCCGAGATTCAGAGCCTCCAGAACTACGTGCGGTCGATCTTCCCGGACCAGCGGGGCCCGGATCTCGACGACCCAGCGCCGGACGACGCCACCGGGGTGGCGATCGATGTCCACTCATCAGGTCGCCTGGTGATTCTGCCCTGGACCTCGATCAGCACGCCGACGGCCAACGGCGACGCGTTCAACACACTTGGACGCAAGATTGCGTTCTTCAACAATCACTTTCCGCTTCAGGGCGCGTTCGGCGCTGCCGACGGGGCCAGTGTCGAATTCTTCTACGGCGAGCTCGGCGTCGCCGGCGTGGCCTTCGAGCTCGGCACGCAGTTCTTCGAGGACTGTGCCGACTTCGAAAATGACGTGGTCGGCGTCAACATCCAAGCCTTGCTCTACGCCGCCAAGACCGCCCGCGCACCCTACCTGCTGCCAGCCGGCCCGGAGGCCTTTGACGCCGCCGTCTCCCAGGCCACGGTCACGCCTGGAACGCCGGTCGTGGTGACCGCAATGCTGGACGACACCCGCTTCAACCAAGTCAACGGCACCGAGCCGACTCAGACCATCGCCAGTGGGCAAGCGTTCCTCGACGTTCCCCCCTGGGATGACGCCGCCGTCCCGCTCGGCATGGTCGCCTCGGATGGCACGTTCGACGAGCCGGCCGAAGGCGTGGAGCTGACCATCGACACCACGGACCTCTCGAGCGGCCGCCACATCGTCTACATTCGCGGAACGGACACCGATGGCAGCGAGGGTGTGGTGACCGCAGTCTTTCTCGAAGTCACGGGCCCCGTCTTCAGCGACGGCTTCGAGAGCGGCGACCTGACGGCCTGGTCGAGCACGACTCCGTAGGCGGTGCGACCGACGCGGGGCGCCACTCATCGGCATCTCTCCCTTGTCGGGGGTCGCGTCCGGCCCGCGACGCGAGCGGCGACGCCGTGACCCACTGAGCTTCCTTTCTACGCATGCAGGGGTAGGAACGAACTGAGTGAAGGCACCGAGCAAGGAGCACCCCATGTCACCTGCCGCCGAGACCGGACCCCAACGAATGCGCTCGCTGCGACGCGCCCACCTGGCCCTGCTGGCGCTGCTGGCCACCGCGCTGCTGGTTCCACCGCCCGCCCAGGCCGGATCCTGCGTGCCGTCCCCGACGACCCTCTGCCTCGGAGGCGGGCGCTATCAGGTCGAGGTCGACTGGCAATCGGCGCAAGCCTCCGGGGAGGGCCAGGTCTTTCCCGTGGCCGCGGAGAATGGTGGCTTCTTCACCTTCGATGAGCCGACCCGGGTCGAGCTGCTCGCGCGCGTGTTCGATGGCTGCAGCATCAACGGCCGAAGCTGGGTCTTTCTGGCCGACCTTTCGACGCTCGGGCTCACGATCGATGTCACAGACACCGCGAGTGGCGCGATGCAAAGCTACAACCTGCCGGCCGGCGCGACCAGCCAGCCCGTGATCGACACCACCGCCCTGACCTGTCCGACCCGCGGCCCGCGGCCGTTCACGCCCGGCACCAGCGCGCCGACGGCACGCGGCGCTGGCGGCGGCGCGCACGAGCTGCCCTTGATCGGCGGCCGGTTTCGGGTTTCCGTCGTCTGGGAGGACGCCGGAGGAAACGCCGCACCGGCCACGCCGATTCCCCTGACCAACACCACGGGCGCCTTCTGGTACGCCGACTCGGAATCTCCGGAACGCCTGCTGAAGATCGAGCCAGACACGCAAGCCAACTTCTACCGCCTCGTCACCAGCGCCCCCTCGGAGCTGGCACAGACGATCACGGTCGTCGACACCTGCCGCAACGCGACCCGGATCTTCGATCTGCTCGCCGGGGTCGTGCTCACCATCGTCGAGCCTCAGATGCAACCGGTCTTCTGTGCGGGCGAGATTCTCTACGACGGATTCGAATCGGGCGATCTCGGCGGCTGGTCAGACACGACACCCTGACGCGGAAGCCCGCACACGACGGTGCCCTGGCGCATGCCCGCGATCGTCACGCGTCTGGCATGTCAGCCCCCTCGCCGCCAGGGTAGCCATCGATTCGGGCGCCGGCGGGGTGCCGACACAGGTGGAGACACCGGCGCAGGGGGTTCAACCGAGGCGGCTGACGCGCGCTCCGCGATCAACGACGCATAGGCGCACGCGAACGGCCCTTCACAAGGCTTCCTCCATGCCTCGTCCCGGGACGCCGCCTGGGGGCGAGAGCCACCCACCTGCCTTGCCCTCTTCCGCATCAGCTCGGCCAGGGCGAGTGCGAGTGATCGCTGATGGTCGCGCATGCCTTCTTTGCTCCTCCGCCCGCTCCTCGGTCCCGTTCCTCGAGCTTGCCAGTCCGATCGATTCTCGTTTTCTGCCCAGCGGCCTCACTCGTACATGCGTAGAGTCTCCCCAAAATGAATCAACAATTCCCAGAATGAGCTAGAAAAGAGCAAACAGTGAGTTCTGAGGCGGGAGGCGAAGCACGTCAGCCCAGCCCCGGCACGCGAAGGAACGGACCCGCTCCCATCAGCGGCTATGATCCAGGCCTCATGAGCGGCTCCCTCACCTTTGGCAGGTTTTGCGCCGACGGCATGAACCGACTGCTGAGTCGGGACGGCGAGCCAATCGCGGTGACGCCGAAGGCATTCGACACGCTGTGGTGGCTGATCGACCAGCGTCATCGGGTCGTCTCCAAGGAGGAGCTGATCGAGAAGGTATGGGCTGGTGCCTTCGTCACCGAAGCAACGCTGACCCAGAACATCTACACCCTTCGCAAGGTCCTCGACACGGGCGACGGCCCGCGTTGGATTCGGACGGTGCCCCGTCGCGGCTATCGCTTCGAAGGCGAGGTGACGTCGGCCGACGCTGCCGATGGAGACCCGCGCGCCGCGCCCGAAAGCCCGCCGCCTGGCGAAGCGTCGATTCAGTCCCTGGCCGTGCTGCCGCTGCACGCGCTGGTCCCAACGCCGGTGCCGGACGGTCCGCTTGCTCCGGCAGCCGGAGAAGACGAACGCCTGCTGGGACTCGGTCTAGCCGATGCCGTGATCACGAGCCTGAGCAACGTTCGCCAGCTCGCCGTTCGCGCGACCAGCTCGATCTTGCGCTACGTCGACGTGGACGAGCGCGATCCCGTGGCCATCGGACGCGAGCTCGGCGTCGAAGGCGTGCTCGAAGGCACGGTCCAGCGCCTGGGCACGCGCCTTCGCGTCAGGCTGCAGCTGGTCTCGGTCGACCGCGGCGTGGCCTGCTGGGCCGAGAGCTTTCAAGGAAGCTTTCGCGATCTTTTCGCCGCACAAGATGCGATCGCGAGAGAGATCGTCTCGCGCCTGCGCGTCAAGCTGACCCGACAAGAAGAGCGCCAGCTCGCCGCTCCACCGACCCACAATCTCGAGGCCTACCGCGTCTTCGTTCGCGGTCGCTATGCCTGGAACCAACGAACCGGCGATGACCTGCGGCGTGCGATCGAGCTGTTCCGGGAAGCCGTCGCGCTCGATCCGGACTATGCCCAGGCCTATGCAGGTCTGGCCGATGCACTGATTCTGCTGCCGTTCTACGGCGCTGCACGACCGCGAGACGCCTTCCGCCAGGCCCGTGATGCGGCTCGGCGGGCGCTCGAGATCGACCACGATCTCGCCGATGCCCACACTTCGCTCGCCTATACCGACTATGTCTACTCACACGACTGGCAGGCCGCCGAGACGGGCTTCGAGCGTGCCCTGGCCTGCCCGGGCGACTATGCGACTGCGCATCACTGGTATGCCTTCTTGCTGAGCGCGCTGGGCCGCCATGACGAGGCCATCCACCACGCGACCCGTGCCCTCGATCTCGAACCCCTGTCCCTGGTCATCAGCACGGACGCAGCCATGACCCAGTACTTCGCCCGCCGCGAAGAGGAGGCGGTCGATCACCTGATGGGGGTGATCGAGGTGGCGCCGGGCTTCGGCTATGCCTTCTTCGCGCTGGCCTTGTGCCTGAGCGCGCTCGGACGGCACGCGGAGGCGATCGAGGCGGCGCGCCGGGCCTGCGAGCTTTTGGCTGACAGCCCCGTCCCTCGGGCGGCCCTCGGCTTCGCGCTCGCACGCGGTGGCCAGCCAGAAGCAGCGCGCCAGGTATTTGTCGATCGAAGCGGCACCGAACGGTTGGGCTCCGCCCACGCATCGCAGCCCCAGGCCGCCCATCGTGCGCTCGTGCTCATCGGCCTCGGAAAATGGGACGAGGCCCTCGACGCCCTCGTCGACGCCCGCGAGGAGCGCTCCCGCTTCGTCGCCTTGATGGCGGTCTGGTCGATCTTCGACCCGCTGCGCGGCATGCCGCGGTTCGAGCGCCTCCTCGCCGACCTCGGGCTGCCGTCTGGACCGTGACACGCCCGATTGTGACGAGCCATCACGGCACGGGCCCACGAGCAAGCCGCTGCGAGCAGGCCTTCCGCGGCCTACTCGCCGGTCGTCACACGAGCCGTGGGGGGCATTCGTCTGATTCAACGCCATGCGGGAGCGCGAGGTTCCCGCACTCCGCACACCGAAGCCTCGGACATCCCTTCCTCGAAGCGTCAAGGACGATCGTCCGTCACTGCAGGCCAGAGGATCCGCCCTACTGAGCAGGTCGCCGAGACTCGACACGGAAAGGAAACTCGATCACAACAGATTCTCGACCACGCGCTGTTCGGCCCAGATCATCCCCGATCGCCGCGGCACCGAGCAGGCCGTGAAGATCAGGGACGACGAGAATTCGAAAAGCTGTCAAACCAGCCACTTCATACCCCCTCCGACACAGTCTCGTTGGTATAGTCGAAGCTGATTGACAAGCCCTTGTTCGCGCTCTGGCGAGACCCTCGATCCGCCCGGGAGATCCCGTCCGATGACCTCAACTATGGCCGTCAGGAAGTGTATGGAAGAGATTCCGGGTGCACGGGCGGTCGCGCTGATCGACCTGTCCTATGGCACGCTGATCTCGGCCGAGTTCACCGAAACTCACCCGGAAGAGATCGTCGACTTCCTCGCACCGGCGACCAAACAAGTTTTCGACGGCCCCCTCTCGCGCGCGGTCGATCAACACGTCGGCGACGCCGATGCGACCGCCCCAGCTTGCGAGGAAATCCTGATGGCTTCCCATCACGTCTGGCACTACTTCGGACGAGTCGACGACGACCCGTCAGTCGCGCTGGCCGTGGTTGCCGGCATGGATGTTCCGATCGGCCTGCTGCTGGTCAAAGCGCGGGCAGTTCGCAAGAACGCTTCCATTTGGACCTGAGCCACCGCTGCGGTGTTGAAACCTGGCGATGCGCGGCTTGGTAGCCTCGTGGCCATGAGACGTCGCGCACTCCTGCTGACTCTTTCGCTAACAGCCTGCCTGTCTTGTGGGGGCGGCGAGCCCACGCCACGCGTGCTCATCCTCGGCATCGACGGCCTGGATCCCCGCACGGTCGATCTGCTGATGTCGGAAGGCAAGATGCCGAACTTCGAAAGGCTGCGACAAGGTGGCGCCTACGGCCGACTGCGCAGCCAAGAGCCCATGCTGTCACCCATTCTGTGGACCACGATCGCAACCGGGAAAGAGCCTTCCGAGCACGGGATCGGCCACTTCGTGGCGACTGCTTCGGACGGTCAGGAGATCCCTGCGAGCTCACACTTGCGCCGCGTCAAGGCCCTCTGGAACATCGCGTCCGAAGCGGGTCGGTCCGTGGCCACGGTCGGTTGGTGGGCCACCTGGCCGCCGGAGCCGATCCATGGATCCGTGGTGAGTGACCATGTTGCGTATCACTTTCTCTTCGAGGACGGCCTGTCGGGCGGTACCGAGGACGAGGCCAAGACGTGGCCGCCTGCGCTGGCCGAACGGATCGCTCCCTTGCTGGAGCGCCCCCATGATCTGACTGCGGACGACCTGGCCCCTTTCGTCGACCTCCCGACGGGAGACACCCGGCATCCGGCATCCGATGCCGTCGACTTCGGCGACGATCTCTCACATTTTCGGTGGGCGCTGGCCACGGCCCGGAGCTATCGTGACATTGGCCTCACGCTCTGGAACGAAGATCGCCCCGATCTGGCCATGGTCTATTTCGAGGGCACCGACTCGGTCTCGCACCTTTTCGGACATCTCTTTCGAGCCGAGGGACTTGCCGGCGAGCTCTTGGCACAGCAGGCGACGTTTGGCCGCACCGTAGAGGAAATGTACCGCTTTGCGGACCGGCTCGTCGGTGACTTCCTCGAAGCGATGGACGCGCGTACAACGCTGGTCGTGCTGTCCGACCATGGCTTCGAGCTCGGCGCCCTCCACGAGGACCCGTCGAAGACACGCGACCTGCGCCGCGTCTCCGAACGTTTTCATCGGCTAGAAGGCATCCTCTATCTCTATGGCCACCAAGTGAAGGCCAATATTCCTATCGACCGCGCTTCGATTCTCGACATCACTCCCACGGTACTGGCGCTCCTCGGCCTCTCCCCGGCAGCGGATATGCCGGGGCGGGTGATCAACGAAGCGCTCGCCGAAGCCTGGTCAGACGAACGCATCACGACGTGGGAACGACCCGAAGCGTCCCACTCTTCAGCGTCCACCGCCGGCGACCCATCGGATCCCGTCAGCCAGGCGCAGCTGGATCACCTGAGAAGTCTCGGCTATCTCGGCGGCAGCGGTTCACCAAGCACCCACGCACCGCGAGCACCCGCCATCGGTGAAATCGTCTCGACGGCGCAGGCCGACGCCAACCTCGCCGCCATCCATTTCGAAAATGGGCGCTACCGCGAAGCGGCCCGAATCTACAAGAGGCTGGTCGACGACGCGCCGCGCGATGCGGCCTTGCGTGCCAGCCTCGCCGGTGCGCTGGGCGCGCTCGGTCGCTACGACGCCGCCCTCGCCGAGCTCGATCAGGCGATTGCGCAAGAACCGCTGAACATCGAGGCGTACCACAACCGTGCCGTGATTCACGAGCGCCGAGGCCAGGCAGATCGCGCGGTCGCGGACTACGAGACTGCGCTGCGCTACAACCCTCAGTACGCACCCTCCCTCCAGGCGCTCCAACGGTTGACCGGGCGCACGGCGGTACGATCGCCGCGGAACGAGGCCGAGGTACGCGCATCGGAATGGATCGAGCAAGCAAGCGTCGCAGCCCGACGCACCGACTACGTAGAAGCGATGCGCTTGCTCGATGAAGCGCAAGCAGCTGCTCCCGACTACGTGCTGCTCTACCAGTACCGCTCGAACGTCGCCTACCTGATGGGCAAGCCAGAGTTGGCCATCGAAGCCCTCGAGAAGGCTCTCGTTCTCGAGCCCAACAACGCACTCTTCGCGCGCAATCTCGCGCAGCTCCGAGCCCAGGCGACGCCCTGATCGTCGGCTGGGCTCGCGCTCACGGAACGATGAGTCCGTGACGTGTGTTGACCTCGCGCACCACCGGATTCTCGAGAACCTGTCGATAGATCCATTGGTAATGCTTGGCTTCTGCAAGCGTCTGGCGCGCGGCATCTTTTCCCACGAGCGCGGTCATGGCTTGCAGCTCGAGATCACAGACAATGAGATGCAAGTAGGTGCTGTATACGTCCCGAGCGCCCTCGCCACCACGAACCGGCACATCCGTGAACTGCTTGCGAAACTCATTGATGGCTGCCTCGACCTGCGCGTCGCGTTCATTCGCAAACCAATGCAACTGTTCGTGAACGAACGTGGTGAGGAGTTGGAGATCCCGGTCGAGATATTGGGTGTTGACGGTCAACACCGGATGGCTGTGCGGGATCACCGAGGCCACCACCTGCACCGCATGGGTATGGATGAAGGGCGCGAGATCGTAGGCTTCGAGCAGCCGTTCGAGCTGCGCTTTGGTTTGTAGCTCGTCCTCTGTACCGTTCTTCACAGAGATCGCCACAGATTCATCGCCACCGCTGGACGATCGCGAGGCGAACGCGGGCGGTGCATCGGTGAGCAACGCGGTCGTGAAGAACAGTGTGATGGCAGTGGTCAGCATGCCTTTCGTCGTGTGGTCAACCATCTTTCCTCCTGGCTTTGCCCAAGTCACGTGGATCGACCGAGGTCAGCGTGCTGCTGCGCGCGACCCATGGAGCCACGAGACTAGCCAGTCTGAGCCGCGAGAAGATTGGACGATTCGGCAGGAGAGGAGCCCGCGCCACGACCGCGGCGCAGAAACTGCGCCGGCGTCTCACCGAGAAGCTGGCGGTGCTCGCGAATCAGGTGGGGCTGGTCACAATAGCCGCCCGCGACCGCCAGCGACGCCCAATGCGGCTCTGCCAGGGCGAGCGCTTCGTGAAGCAAGGTGCTGAGGCGATGAATCTGCGCCCAGCGCTTGAAGGCAAGTCCGATCTCTGACCGCAAGATGTTGCGCAGTGTACGTTCGGAGTTACCGGTCGCCTCGACAAGCTGCGCCATCCCCACTCGCTTGTGGGCAGACGAGACCAGGAGATGCTGAGCGGCATCCACGCGCCAATCCCGCACCCGGCCCGCCACCATGCGCGCACGCAAGTAGGCGGAAATTTGAGCGATCACCACCGAGACGTCAACGGCTTCCTGGACGCGTTCGGTGAGCACCACACCCGAATGCCCCACGATCTCCTGCAGCGCTGCCGATCGATCCAGCAGATCGGCCGGTGAGCAACCGAGCAGCCCCGGAACGGAACCAGGGCGGAGGCGAACGCCGACCGTCAGCTGGCGTCCGGTCTTGTCGATGTCGACGAACGTCGAACGTGGCCCCACCACACGCAGGGAGCCACCGCCCGGCCCGGAGCCGGTCTTGAAGATCAGGTGACTGCTCGGATCCGGAACGACTCGGCAGGACACATTGGAGACCAAGGGCTCCGCTTCGTACCAGTAGTACTCCACCACGCCAG
This sequence comes from uncultured bacterium, assembly GCA_937948815.1. GTDB lineage: Bacteria > Acidobacteriota > Thermoanaerobaculia > Multivoradales > J023 > J023. Next base: position 25,476 of record CALFAM010000328.1, read on the forward strand.
CCAGATCGGCGGGCGGAGACAGCACGACCGTGCGGCCGAGGTCTCGTCCTGCTTGGTCCAGCGTAATCATCGGATCATCGAGACTCCTGCCCACTCTCCATGGCCACAACTCTATCGCCCTCCAGGCAATCAACACCGCTCGCGGCGGCTGAGCTCTCAGCGGAGGGCGATCACGTTCTGCCACGCCAGACAACGGTGCGACCATGGATTCCCGGCGACACGTCGTCAGGGTGTTAGCCGCGTGAGGACCCACGAGCGACTCACGATGTAAGCAACCGGGCGCAGGAGCGTTGAGTTCAGTAGTCGCCTCGACACGCTCATCCTTCACGGAGTAACCAGACGTTGCGAACGCTTTCGACCGGCCGCCCTTCCTTGCTCGTCCTTCATGCTGCGGTCGCAGCCTGCCTGATCTTGCCTGCGACGCTTCAGGGCCAGCAGCCCAGTTCCAACTCAAACCCGCCTTCGACCGACGACATTCGCGATCTGCCCTTGACCGCCGAAGAGCGGCAGCGCTATCTCGGGACCTACGCCGTTGCTCTTCCCGATCCTCAACAGGCTCCACTCCAACTCCGCATCTTCGAAGCCGAGGGTGAGCTGATGGGCGAGTTCATGGGCAACGACCCGACGCGCATGCTGCACCAGGGCGCCCACGTGTTCCGGCCGCAGGCTGCGGTCGAATTCGAAGCGACGTTCCTTCTCTCTGGTGATCGAGCGACCGGGATTTCGATCGAATCGCCCGCCGGGCCGATGAAGGGCGAACGGATCGAGAGCGGAAGCTACGGCGGTGCCAAGACGGGAGTTCTCTTCGACGATCTGGCCGCCCTCGACAAGACGATCTTCGACGCGGCCTTCTCGGACTGCAATAGCGATGTGCTCAATGCGCACCTGGCGGAAGACATCGAGTTCTACCATGACATTGCTGGCTTCCGGGAAGGAGACCAGGTCCGCGAGAGCTTCCGCGAGCTCGCGGCATCGTGTGCGGCGGGTCGCGGTCCGCGCCGAGAACTGGTCGATGGAAGCCTGAGCGCCTATCCGATCAACAACTACGGCGCTGTGCAAACCGGCTCGCACCGCTTTGTCCAGCCCGATGGATCACCCACGATCATTGCCCAATTCGTCCACCTGTGGCAGCGACACGGGGAGTCCTGGCGGCTGACGCGGGTGTTGAGCTTCGACCATCGGCCGGACACTGGCTCACCGTCCGCAGAGTGACCGAAAGGGGACGGGCGGCTCGATAGATTCAAGCGTCGCTATACAATGCCGGCACAATGCTCGCGAATCTCTGGAGAGATACTCAGGAGAGGTATTGTCTCGATGCATCGATTCTTCAATGGCCTGGTAATTTTCGTTGTCGCTTCGCTTCCCGTCTCGGCTCAGATTCCCGCTGATCTGAGCCTCGAAGCCCTTCCCTTCACGGCTGCCACGCCCCTCGGCGTTCGGCATGCCGGTGACGGCAGTAACCGGCTGTTCGTGATGGAACGCGAAGGCACGGTACGCATCTACCAACCCGGCGTCGGCCTGCTCGCCAGCCCCTTTCTCGATATCGAGAGCGAGGTGGACCCGTTCTTCGAAGGCGGATTCCTGGGCCTGGCGTTCCATCCCGACTTCGCCAACAACGGCTACTTCTACGTCAGCTACACGCGCTCGGGCACCGGCGGCGATGCCCTGGAGACCATCGTCGAGCGCTATGAGGTTTCGGCCGGAGACCCCAACGACGCAGACGAGTCCTCCGCCGTGGAGATCTTCACCCTCGGCCAGCCGGCCGGCAACCACAACGGTGGAGACATCCACTTCGGCCCCGACGGCTTTCTCTACCTCGGGCTCGGGGACGGCGGCTACGACCTGGGCAGCTCCCAGAATCTCGACGACCTTCTGGGCAAGATGCTTCGCATCGACCCATGCACCACAGCGACCTGCGCACAGCCGTACACGGTGCCGGCGAGCAATCCCTTCGTCGGCGTGTCGGGCCGTGACGAGATCTGGTCCAGTGGTTGGCGAAACCCCTACCGCTGGAGCTTCGACCGCCTGACCGGCGACATGCTGGTCGGCGATGTCGGCGAAGATTCGAGCGAAGAAGTGTCGTTCGAAGCAGCGGGTAGCGTGGGCGGGCTCAACTATGGGTGGGCCTGCCGCGAGGGTTCGATTGCTGGCCCAATCGGATGCAGCGGCAACTTCGTCGAGCCGATCCTCGAGTACCCCCACACCCAGGGGAACTGCTCGATCACCGGTGGCTACCGCTACCGAGGCTGCATCCCGGGCCTCCGAGGCACCTACATCTACGCCGATTTCTGCACCGCCAAGATCTACTTCGGTACCGAGGACACGCCAGGCAACTGGAGCTTCGTCGAGTGGGACGATCTCGGAGGCAGCGTATTCGGCTTCGGTGAAGACGAGGCGGGCGAGCTCTACCTGCTCCAGGGCGACAGCGTCCAGCGCTTCGAAAGCCCCAGTACCTGCCTGACAAACGAAATCTTCGCTGACGGCTTCGAGTCCGGAAACACCAGCGCCTGGTCCGCCTCGACGCCCTAGCCCGAAGCATTCATGGCGCCCGAAGCGAAATCACGTAGATGCTTGTGGCTGCATGACTTGCGAGCGAAGGCGACGAAGGCGTGGTCGTGCTACGTCGAGGAAGCCTGAACGAGCGAAACGCAGCAGACGCATGTCGATACGTGATCGCAGCCGGGGGCTCATGAATGATTCGGGCTGGCGCCTCGCGATCTGCGGTGGCCTCGCGCGGCCGCAGATCGAAAGGCGTTTCTCGTCTACGGCTCGGGAGTCGACGCTGGGTCCTCGGCGCGAGAGAGAACGCCGGGGTTGACGACGAAGCGGAGCGGGTCGGACGCCGCCTCGCCCGCATCGACGTAGCCCAGATGGCCGCCGCAGGCACCACAGAGCAGCTCGACCTTTCCGGCTTCCAGGCTCCATTCCGAGTTGCGGTCCGCCACCACGGCGTCAGCGGCGTGCGCGTGCCCGAAGTGCAGCCCTGGCTCGGATGAAGCCACCGCGGCATCTGCGTCGAAGAGGTGCGCACCGCAGGCGCCGCAGATGAGCGCGCCGCCACGCTCGAGGTGGAGGTCAGGGTTCGGTACCTCCATCTCGTCCTTCTTCTCGCGGGCGATGCGGTACGTCCGCGCATCGAGGACCTTGCGCCAGGCTTCGTCGTCCTTGCCCATCGGGAAGCCAGCCCAGCCCTCGTCCGAAATGTCCCCGAGTAGCGCGGCCTGTCGCTTGTGCTCATAGCGCGCCGCGTCCAGTCGCTTGTTCAGCGTCTCGGTGAGAACCCGCGTGGTATCCGGATCCTTGCCCCGTACGGGCTCCGGCGCCACAGACGGCAAGATGACAGCGAGGACAGCTGCCGCCAGCAGCATACGAGATACCTTGTTTCCCACGGGTCGCTCCTTTCCGGGCGAGGCTTCCACCATCGAAACCCTGCCACTCAGTCATTGGACACCGACTTGTCGCTGGTTACAGCGTCGGCCGCAAACATGCAGCCAACGCTCACGTCATCAGCCACGACACATCGGTCATGGGGCTACCATGATGTCCACGTTACGCGAACCGTAGCACCTTCGGATTGACCGGGGCTCGGTTTCACCTGCGGTCGTTCATGCCCCATGGAGCACCCAAGAGGACGCAGAGAAGGGCTGGCAGCGATCGAGGACGGCCGCAGCGTGTCTGCGCGTAGTGCGTTCGCGAACGATCGCCCCCAGACGGTGCCAGACCTCGACGCGGACAGGTGCTTGCAGCGCAGTCCCGAGGGCTGCTTGCGTTAGCCGCGCGTCGGCGGGTTTGCCGGTTCGACCTCGCCCCGTCGCTCAGGCGTGGAGTAGGCCCGCGCGAACGGATTCTCGATCTCGTCGGGCGGGTCGTCGTCCCAGGCCTCGTCAAAGAGATCGATCCGGTCGGACCGGTTGCCCCTTCGCGAAAGAACGGCATCGAAGAGGAGGGAAAGGGCTGGTGGCAGGCTGTCGGTGATGTCGCGCAAGACGGGAGCCTCCTCGCAATCGGGAGAACATGTCATCAAATCAGCTCCTGAGCGCAGAGGCACTCGGGGGCCAGGGTTACTCGACGGGTCCTCTTCGAGCTGGCTCGACCGGCAGCAGATCGGGTCCCTACCTCTATAGGCGTAAAAGTGACGTCATTTGCACCAGGCATTGATGTCGCCAATCGGTAAAGAAAGCCCCCAAACCCGCCAACCTCGTAGCGGAAGCCAAGGATGGCCCTATCGCTCAGCTACGCTGTTGAGCCATGAAACATCTTGCGATCCTCCTTCCCGTCTTGTTGCTCGGCTGCTCCACGCCGCGCCCAACGGCGCTCGTGGAGCAGGACGCCACGCC
>CALFAM010000329.1 GCA_937948815.1 uncultured bacterium
CCCACGGTACCAACGGCAACGGAATGGTCTCCACCAAGGAAGATCGGCAAATCGCCGGCCTGGATTGCGTCCACGCCACGGCGGTAGACCTGCTCGCAAACCTTGACAACCTGCTCGAGGAAGCTCATGCCACCTTCTTCGGGCAGGGTATCGCGCACGGGCACCGTGACGTCGCCACTGTCATTGACCTCGTAACCCAAGGCGCGAAGACGTCGCTTCAGGCCGGCGTACCGAATCGCGCTGGGGCCCATGTCGACGCCACGACGCGCCTGGCCAAGATCCATGGGAATGCCGACTGTTGAGATGGTTCTCACGGGGAGATCTCCGTTTCTTGTGGTCCGGCAGTCGTTTCGGCGCTCGCCGTGACATCGATTCGAGGGTAATGCCGGCCGACGCGTGGGTCGTCGAGATGGTAGCGGTCCACGATGCAGCCGCCGGCAGAGAATGGCAATCATAGTCATGAATGCCTCGGGCGCAAGACAAAAACAGGCATGCCGAAACGCCTCGATTCGCCGACGCTCTCGGTAGGGTTCGGTCGAGAGGCCGTTCCTGAAAGACGTTGTGGCCAAATGCCAGCTGCAGGGGGCGTCGCGTCGAGAAACGGTCTTGTGACGTTCGCCTCTTCCCCCTCGACCTGCCGCGCAACGTCACGATCTTGGCGCTCTCGCCTAGGCTGGGTCCACCCTCTGGAGCGATTCGCCCATCAGACGACAGCATTCGAAGTTGCGGAAGACGAAGCCCAGGGCTCGGAGACGTCGGGCGGTCTTGGCCACGAGAGCCTCGGTTCCAAACATGATGGGATGCCGGACAAGGTCATCGCCGAGCTTCGCCGCTGTGCTCGGGTGGCGGGCGCCGTCTGTTCCGAACCTCGGTACCCGGCCGGTCTAGGGAGATCAGACCGCTGATATCCGCGATACCCTCGTGCCGCCGACGAAACGAGCACAGACCCCGATTGTTGAACACAATATGCGGGTCTCGTAGTATGTGTTTCGGGAATTCGAGGAGCCGCGAGGTAGCTCTTGGCGCCAATTCTTCTGAGGTCTCTGTCTTGCAAAGGACCAACATGACTTACAAGCTCGAGCTAGCCTTCGCCGCTGCTTTCACCCTCGCCGCCTTCGGCACCTTCTTGTCGCCTGACAGTGCCGAGGCCTTTCCTGGAAACAACGCTCTCCACTATGTGTGCTATCACAATGACATGCCCTATACGCTTGTCTTTGTGCCCCCAGGGGCTTCGCCGAATTGTCCCGATCTCGACACGTCCAACAATCCTATTTGGGACGTACAGGACGGACTTGATTGCGACGGTCTGGAGGGGCTCGTTGGTTGTCTCAAAAAGCGGCATATCGACTGCGAGTACGAGAGTGAGCGCGGTGATCTCTGAGTTCGCGCCCTTACCTCCGATCCCTGTTGCTCAGCGCTTCGGTCTTGCGAATTGCAAGCGTCGAGTTGATTGACCCCTACCGAAACGCACCTGCGGCCCAGGCGAGCGCCTGGGTCTGCCGCATGCTGCGAGGAGTCGCCGGCATGCTGCTGGTTGGACTCGTTGTCTCTAGCTTGCCCGGGGCCGCGCAAGTCAACCCGCGGTTCGAATCACTGTGGCTCGAGCATGGGCTGCCCGACAAGACGGTGCGAGCCATTGCGCAGGACGAGCAAGGCTTCATGTGGTTTGGTACGACCTACGGGCTCGCGCGGTTCGATGGCCACCGCATGGTGATCTTCGCTGCCGATCCATCGCAACCTACTGCCTTGTCCCACGATCGAGTTTCCACTCTCCATCGGGACGCTCAGGGCCGTCTCTGGATCGGTACTCGTGGGGGGTTGAATCGGTACCGACCAGAGGATCGATCGTTCGAGGTCAGTCGGCACGATCCAGAGCGCGGCGACAGCCTATCGTCGGACGCAATCCTAGCCATCGAAGACGACGGCGCTGGTGTGCTGTGGGTCGGCACTACCCAAGGCTTGGATCGTTTCGATCCCGAGAGCGGGAAGGTTGAGCGGTTCGCTGACCGCCATCCGGAGCTACATGCTGGTCACGTTCGGGCACTGCACAGAGATCTGGATGGTCGACTCTGGATCGGAACCGCGAACGGTGTCTTCGTCCTCCGACCAGGCGCAAAGCACCTGAAGCGTCTGCCCCTGCTCAGTGATTTGGAGGCCGGGCCGAGGGTCAACGCGATCGTGGCAGACGCAGCAGGCTTCGTGTGGGTCGGCACGCGCGGCAACGGATTGTGGCGTTGGGATCCGGCATCGCAGTCAGCCGCAGGGTTCGATGACGTAGTCAGCGACGACACCATCTTCTCGTTGGCGACCGATGAGCATGGCAGTCTTTGGGTAGGTTCCATGGAGAAGGGTCTGTATCGGAGATCTTCTGGCGGTTCGTGGGATCACTTTCAACACGATCCCGGGGACGCGACGTCGCTGCGAGACGATGCCGTTCTGGCCCTGCATGTCGATCGGTCGTCGACCTTGTGGGCTGGCACGTTTCAGGCCGGCGTGCACCGTCTGAGCCTTCCAAGCCTCGAATTCGGACGCCACGACAACGGTAAGAACAGCTTGGCTTGCTTGCCGTCCGCTGTCACCAACGATGTTCAGCTGGTCGGCTCCGGGCCGCTGCTGATCGCCACCGACTCGGGCCTCGCCGCTGTCGAGCCGGACACTGGCGAATGCACAATCCACAGGCACCACGCCAACCAGCAATCGTCGCTTTCGTCGAGTGTCGTCTTGAGTCTTCATCCGGGCGCTGGCGACAACGTCTGGGTCGGGACATTGCGCGGCCTGGACCGGCTGAATCTCGCGACCCAGCGCTCGCAACGTGTTTCGGCGATTCGAGACGTCGCGGTGTATGCGCTGGCTGGATCTGAGTCGGGAATCTTGTGGGTGGGCACGACGGACGGAATCTACCGCTCGAGAGATGGCGGATTCGAGCGGTTGGCTTTGCCCGAATCCGTTTCATCCCCGCTCAAGGTCAACAGCATCGCGATTGACAGCGCGCAGCAGGCTTGGCTCGGGACCAATCGTGGCTTGTTGATCGCATCGGAGTCGATGGACCGGATCGATCGATCGTCCCATCGTGAACAAGCTGCACTCGAAGAGTGGGTCGGCGCGGTGCATGTGGACGCTGCTGACACGGTCTGGGTTGGCGTCGATGGTCGCGCGCTCTATGGGTTTCCACGAGTCGGCAACCCTTGGGAAGCGATGCGCAACGGGGCCGAGTTGCCCAAATTCGAGCGCTTTGGAACGATCCTGTCGGATTCTGCAGGCGATCTTTGGGTGGGCACGCCCCGCGGTTTGTTCCGGATCAATACGGTTAGCCGAGAAGTGACACCTTTCCGCGCTTCTGACGGGCTCCAGAGCGATGACTTCATCGGAAACGCGACGTTCCAATCCAGCTCAGGTCACATTTTTCTTGGCGGGCGCCGGGGATTCAACGTTTTCCATCCGGATCGAGTCTACGTCGACGATACGGCCCCGGGGGTAAGCTTGACCGAGTTCTCCCGCTTCAACGAACCGGTTTCTGTGGGAAAGGAACATCAAGGGTTTCGTCTCGATGCACCGATTGATCAGCTCGAGACCTTGACCTTGAGCCATCGAGACTACGTTTTCGGCTTCGAGTTCGCGGCGCTTCATTTTGCTGATCCGTCGCGCAATCTATACGAATATAGGCTGCATGGCTTTGATCCCGAATGGGTCAGAAGGGGTGCGAGCCGCGCGAGAGCGACCTATACCAACCTGGCTCCGGGCGACTATGTCTTCCAGGTTAGGGCGTCGAATGCCCACGGTACGTGGAATGACGAAGGCGCCAGGCTTGCGATCAGCGTCTTGCCGGCACCTTGGGCAACGTGGTGGGCCTATGCGCTATACCTGGTATTGGCGACAGCCGCCATCTCTCTGGTGTTCTTGTATCGCACCCGCGCCCTGCGCAGCCAGGCTCGAAATCTGGAGAGCAGGGTCCAAGCGCGCACAGCCACCATCGAGGCACTTCTGGACGAGAAGAACGACGAAATGGCAACGCTTTTGCACGAGTTTCGTACGCCTCTCACCCTGGTGCTGGGTCCTGTGAAGAGCGTCCTCGGCTCGGTCGAAGAGCCCGCGATCCAGCAGAAGCTGTCGGTGGTCCGCCGCAACGGATTTCGTTTGCTCCGCATGGTTGATCAGCTCTTGCATCTCGAGAAGGTCAAAGTGCAGAAGGCACTCCCCTCCGAGGTCCAGGCGGTCAAGCCCACTGTCGAATCGATCGGCGATTCCTTTCGCGAGCTGGCGCGCGAGAGCGACGTCCATGTGTCCGTCCATACGGTCGAAGAGCTCTGGGTCCGAGTGGCACCAGACACCTTGGAGAAAATTCTGTTCAACCTGCTGTCGAACGCCGTCAAATATACGCCTCCCGGCGGACGCATAGAGCTGTCAGCGGTTGCCGAAAGCGACCAAGTCCACATTGTGGTCCGGGATAGCGGTGTCGGTATCGCGACGGAGCATCAGTCGAGAGTCTTCGAGCGCTACCAGCGCGTTCCGGCGGCTGAGATGGAGCAGGTCAATGGCGCCGGCATCGGCCTCGCGCTCGTCAAAGATCTTGCTGAAGCCCACGGTGGCATGATTCAGCTCGAGAGCGAAGTGGGTGAAGGCTCGACCTTCAGTCTGAAGCTGCCTCGTGTTCCTGCTCCTCCCCCAGTCTTGGCTCGAAGAGCCGATGCCAAATGGATAGATCTGGAGTTGGAGACGCTTGCGGAACAGCTAGATATGAAGGGCGACGGAGCGGAAGCACGCCATGGACTTCCGATCGACGGGCACGCTCGGCCCAGCATCCTGATCATCGAAGACAACGCGGACATGTCACGGTACATCGCGGACATCCTCTCGACCCGCTATGCGTGCCGCACGGCAGCGAACGGCGAGCAAGGGCTGCGAGAAGCATGGGAGGTCATTCCGGATCTCATTGTTTCCGACATCATGATGCCGGAAGTGGACGGCTACGAGCTGCTCGGCCGCCTCAAGAACGACGAGCGCAGCAGCCACATTCCTGTGGTCCTGTTAACGGCCCGTGGCGATGCCCAAAGCCGACGTCGCGGCTGGCAGGAACGCGCTGACGGATACCTGACCAAGCCCTTTGACGAAGAGGAGCTACTTCTCAGAGTCGAAAGCCTGCTCGAAATTCGTGAGATCCTGCGCCAGCGCTTTGCCCAGGAGTTCGCGCCCGGAGCTTCAGAAGTCGACGCCGTGGGCAAGGGTCTGAATCCGAGGGATCGAGACTTCGTCGACAAGTTCCGCCGTATGATCGCCGAAAACTATACTGATCCCGAGCTTCGACTGCCTCAGATGACAGCGACTTTGGCCTTGAGTGAGCGCCCTTTGCAGCGCAAGCTCAAAGCGCTGCTCGGGCGCACACCCATCGAATTCCTTCGCGCCTACCGGCTGGAGAAGGCCGGTGAGCTGCTCCGACAGGACTTGCTGGTGGCCGAAGTGGCGAACCGCACCGGGTTTAGTTCTCAGGCGTATTTCGCGACCTGCTTCAAGGCCCATTTCGGTGTCACACCGTCGAAGTTTCGCGGTCAACCGAACTGAACGCATCCGGTGACCTGGTCCCTGGGTGGGTAGCCGCCCGGCGACCAGGTCAGGCAGGTTGGGATCGCGCTGAAGAGTCGTGGAGGGATTCGTCCTTCTATCCAGAACACTCCCAACCTCGAATGCTCAGTTCGGCACGCTGGTGGAGAAGGATCTGACCTCGGTGCAAGCGCCGATCACCAGGACATATCCGAACGCCTCGCGAGCGGCTCCCGTAGCGGGGCCGCGGGAGGCGAGGACCTCGGCGCTCACAGCGTAGGAAGTGGTCGACGCAGAGACGGGAGCCGGCTCATCGCAGAACGGCGTGCCCGAGCTGTTGCACGCCTTGGCGCGAGCGTAGGCGGTTTTGGTGTAGGGCGAAACCGGTCCGGGCATTCCAAATGTGCTGGTGGAGCGAACCGAATAGGTGTAGAACCAGGTCTGTCCGTACCAGTGGGTGAATTCCGCTTGTCCGCCACAGATCGTCTGCTGACTGGTCTGCGTCGATTTGCTGGGAACGAGCATCCGCCGACCGGCGTCGAGCAGCTCGTCCCGGCGTAGCTTCAGCTCCTGGAGGTCCAGCTGCTGTTGTCGCGAAGCCGGCTCGCCGAGGCGAACGATCTCTGAATCGATGTGATCCAGCGATCGTTCCAGCGCGGCGAAGCCAAATGCCAGCTCGGCCTGGACGCCGTCGATATCGCGCTGCCACACATCGTCGGACTTCTGACTCCATTCACCAGTCGCGGCGAGGTCTTGTTGGCTAGTCACTTGGACCTGCACCTGCCGCATCGGCTGTGCGGAAAGGGCGGGGGCCAAGAGAGCTGCAAGGGCGATCGTGGCGGACGTGATCTTCCAGATTCCTGTGGTGGATGAACGCATGGGCTATCTCCTTAGATTCCTCTTGCGAGGACTTGGGTGTTTTCGAACGCTATGGACGTTCCAGATCCGAAGCATCGAAGCAACTCGTGGGTTCAGATCTGGACTCGGCTACGACGGTGGCTGCGTCGGCACCTCCAGCACAGCCGGAGGGTTCGAGGGCGCACCGCTCGAAGCGGTTTGAATGTGTGAGCCGCCTGAAGAGCGGCAAGACTTCTGCTCCATCGTCAGTTGGTCGAGTGGCCGGTCCTCCGCTTGATCGGGTACGCCTGTCAAGTGTCAGTCATGTGGCCAGACGTTCTGGCTGGTGGCACGATTGCAGCGCAATCCGGACTCGAGGGGTTAGCACGCCAGCGGCAGCCCTTTGTAGGATTCCGGCGCCAGTACGCAGCCGTTCGGATTTGTGAAAGTCGTCGACGTTTTCTTAGAAGCGAGGGCTGCTGGAAGCCACGTGTAGCGCTCGGGGACCACTGCCATTCCCATGTGCCATGCACCTATTGAGGGAAGGCGAGGAAGGAACCGTGATCGGTGGCCGGGTCGCCGGCTTGGCGCCTCGATCGGGCGGGAGCGTCCTGCACGGAGGCCATGCCGAGCATGATTGAAGCGCTCGATCAGGTCTTCCGGCCTCTCGAAGTCACCGAAAGACGGGTGACTCCAGAGGTCGGCCACGGCACAGCCACGCGGCTAGAGCCCAGCCACGCAAAGGCCGACCGACTCGCGACGCAGTACCGCTATCCAGGCACGTGCGACGTTGGTGCGACGAACGGCAACGGCGGCGCAAAACAGTTGTCGGGGAATGTCACGGCGAAGTCGGTACCCGCCAGCCGCTCGGCGACGATTCGGTAGGTCTACAAGAACACGCAGTACGCCGCGACCAACCGCTCTCTGGTTCTCCTCGCGAGCGCATGGAATCGCCGCTTCGGCGATCAGTGAGTCGGCTTGTGACGTACGCGGATGACAACGAGGCACCCACTCGGCGTCCTTGGTTTTGGTGTTCTCGCGCCGGTGACCAAGACCGTGAAGTGGGCCAGTTGCTCGGTCGATGTCGGTGACAACAGCAAGTGGCAATCGGTGCTCATTGCGACGAGGCATGGACCCGCATGCCCGTTGCCTCTTGGCAATGGGTCAACACGCCAACCAGGAGTTGGTTGAGCCGCGGGCCCGGTCGCAACAAGTAACGCTGCTGGATGGTGCGCACAATCATCTCGAGGGGCGAGCCAGGCTGTGGCAAGTAGCGAATCGCCCCATTGCTACTCGATCCGTCGGTCGAGCGACCGGTACTGCATCGCCTTGGCGACGTGTATGCACTGGATGGCGTCACTCGCGGCCAGATCCGCGATGGTGCGGGCGACTTTGAGGAGGCGGGTGACAGCTCGTACCGAGAGGTGAAGCGGCTCGAAGGCAGCGTCAAGCAGGGCTTGGGCCCGGGTGTCGGGCCAGTAGTAGCGAGGCCGGTCGTTGCCCTCAGAGGTTGCGTAGGTGGGTGTGTCGGACGCCTGCCCGAATCGATGATGCTGCCTGCGGTGGCCGCCCGCGATCCGCTCGGCGACAGCGGCGGTGCATTCTGACGACGCTTCACGCAGTTCGGCCAACGACACGGCCAACGACACCGCCGGCACTTCGACGTGCAGGGCGCGCAGTCTGCAGCGTAGATCGCCGGCCCGCCTCACATCTCCGAGCGCCAGGACGTCGACCGATCTCGATCAACCCATCACGGCGCTGGCGCCAGCACGACGAGGACGACCAGGCGCTCGTCGCTGTCGTTCTCGATGCCGTGCGGCACTTCTTCCGGCGCCACCAGCAACTGGCCGGCCCGCATGTCCAATCGCTCACCGTCGAGCAGGAAGCAGCCTCGACCTTCGAGCACGTGGTAGAGCTTGTCCATGCCGGGGTGGGTGTGCAAGGCGTGGGACTGCCCGGGCTCGAAGGCATTCAGGCCAACCATCATGCGGGGTGAGCGGAAGAGGGTTGCCTTGCCCATCTTGTCGGGTTGGAAGAGGGCATGACGAAGCGGATCGACAACAGTTGGGTGGTTCATGTGCGCGATCTAACCAGATCCAGGCCGGAAGGAGGCGGAAGCTTCGTGACCAAGAGGGGCAATCCGCCAGAGTCGCGCCTTGGCTGGCACAAAGACCGAGGGGCCCTTCGCATTGGGACCGCTTGGTTCATCAGGGCAGTGTTGCCTGGCGGACTGAGATTGCTCCGAGAAAGAGGTTGACACAGGGTGTTGGCGAGAATAGTCTACATACATGGAGGTCAGTCCCATGGGCGACACGAAAACAAAGATCTTGGATTTGGCAGAGAGCTTGACCCAGAGAAGGGGATTCAACGGTTTCAGCTACCTGGACCTGGCCGAGGCAATTGGCATCAAGCACTCGAGCATTCACTACCACTTCAAATCCAAGGCCGACCTGGCGCTGGCCCTCGTGCAGCGAACTCGTGAACGCCATCGCGATGCATTTGAGTCTTTCGATCGCGATCTCGACAGACCGGAGCAGCGCCTTCAGGCTCTTGTCGACTTCTTTCAGGGATACGTGCGAGAACAGAAGTTCTGTATGTGCGGGATGATGTCGGCAGAGTTGCACTCCGTCAGTCCGCAGACGAAACGCCAGCTTGTGAAGTACTTCCGAGACTTCCAGAGCTGGATCGCGCAGCAGTTCATGGAAATGGAGAAGTCGGATGCCCGAGAAGAAGCACTCAGGTTCGTTAGTGCCCTAGAGGGTTCGCTGTTGTTGGCGAGACTGGAGGGCGATCCAGCAGTTGTAGCCAACGGATTGAATCCATTCTTCAGCAAGTGACGTATCGTACGTACAGAATCTACACACATGTAGGTCAGTTCGTTTGATCAGAACGAGCTTCTCAAACCCAAACCAAGAAAGGGACCAACTCATGTCAGAAAACAGCAACCACGCATTGACGCCTGAGACAGCCAGTGATGAGGCCCATAGCTTCGCGGAGTACAAGGCAGTTATCGCTGCTCTGCAGCCCTACATTGATGCTGCGAAGACAGGTGACGGAAGTCACATCCGATCGGCATTCTTCGATCATGCCCATATCGTCGGTTCAATGAACGGCGAATTCTTCAACATGAATGCAGACGAATTCCGCGATGCAGTGGACGGCAACGCATCGCCGAATGTTGAGCACCGAATCGCATGGGTCGATATCTCGGGTCCGGCAGCAGCAGCAAAGGTGGAGTTCATCAACTGGGTTGGATTCAGGTTCACCGACTTCTTCGTTCTCTACAAACAAGACGGGCAGTGGAAGATCAGCGGGAAAGTCTATGACTCTCACGCCAAGAACTGATCCTGAGTGTGAGTGCTGGCGAGCGGACCACCTGATCAGCCAACCGAAAGCAGGAGAGCTTCCCCTGGCCTTCAAGCACCCATACGCCACGCGATGGACAGCTCACTACCAGAATTCGACGCGTCGGACCGCCAAGACAACCCGGGAGCGAGTGCGTCCCTTCGTGGCACTGGAAACAAGGAGAGAAACATGAACAATCGAATCAAAGACAAGGTCGTCGTCATTACTGGCGCGAGCAGTGGACTCGGCGAAGCAACTGCCCGCCATCTCGCATCGAAGGGCGCAGCCGTCGTTCTCGGCGCTCGCCGTCTCGCCAGACTCGAGGCGATCGTGGCCGATATCCGAGCGGCAGGTGGGAAGGCTGAGGCAGTCACCACAGATGTCACGCGTCGCAGTAGCGTGCAGGGGCTGGTCGACAAGGCCGCTGCGACCTTTGGTCGGGTTGATGCGATCATCAACAATGCTGGGGTGATGTCGATCGCACCCATGAGCGAGCTCAACGTCGAAGAATGGGACCGCATGATCGACGTCAATATCAAAGGAGTGCTCTACGGCGTTGCCGCCGCGCTTCCCATCTTCGAGAAGCAAGGATTTGGCCATTTCATCAATATTTCTTCCGTCGCTGGAATCAAGGTCTTCAGCCCGGGTGGAGCGGTCTACAGTGGCACCAAGTACGCCGTCCGCGCCATCAGTGACGGCCTACGCTTCGAGGTTGGTGGGTCGATTCGGACCACGACCATCGAACCCGGAGTCGTGGACACCGAGCTCAAGCACGGTACCTCACACGAGGAGAGCTCGAAGTTCGTCAACGAGTTCTATGAGATCGCGATTCCGGCTGATTCTGTGGCGCGCGCAATCGCCTACGCCGTCGAACAGCCCGACGACGTTGATGTCAACGAGATCGTTCTACGGCCCACAGCGCAGGATTTCTGAATCACGTTCTGAGTCGGGTGCCGATGCCGATACTCGTAGAGCCAATCTGAACGGCTTCGCCACTGGCCCATTCCGTTGAGCGGCGCAGGCAGCCCGCGACCACTCGCCTCCGACTTCCGGCGAGCACGCGTGGAAGCGACGAGTTTCTCGAGCCAAGGGGCCATCATCGGAAGCTGATGTGGCCCGATCCCGGTCACGGTGTGAGAGTAAAACGGGGTCGACATCAAATCGATGTCGACCCCGTGGCCGATTGGGTCGCGAGCCGCTGCAGGCAGAGTCCGCGGCGCAGCAGAAAGCTGGTGACGCGGAAGGCCCGAGTACGCAAGAGCCTCAGCGATACGTGTCGAGGATCGACGCGTCGACCCAATAGATGTCCCGGTCTCTGGAGTAGAAGAGGTAGCGACCGTCCCGCGTCACAAAAGGACAGTAGTCCTGGCCTTCGGTGTTGATCGTGGGGCCCATGTTCTTCGCCTCCGTCCACTCTCCACTTGCCATCCGGAAACTCACATAGAGATCGCCATTCCCGAGACCGTCTGGTCGACCAGAGGAGAAGATGAGATAAGACTCGTCCGGTGCCACGAAGACGTCCCCGTCATATCCCTCGGAGTTCACGGAGTCGCTTAGCGGAATCGGCTGTTGAAACTCACCGTCGACCATCGGGGCCGCGTGGATGTCGAAGTTCATCTCGTCTCCCTCGGCTACCGCGCGGTTGGTCGTGAAGTAGAGGGTTCCTTCGTCGGTGAACGTTACGTAGTACTCGGTTCGATCGGAGTTGAGCACCGGGCCGGCGTTCTGGGGCGGTCCCCAGCCGTCTTCCGTCCGAACCGAGTACCAGAGATCAGGATCCTTCGGTTCGCCCGTGCCGTCGAGGGGCTGGTTCGAGATGAAATAGAGCCGGGTTTCGTCCGGAGACAAGGCGGCATCCATGAAGCTGTACCGCTCGTGGGAGATGATCGTCCGAGGCTCGGTCCAGGTCTCGCCGATCAAACGCGTGGAGCGGATCTCGGCGCTCTTGTCGCCACTCACGCCGAAGATGAGCTCCGTACCGTCCGCCGAGAACACAGAGGCGAACTCGCCACGGTCTGGCAAAGAAATCTTCCCTGGGGCAAAGATCTCGGGAACCAGTTGAGGAGGAGTCTGGTTGAAGTAGAGGTGGGACTCAACAGCGGTCTCTTGGTCCACAGCCTCTTGGTCCACAGCCTCTTGGTCCACCGAAGGTCCGAGGCATCCAGCCAAGCTTAGGCTGCCGAGCAGCGCCAAGCATCTCATCAGCGCGGAAGAAGTACCTTCGTTGAGTCTTCTCGGGGATCCTAGCTTCATGGTCGCATCTCTCGTTCCCTTGCGGTGTGTCGGCAGTGGAGTGAATTCGGTGACCGAAATGGATTCGACCAGGATAGCGGCGGGAGAGTTCCCGGCAATCTGCTGATCAACATCGTCTTGCCGGACGCCGGCCACGGTGCCGGTCTTGGTAAGAGGTGTCGCAGTGCCCTTCGTCTGCTTCCCCACAGCCAACAAAACAACCGCGAGCGACACGGGCCGGCATCAAACCGGGCGACGCCGACTTCACCGCCCGCAAGGCGTTCGACGGCCATCCGATGCACGACGAGAAGTGGGCCGGTAGGCCGTGACAAGACGTTCACGGGTGTGTCTGGCAAGGCTTGGAATCGCTGCTTCGGTGACCGATGGCCGCCCCTGGTCCGTTGCTGCGGATGCTGCCGCAGAACCCAAGTCGTGCCCACAGGCACGGTCTCATCACGTCGGTGACGACGGAGGGATCCTCGCTCGATCCTGACCTCCGGCGACGTGCCGCCAAGCCGGAATCGGATCGAGCCTCAGCGCGCCAACGGGCGATCCGTGACACCACCTCTCTTGACGCCTAGGCTCCGGCTGAGGGCGAAACCGTGCCGAAATGGGCCCCTGGGGGCGTGCATCCAGTCACCCTCCCGGACCTCGAACGCCAAACACGGATGATCGAGGTCCAGGTCGGAGTCCATTCCAGACGCAATGGTGCCGGACACCTGCTTGCCGGCCAGCCAACCCAATGCTCGGCGAATCTGGAGGAACGCTAGCGTTCACAAGATCGAGATCTCAGTCCAAGGCATCGTTGAACCAGGCCCAGCCTACGTTGCCAGGGTCCATGGTGCAGCTCACACGTCGAACCTTGAGGGTCGCAACTTGGTCTGAGGGGCTCCAGAATTCCAACGCTTCATGGGTGTTGTCGAAGGAATCGGAGAAGGCGAGGGTGCGCCCGCTGGAATCGACCAGCAGGAGATCCATGTCCGCACCAGGAGTGAGAGCGTAGGTCGGGTTGGCTGGGAACGCGGGATTGGCCGTCCAGGCTATGGCGGCGCGGAAGAGACTCCCTTGCTCCAGGGCCACGGTGGCCACGGTATCGACCCTCCTCGGGCCGCACGACGAGAAGAAGGAGCCCCAGTTGCCCTTGGACCGGTCGGCCGTGTCGACCGCTGCGTCGGCATCAATTCCGCCGAAGCCCATGCGGTCTTTGGTGGTCGTCCCGCGGAGATCGTGGTTCGCGGACGTGAGCAGCACTGCCCGAAGAGCCTCCGGAAAGAAGTAGATCCAAGGCTGTGCATGCAGGACGAGAGCCGCGGTGCCGGTCACGATGGGCGTGGCTACGCTGGAGCCGGTGGCTTCCATCCAACCGGCGGAACCGTGGCTGGGAACCGTCAGACGGTATCCCGGTGCCACGAGATCCGGTTTCGTCCGATCACCACGCCGCGAAATCGGAGATCCAAAGGATGACGCCGAGACGATCCGGTCGTCGCCACGACTCGCTGTGCCCTTATCGTCGAAAGAACCCACCGCAAGTGCGCTGTAGGCGGTCGCAGGGGAAGAGACCATGTGAAAACCGAGGCGGCCAAATTCACCGAAATCACCTGAGGCAGCCACGAAGGTGCGGTATCGGGTACGGGTGACGTAGTCGACGTATCGATCGGCAGAGCTCAGGCTGCCACCCGACATTCGGCCCCAACTGAAGTTGATGACGTGGCTGCCTTTGTCAATGATGATGTCCGCGGTCTTTGTCAGGTCCGTCTCGTCCCATGAGCACGCGGCACCCGCCCGCGCGTTGGATCGTGGGGCGATGCCTTTGTGGGTGGCATCCTGGGCCCGGAGTACGCCCATTACATTGCTCGCATGCTCGCTACCGGTCCGACAGTTGCTCTTCTGGTAGTGCGTCTTGAAGTGCCAGCCGTGGGGTGCGAGAAGGCCAGGGAGGGCCACGAGGGGGGCACCCCACTCGACCATGCCGACCCTGCCGAACGCCCCCAAGTTCCCGGTGTTGTGGACGAAATCTGCGAATACGGCCTCGCGGGCCACGTTCATATACGGTTCCATCGAGTGGCTCAGGTAGATGTACGCCGTTTCCGGCCAGGTCGCCATCTCGGCGATCTCTTCAGCCCGGGCCTCTGTCCAGACGATCGGAGCGTTGGTGCTGTGGTCGCTCGCCAGGTCCAGCATCGAGAGACGCTCCTCGAACGCTCCAAAGAGCGGAGCAAGATGAGCCCGGAGGGCCTCACCGTTGGCCTGATCGAAAGCATCGATGTCTGTTTCACTAACCGAGTCGAGCTCGGGAATCGGTAACGGCTGGAAGGTCTCCAGCTCGGCAAGCCAGACGATCACCTTGCGAGCGTCCTGAGGCCTCTCGTCCATCGCCGCGACCAGATCTGGGCTGATCTTGGTCGTTTCGAGGGCGTCAAAGAAGTCGATCTCGCGCAGCGCGTCCAGGTCCACGATGGCGCCTTCCAGGGAGACGGCGACTTCCGTCATGGCCTCGCCAGTTGCTTCGGAGATCTTGAATACCGCGATGGCTTCTCCTTCACGGGTCAAGCGCGTGACCTCGGCACCCACGACCAAGTCTTCGATGCCGACTCCCGTCTCTCCAGAGGCTTCCTCCAGGGCGAGATGGCGAGCCTCCTCGAGCCCGGGCAGCGCCTCCCCGAGCAATGGGCCAGGAGCGTGCAGGATGAAAGACAGCGAGACAATCAGGGCGGCAGCGGTTTGACGGGAGCACATGGCTTGGATCCTTTCGGGAAGAACGAGAGTGAATCGGCGGCCGCATGCGGGCCTTCCTACTCAAGTTCACGCCACCCGGATCCAAATCCCTTCATACTTTCTCCAGCGACCCAAATCTCGTGCGGCAAGAACGTACCGGAGGCCGAGGTCCGCCTGGCAAATCGCGCAGCGTCCGGAGGCTGAGGCAGCTCCGTGTCGCCAGACCCGGGCTCTACGGCTGTCTTCTCCGGGTGCGCTGCGGCTCTTCGCTAGTCGGGTGTGCGGATGCTGGTGACGGGAGGGAGAGGGCGTTCGGTGGGTTGGAGGAGGATGGTGATGTCGGCGCGGTCGCGCAGCTCTTCGGTCCAGTGAATGATCTCTTGGTCGAGCAGGCGCTCGGTGAGCAAGGCTCGGATGGCGTCGCGGACGGCCTCGAGGGGCGGCTGGGGCTGGCCCGCCGCGCGTGCCTGGACGGTGACTTCCTGGTCGAAGTGCTGTTGGATGGCTTCGTTGCTGACGAAGACCCGGGCGCGCAGGCGTGTCTCGACGTGGTGCAGAACGCGGAGCTGATCGGCGAGGAGGGCTTCGAGGCCGGCTTCGGTCATGCCGAGTGCTTCGAGGCGGGCTTCGAAGGCGCCTGCGTCGGGGAAGCGCGCCCGGATCGCGGTGACCTGCTCTCGAAGGGTTTGCGGATCGATCGACTCGCGTTCGAAGCGTCGAACGTCGCGCAGCCGAACGTGCTGGTCGATCAATCCGTCGAGCACACGCTGGCGATAGGCGTCGGCGGCTTCCTGGTCCCGGCCTGCGACCAGCCCAAAGGCGATCGCGCGCTCGACATCGGACAGCAGGATCGGCGTCTCGTCGACGACCGCGGCGATCCGGTCGATCAGGAACCGAGAGGCCGGCTGCTCTTCGGCGCGGAGAACCGACGGCGACCATCCGAGGCCGAGCGTGAGGACCAGTCCGCCGAACAGGAAGGCTGGCCGCGCCAGAAGCATGGAAGAACGGGCGTGCATGGTGTCGAGAAGACTACTCCGGCCCCGTGCGTTCCCCCAAGCCGCCAGGCCTATCGGCAGACGCCGACGCGCGCCACGAAGCGGAAATCAGGGCCCGTACCCTCCGTACACAAGAGTCCTCCGCGACACGGATCGGTCGCGCGCGTGGAGTGGAACCGGTTGTCTCGGGGTACGCTCGGGTCCGGAGCCTGACGTCGTACCGGCGTCGCGTGGCCATCACGCAGGTCGAGTGGAGAACCTTGTGAGTGAGTCTGCAAATCTTGGGATGGTGCAGTTGATCAGCTCGCCGATCGGCAATCTTGGCGATCTGTCACCACGGGCCCGCGATGCGCTGGCGGAAGCCGATCTGGTCGTGTGTGAGGACACGCGACACAGCGGGCGGCTGCTCAAGCATCTCGGGCTCGACAAGCGTCTCGTATCCATGCACGACCACAATGAGCGGCAGCGGCTGCCGAAGCTGCGTGCGGCGCTCGCGGATGGCCAGACGTTGGCCGTTCTTTCGGATGCGGGGACGCCGTTGGTGTCCGATCCCGGATACGTGCTGGTGCGCGAGGCGATCAGCCTGGGCGCGCGGGTCGAGTCCCTGCCGGGTGCGTCGGCTGTGACCACGGCCTTGGTGGTCTCCGGCCTGCCGCCCTACCCCTTCACCTTTCTCGGCTTCACGCCTCCCAAGGGTGGCCGCCGGCAGCGCTTCTTCGAGCGCTTCGCGGGGCTCGACCACACGCTGATCTTCTTCGAGAGCCCGCATCGGCTACTCAAGAGCCTGGAAGATGCTCTGACCATCTGGGGCGACCGGCCGGCCGCGGTCTGTCGCGAGCTGACCAAGCTGCACGAGGAGACCGTGCGCGGCACCCTGAGCGAAGTCCACGAACGATTCGCGGCGCGCCCGGGCATCAAAGGTGAGTTGGTGGTGGTCGTGGGGGGCGCGGATCCTTCGCAGGTCGCTGAAGGAGCGTCGCGCGATGGGCGGGCCGAGCAAGGTGGAGGCAAGCGGGCTCGGAGACGGGCGAAAGGATCTGCGGGCAAAAAGAAAGCCCGCGAGTCTGCGGAACGTCGCAGCGCGGGCATCGCATGACCAGAGGGTGCCCGCGTGCGGGCACCCTCCTCTACCATCGGGCAGACTTACATCAGATCGACCATCTGGAGCGCGCGCCGGGCGAAGCGTGCTGGCACCGAGACGTCGACATCGACGTCCGAGCTGTCGACCTGGACGCGGAACCGTCCTCGCGACTTGGTGACCAGCACGTCGTCACCGGCGCTCTGCACGTGAACCAAGGTACCGTTCGGGCAGTCTTCGATCGCATCCACCATGGCGATGAGCCCTTCCCGGAAAGGCTCCATCTCGCGGCGAACATCGGCCAGGGCATCGTCCGGGATGATGTGTGGCGCCACGAAGGCCGCGACGTCGACCAGCAGGGCTGGTACCGGAATGACCAGGTTGACTCCGTCGGCGCTGCGATCGTGGACCCGGACGGTGACCGTGCCGGTCGCGGCGATGGCGGTTGCCACCACGACGAAGGGCATCAGCATCACCAGCATGGCAATGATCAGGAACCGCGGCCAGCGGCGGCGCGAGGCGGGGCGTGTGTGATTCGGTTGATTCGCGCTCATGGTGTTCTCCCTTTCCTAGGGCCTACGGTTCGCTCGTTGACTTTGTTCCAGCCGGATGCTGATTTTTTCGTGAAGAGCTCGCCAGGGCTCAGCGGTTGCTCGACTCGTTCTGGTCGTCCACCCACACGCGCACGGTCTGATCGCCGTCGCGCACGGACACCAGGTTGCCCGGTCCGTAGTCCGCCAGGGCTTGCAGCGCTGCGGCCACGTCGAGGCGGTTGTCCGGGCCCGAGAACAGGGCGTCCACGACGGCCAGCGGGAAGCTGACATCGATCTCGGTGTCGGATTGGTAGCTACCCTCGTTGCTTCCGACCCGCAGGAAGTTGCCTTCCTTCCAGACTCGGAGATTCTGATCCTCAGACTGGAGGGTCATGTACGTGGCATCGGGGGAGTTGCGAATCTGGTCCCACATGTTGCGCAGATCGGTCCAGCTCAGCTCGACGTCGTCGAGGGCGAGCTGAGCTTCGTTCTGGGCCTCGTCCAAGAACTCTTGGGGGATCATCGCCGCCGCCGCGGAGAGCAGCGAGAGCGGCAGGTTCACGGTGACGACTTCGCCGTCGCTGTCGCCGTTCTCGACCCGTACGTGGATCCAGTGCTCGGCGGATGCCGAAGCAGACACGGCGCCCAGGGTAGCCAGCAGCAGGGTGCAGATGGCGATGGCAGTCGTACGGAAGAGGAAGGTTCGATTGGCTTTCATGGTAAGTCTCCAGTAGGTCCGTTCACAAAAAGGAAACGACTCACCGCCTGCATTTGTTACAGCAGATCTTTTTCGAGTGTGAGATTGGCGGGTCCCAGGAGAACCATGCCAGGCGGCGCGACCGTACTGCTTACTACACGGGCGGCGGGCAGCCGCGCGCGCCCACGGCGAAGGTGCAGCGCCTCACGCAGCATCGAGCAATCTGGCAAGGGAAACGAATCATGAGCCTGCAAGCAAGCGCGCAGCGCTGGGCACCGACACTACGGTTGGCATCGATCGCGGTCGCGCTCGTGGCCCTTGTCATGATCCTTCGGACGCTGCCGATCGAAGAGCTGTCCGAGCGTATGCAAGCTTGGGTCGCGAGTCTCGGCGTGTGGGGGCCGGCGGTCTATGCCGGGATCTATGCCATCGCCTCGGTCTTCATGCTGCCGGCGTCGGCGCTCACCGCCCTCTCGGGCGTGCTCTTTGGCCTGGGTTTGGGGACTGCGGTGGTGTCGGTGGGCTCGATCGCGGGTGCGGCGCTGGCGTTCTTCCTCGCCCGCTACCTTCTGCGCAACAAGGTGGCCACGATGCTCGCATCACAGCCCAAGTTGCGGGCCATCGATGCAGCGATCGCCGAGGGCGGTTGGAAGATCGTCGCGATGCTGCGACTGTCTCCGCTGGTGCCCTTCAACGTCCAGAACTACCTCTATGGGATGACCCCGATTCGCTTCGTGCCCTGCATCGTGACGAGCTGGCTGACGATGCTGCCCGGCACGTTTCTCTACGTCTACATCGGCTACACCGTCGAACAGCTTGCCGGTGCCAGCCGTGAGCGGACGGTTTGGGAGTGGCTGGCGCTCGTTGCCGGCCTGCTCGCGACGCTGGCGGTCACGGTCTATGTGTCGAAGCTGGTCACGCGGAAACTCGCAGAGCAGACCCAGATCGACGAGGCAGCCAGCACGCCCGAGACCGAGATCGCCACGGCTGACGAAGATGCTGCCGCTCGACAGCGCTGGCCTGTCGGCGTGTTCGTCACACTGCTGGTCGCCGGTGCCCTGGTCACAGCCGCCTTCTATCTCGAGTCGAATCCCACGGCTCTGCGCGAGCTGCTCGGCTTGGCAGCCGCACCGCCTTCGGTCAGCTGAGGCGAGCCTGGCCGTGGCTCGGACCCTAGGCTGCGGTGATGATCGACTTCAGTGCGTCGACCAGGCGATCGACCTCAGACTCGGTGTTGGTGATGCCAAAGCTGATGCGCAACGACGCCACCGCTTCGCTCACGGGCAGACCCATGGCAGTCAGCACGACACTCGGCCGGGGCTTGCCGGCATGACACGCCGCGCCAATCGAGACGGCCATACCGCGGGTATCGAGGGCCATCATCAGATCCTGGCCAATGCGCCCGGTCAGTGCGATGTGCGAGGTGTGTGGGAGGCGAGGCGAGTCGGTGCAGTGGACGGTGGCGGTGGGAATCTCGGCGAGGCGTCGCTCGAAGTGGTCACGCAAGCCGCGCAGCAGCCGGTCGCGCGCTTCGAGCTCGCGGCGCGCCAGCTCGGCGGCGATGCCGAGCCCGACGATCGCCGGTACGTTCTCAGTCGACGATCGGCGACCATCTTCCTGGCCGCCGCCGACCAGCATCGGCGAGAACGTTGCATCCTCGCGCAACCACAGGGCGGCGGCACCGTGGGGACCATGAAACTTGTGACCCCCGATTACCAGGTAGTCGACACCGAGCGCGCGGACGTCGACTGCAATCTTGCCGACCGCCTGAACCGCATCCGACAACACCGGTACGCCCGCTGCCGAATCCGCCGCCTTGCCCTCCGGATGGTCGCGGCAGACCCGCGTCACGTCCGCCACCGGCTGGATGGTTCCGACCTCGTTGTTGGCGACCATGGCACACACCAGCCGCGTGTCGTCACGCAGCGCTGCGCCGACAGCGTCGGCCGTGACCAGCCCTCGCGCGTCGGGCGCCAGCTCGGTGACCGTCATGCCGGCAGCCTCGGCACGGCCAGCCGCGGCGCGCACCGAAGGGTGCTCGAGGCTCGAAGTGATGAGATGGCCAGTGAAGCGATGGGCTTCGGCGATCGCGGCGATCACGGCGTTGTTGGCTTCGCTGCCCGACGAGGTGAAGACGATCTCCTCCGGGGCGCCACCGAGCAACGCGCTGACCTGTTCCCGGGCAGTGGCCACGGCCGCGGCCGCGGCACGACCGAAGCGGTGGGCGGATGACGGATTGCCGTGCTCGGCGTCGAGCCAAGGCAGCATGGCGTCCCGCACACGCGGATCGATCGGCGTGGTGGCGTTGTGGTCGAAATAGGCTGGCGGTGGACGTTGAGCCGTGGGCGTAGGCGTTTCAGGCATGACGCTTGATTCTATGCTGCAAAGGGAGGGGGCCGTGGTGCCCGACGCGAACAAGCTCAGCTCGAACCCGCCCGGTATGGTGGTGGGCGCGCGGGCACGCCGCGGCCGGTCCCTTGCCACTGGACGCGCCCGGGCGGTTGCTCGTCCCGCCTCGATTGCTGCCGTTCGCCCCGGAGACGTACGATGCCGGAGAAGTATGATGATTTGGATGAAGCATCTGTCTGTTTGCAAGGTGTCGCGATCGTGGAAGGATCTCGGGCGGATCCTGGCCATGCTGGTCGTCCTCTCGCTCGCGGCCACCGTCGTCAGTGCCAAGAAAGGTGACAAACCGGAAGATCAGCTTCCGGAGGCGTACCAGCAGTGGCTCCACAGTGTCGACAAGCTGATCACCAAGGCCGAGCGCCAGGTCTTTCTCGAGCTCGGCAAGGACTACCAGCGCGACGCCTTCATCGAACGGTTCTGGAAGGCGCGGGATCCCTATCCGAAGACCAGTCGCAACGAGGCGCGGGAGACCTGGGAAGCGCGGCAACGACAGGCTGCCGAGCTGTTCGGCGATCTCGATGACGAGCGGTCGCAGATCTGGCTGCTCCAGGGCGAGCCGAGCGGCCGCGTCGAGGTCCGCTGCGCCGACCTCTTCCCCACCGAGGTGTGGTTCTACAGCAGCCGCGACTACTATGGGGGCGACACCCTCATCCTCTTCTACCGGGCCTTCGGTCTCGGCACCTGGAGAATGTGGCATCCGCTCGATGGCATCGGCGACCTCGCGGTGAGCGGAAGAATCACCTTCCAGCAGATTGCCAATGGCTGTATCGACGGTGAAGCGGTCGCGACGGCGCTCAACTTCCTCCAGAATCTGGGGCCAAATGGCGTAGCCACCGTTCAGGCGCAGCTCGCGCGGCCCGCGGAGCGGCCCAAGGGCGAGTGGGTCGCGTCGTTCCAGGCGTATACGACCGATCTTCCCGAAGGCGTCGAGCTCTTCCCGGCCGAAGTCGACGTCACCTTCCCGGGGCGCTATCAGTCGCGAACCGTGGTGCAGATCGCGGTGCTCGCGTCGATCGCCGATCTCGCGCCCGAGGTCCTCGGGAACTTCAGCGCGTATGACCTCTTGATCACGGGCGAGCTACTCGCGGAGGGCAAACTTCACGACAACTTCCGGGTGCAGTACAAGTTTCCGAGCAATGAGGTTGCCGATCAGATCGCCGCCGCCGAGGCTGGCGCAGGCCTGCGCGAGGGCGCTGGCCTGCCGCTGATTTTCGAGCGGCGGGTTCGGAAGGGAACGTACGATTTGATCCTGCGGATCGAGGATCTCGGCAGCGGTCGAATGCATCGCTACCAGAGCACCATCGACGTTCCGGAGGTCGGCACGGCGCCGCCGCCGCCCGTGGACAGTGAG
The DNA here is from genome assembly GCA_937948815.1 of uncultured bacterium. Lineage (GTDB taxonomy): Bacteria > Acidobacteriota > Thermoanaerobaculia > Multivoradales > J023 > J023. Next base: position 21,725 of record CALFAM010000329.1, read on the forward strand.
ACCGCACGAATCCTCGCCGAAGCCAATGCCGCGCTGCGCAACGGTGAGACGACCGTAACCATCGCGCCGCTGGTCGGCGAGTGGCAGACCGGCCTCGTCCGCATCGACGCCATGACCACCGGTACGGACATCGACACCGTCACTTTCCTGCTTGACGGGGATGCCGTGCTCACCAAGCGCTCGCCGCCATTTAGTGTCGAGCTCGATCTTGGTGCGGTGCCCCGTGCGCGAACCCTGCGCGTCGAAGCCCGTGACGAAGCGAACGAGGAAGTGGCGGCAGATCAAGTGCTGCTCAACGGGGGCCGACATCGCTTTGCCGTGCAGCTGGTCGAGCCGCGCCGTGGCAAACGCTACGTCGGGAGTCTGCGGGCCGAGGCCCAGGCTCAGGCGCCCGAGGGCGAAGGCATTGCGCGGGTCGAGTTCTACCTCAACGAGACCCTGGTCTCGACCGTCTACCAGCCGCCTTATGTCCAGCCGATCGTGCTGCCCGAGAACGAGCCGGTCGCCTACGTTCGCGCGGTGGCCTACACGCCGGATGGTAGCGCGACTGAAGACCTGGTCTTTGTCAACGCGCCGGACAACGTCGAGTCGCTGGACATCAACTACGTCGAGATGTTTACGACCGTTCTCGATGGGGACAAGCGGCCGGTCGAGGGCATGGTCCAGGAAGATTTCATCGTGGCCGAGGACGGCGTGCCGCAGGAGATCGCACGGTTCGAGCAGGTCCGGGACCTGCCGATCCACGCGGCGATCATGCTCGATGTTTCAGCGTCCATGGAGTCGCGCCTGGCCGCCGCCCAGGGTGCGGCGCTCACCTTCTTCGAGCAAGCGATCACGCCGAAGGACCGGGCGACCGTGGTCACCTTCAACGACCACCCCAACCTCGCGGTTTCCTTCACCAACGACACGACCTCTTTGGCAGCCGGGCTTGCCGGGCTCAAGGCCGAACGCGGCACTGCCCTCTGGGACAGCCTGATCTACACCCTCTACTACTTCAACGGCGTCAAAGGGCAGCGCACCGTGCTGCTGCTCTCGGACGGCAAGGACGAGTCGAGCAAGTTCGATTGGGACGACGCGATCGAATACGCCCGACGGGCGGGTGTCACCATCTATGCGATCGGCCTGGACCTCTCGCGGGGCAACCTCGACGCGCGCAGCAAGCTCAACAAGCTGGCTGCCGAGACAGGCGGGCGCACCTTCTTCATCGACAACACCACCGAGCTGGGCGCGGTCTACGACGCGATTCAGCGTGAGCTGCGGTCCCGCTACCTGATCACGTACCAGTCATCGAACGTCACCGGTTCGAAGAAATTCCGCAGCGTCGAGCTGGAAACCACGCGCCGAGGGCTTCAAGTCAAGACCATCCGCGGCTACTATCCATAGCGTAGCCGCGTCGATGAAGCCCCGGTGTGTCCGCGCACCGGTCTCCAGAAGATCCAGCCACTGGTGAGGCTCGGTCATTCGTGAGTCCCATTCGCCCATGAGAAGGGGTCGTGAACGCTGAGCAGAAGCGCTTGGCGGCCACAGCTTCGCCTGGCGCCGGCGTGCGCTGGTGGGCTGTGGTGGTGCTCGTCAGCCTGGCGTCCGGGCTCCTGGTCGGAACCGTCTGGGGTGATCGCTCGGCAGACCGCAACCAGCGGGAGAAGGCGTCGATCGACCCCGATCAGTTGGCCGAAGACGCGGAGCTGGTCCACGTCGCTCCGCGGCACCGCACGTTCCTACAGTCTGTTGCGCCGCTGATCAGCGCAGTCGAGCGGGACGTCTTCCTGTCGCTCAAGGAAGACTACCAACGCGACCATTTCGTGCGTCGCTTCTGGCGGGCGCGTGACCCGTTTCCAGACACCCGTGTCAACGAGCTGCGCGAGACCTGGCAAGAACGCTCGGCTCTGGCGCTGGAGCGGTTCGAGGACTTGGAAGGGGAACGTGCCAAGGCGTTTCTGATGCTCGGGGAGCCTCCGCGTGTGGTGCACGCGGCGTGCAGCGACTTGCTCCGTCCGCTCGAGGTCTGGACTTACCCCCGCGGCGCAGGTGGCGTCGGGCACATGGTGTCGTTGGTTTTCGTGGGTACGCGTGCCCGCGGCCAGGGCGCCCACCGCCTCTGGCGACCGACCGAAGGTTTGCGCGCGCTGACCGTGCCCGGCGTGCTGTCGTCCACGTTCGACGATGCCGTCATCACCCGAGCGATCGACGATCGATGCCCGCGGGGCAGCATGATTCTCGATGGCATTCAGAGTGCCCTGGTGATCAGCGGGGTCGATTCGCTGATGCCGCCCGCGCCCTCCGACGAGTGGGTGCTGGCGCTGCGCGATCGCTCGACGGATCTCGATCCGGAGAGTGAAGCGTTGGAAGCCTCGATCGCCTGGGTCTTTCCCGGGCGCTACCAAAGCCGGACGGTGGTGCAGGGAGTCGTGCGCGTGCCGCGTTCGGCGGCCGAGCCGGCAGTGCGTGGCGCGCATCGTGCCTATGGATTCTTGGTCGACGGTGAGGTGGTCGCACGGGGGGAGTTGTTCGAGCGCTTTCGCTATCGCTTCGACATGCCAGAAGACAACGTCAGCGGCACCGAAGCATTGCCGCTGATCGTCCAGCGTTATCTGCGCCCCGGTACGTACACGGTCATCGTCAAGGTGCAGGATTTGACCTCCGGACGCGTGTTTCGCGACCGGCGAGAAGTCGACGTGCCGCGGATCGCGCGTGCGACAGCCACCGCGGTCGGCCTCCCGGGCACCGCGCCGGACGATACGTTCGACGATCAAGCGCAGGCGGTCGCCAGTCCACCTGCCGAGCAAGGCGAGGCGATCGCGGACGTCTGGCTCGGCGACCGGCTCAAAGAGGCGACGGCGGGCATCGGAACGGGCGACCATGCGATCGAGCTGGTGCAGCCGCCGCGCGTGCTGACCGTTGGCAAGCTGCGCCTGGTCGCGCGGACCCGTGGCGACGGCATTGATCGAGTCGTCTTCGCCCTCGATGGCAAGCCGATTCTCACCAAGTCACGGCCGCCGTTCAGTGTCGAGCTCGATTTGGGCAATGCGCCGCGCCCCCACAGCGTTCGGGCCACGGCCCTGGACGAAGACGGCGCCGAGCTGGCCAGTGACGAGGTTCCGGTCAACATCGGCCCGCATCGCTTTGCCGTGCGCGTGATCGAGCCCCATGCGGGTCGGCGTTACCGGCGCAGCCTCCATTTCCGTGCCGCGGTCGAAGTACCCGAAGGCGAGCGGCTCGACCGTGTCGAGCTGTTCTTGAACGATCTGCGCCTCGCTACCCTCTACCAGCCGCCCTTCGAGCAGCCGATTCTGCTCGACGGCTCCGGCGATCTGTCCTGGCTCCGAGTGGTCGCTTACCTGGTCGGCGGCGCCGAGGCAGAAGACACGGTGCTGATCAACGCGCCCGATGTGCAGGAAGAGCTGGACGTGGAGTTGGTGGAGCTCTTCACCTCCGTGGTCGGCAAGGGTGACAACTTCGTGGAGGGACTCTCCGCAGCCGACTTCTCGGTTCGTGAGAACGGTGAGCCGCAGACGATCCGCCGATTCGAGCTGGTGCGCGATCTGCCCATCCACGCCACCCTGGTGCTCGACACGTCGCTCTCGATGATCGAGGAGGTGCGCGACGTCGAGAAGGCCGCGTATCGCTTCCTCGATGAGGTCATCACCGAGCGCGATCGGGCCGCGGTCATCACCTTCAATGACGCGCCAACCCTGCAGGTCCGTTTCACCAACGACCACACCATCCTCGCGGGCGGCCTGGCGAACCTCAAGGCCGAAGGGGAGACCGCGCTCTTCGATACGTTGATCTTCGGCCTCCACTACATGAGCGGCTTGACCGGCAAGCGTGCCTTGGTGGTGCTCACCGACGGGGAAGACTCGAAGAGTGAGTATGGCTTCGTCGAAGTACAGAACTTCGCCCGTCACGCCGGTGTTTCGCTCTACATCATCGCGCTGTCGCTGCCGGCGGGGGCGAATGACACCCGAATCCAGCTGCGCAAGCTGGCTGCCGAGACCGGCGGCGGGTTTTTCACGATCAGTCGCGTGGCGGCGCTCGGCAAGGTGTACGAGCGGATCCAGGAGGAGATGCGATCCCAGTATCTGCTCGCGTACCAATCTGCGAGTCGCGATGCGGGATTTCGCAGGATCGAGGTCGACGTGGGGGTCAAGGGCCTCAAGGCCAAGACCGTCAGTGGCTACTTCCCCTGATGCTGAATCTTGTCGGTCGCGGTCGGTCAGCTCTGAAAACGGGGCCGAGATGTGCCGTCGCCAGAGCTGTTGCCTGGCAATCTGCCCGCGTCCTGGTGGCCGACCTGCGTAGGCTGCGCGACTGAAGCCTGGTCTGAGATTGCCTTTCACGACCCGCGTCCCTGCTCGCGATTCGTCGTGGCTCGAAGAATTCGCTTCCTAGGTCCGCAACTGATAAGAAACGTGTTGCAAACAAAAAACAAGTAATACATTGTTTTAATTGATAAAAAATGCCAAGCTCTCAGCACCATACAACGAGGGCTGAGGGTAGATGGCCGGCACGAAGGCGTGGCCACCTGCTGGCTCGGCCACGCGAGACTGAGGAGCGATTCGAGATGGCGACTATCGCACTTTTCGTGTTTGCCGGTGCCGCTGTTGGTGGACTGATTCTGGCCGCGGCTCACTTTCGGGGGCAGTCCCTTCCGATGCCCGTAAGCCTGGCTCACGGGGCGGCAGGTGCCACCGGTTTGGTGTTGTTGGGCTTGGTCGTTTTTGGCTCCGAGCCGGTGCCGGCGCGGCTTCCGCTCTCCGCCCTCCTGCTTGTCGTCGCCGCGCTCGGTGGGTTCTTCCTATTCTCCTTCCACCTGCGTGCGAAGCGCGCGCCCTCGCCAGCCGTCGTGATTCACGCGTTGGTCGCGGTGGCTGGTGTCGTGACCTTGCTTCTCGCGATTCTCTGATGAGCGAATCGCCAACTCACGGCCGCGGGCTGCGCATTCGAGGACACCCGGTCCATGCCATGCTGGCCGGGCTGCCCGTGGCATTTTGGGTCGGGGCCAGTGTTTGGGATGTCGTGGCCTTCTTCCGTCCCGACCCGAAGTGGGGTGAATTCGCTTTCGCTATGCTGGCTCTTGGCTTGGCCACTTCCTTGCCGGTCATGGTGACCGGCTTGTTGGACTTCGGTCGTGTCCAGCCCGATCATCCTGCGGAAGCGGTAGCATGGCGTCATATGATCTCGATGATGCTCGCCACAGGAATCTTCTTCACGAGTCTTTGGTTACGCCGCGGGCAGCTGGAGGCACCGACACCACCGATGGCCGCTTGCATGGTTTCAGGCTTGGGTGTCGTGGTCACGACCATCGGTGGCTGGCTCGGCGGTGAGTTGGTCTTTCGTCATGGCGTGGGGGTTGAGTCAGAGGAGCGTTCATGAGCGATACACCCAGCCTCGATGCGATGAGTGAGCCACGGCGCGAGATTCTCGTCGCGCTCAAGACCGGCGGACCGCGCTCCATTGCCGAGTTGGCCGAGCGTTTGACCATTACCTACGAGGCGGTGCGCCAGCATATGGCGCAACTCGAGCTCGACGGATGGGTCGGTCGGCAAGTCGTCCGAACCTCCGGGGGGCCCGGCCGGCCGCGCAGCAGCTTCAGCCTCACCGCGGCTGGTGATCACCTCTTCCCCAAGGCGTACGACGAGCTCTCCGTGCAGCTCATCGACGCTGCCATGGACGAGTTCGGGCCGGAAGCGGTGCAGAGACTCCTCGAGATCGTTGCCGAGCGCAAAGTCGAAGAGTGGGCGGGGGTCGTCCGCAACCTGCCCCTCGAAGCAAGGCTGAAGCTGCTGACCGGGATCTACAAGGACGACGATCCGTTCTGCCATCTCGAGTACGGCGAAGATGGCAGCACCAAGCTGGTCGAGACCAACTGCCCGTATCTCGAGGTTGCGCGCCGCCGACCGGCGCTTTGCAGCGTCACGGTTTCGGTGCTCCGACGCTTGCTCGGTCGCAAAGTGGTACGAACCCAGCGCTTCCAAGACGGACACGGCCGCTGCGTATTCAAGATTCTCGACCAGCCGGCGGACGGATCGCGCCTCTTCGACTGGGAGCCCGAGCTCGAGTCGATCGCGTGATCCGTCAGTGTGATTCCGGAGCGCCCTGTTCGCGTCTCGCTGCTTCCTCACCTGCCGTTTCGAGCAGACGCCTTCCTAGGTTGGTCTGGCCTCTTCATCCCGGTCTCTTCATTCGGCTGGCGCCATTCGCCGCCATGAGCGCGAGAACCCGCCGGCTTTGGGCCGCTGTGGTGCTCGCCGTATTCGTTGCGGCGTGCCGGTCTCCGCAAGGTACGCGGGCGCTGAATTCATCGGCCAAGGCTGACGCCACCATTACGATTTTGATCTCGCTCGACGGTTTCCGCTGGGACTATGTCGACTGGCCGGAGGCTGCGAACGTGCGTGCCCTGGCGGCACGGGGCGTGCGGGCGAAGGGTCTGATCCCTGCCTTCCCGAGCAAGACATTCCCGAGCCACTACACCACTGTGACTGGCCTTCACCCCGGCAACCACGGCATCATCTCGAACAACATGCTCGATCCGACACTGGAAAGCCAGTTTCAGCTCGGTGATCGAGATGCTGTGGAAGATCCCCGGTGGTGGGGAGGTGAGCCGATTTGGGTCACCGCCGAGAAGGCTGGACTGATCAGTGCCGCCATGTTCTGGCCGGGAACCGAAACCGAGATTGCCGGCGTGCGCCCGACCTTTTGGCATCGCTGGGACGAGAGCTACGCCTACCGCGACCGTGTCGCTCAGGTGCTCGCCTGGCTCGATCTGCCTCCCGGCGAGCGGCCACGTCTGATCACGCTCTACTTTCAAGATCCCAACGACACGAGCCATGACCACGGCCCCGAAGCTGCCGAGACGCGGGCTGCGGTTCGGGAAGTCGACGACAGGTTGGGAGACCTGCTCGCCGGCATCGCGGAGCGCGGCCTCGAGACACAGGTCAACATCGTGGTGACGTCGGATCACGGCATGGCCGCGGTGGGCCCCGAGCGGGTGGTCATCGTCGACGACTATGTGCGTCTCGAAGAGGGCGAGCTCTTCGAGTCGGGAGCCTTCATGCAGATCGTTCCCGGCCCGGGTCGCGAAGCCATGCTGCTCGAGGCGCTGCGCGGCGCGCACCCGCGGCTCGCGGTCTATCGCAAGGACGAAGTGCCCGGCCGCTTCCACCTCGGCACCGGGCCGAGAGTGGCACCAATCATCGGTGTTCCGGACGTTGGCTGGCACGTCGCCACCCGCGACTGGCTCGCGCGCCACGGTGAGACGATGATCAAGGGCGACCACGGACAGGATCCCGCGGATCCGCGAATGCACGGCATCTTCATCGCCGCCGGCCCCGTGTTCCGCGATGGGGTCGTGGTCGAGCGTTTCGCGAGCGTGGAGGTCTACAACGCGCTGGCTCGGACCCTGGACCTGGTGCCCGCGCCGAACGACGGCACGCCCGGTGCCCTCGACCACCTATTCGACTAGCTGCCCTGACGCGGCGCGTCGCGTAGCGCCTTGGTCAGAGGCGCGGGAAAGCGCGGCATGACCCGCTCGTCGCCGAGTGCCCGTTCGAGGGCTTCGGCCGCCTCGCGAACAAATACTTCCGCTTCCGGGCAGGGTGCCAGGAGCCGCCAGGCGATACTGCCGTCGTGGCGCTGTGTCCAGCCTCCGATCACCCGCCCGTGCCACCAGACCGTCGGTCCGGCGTTGCCATTGCGATCGAAGAGCTGGCTCGTCCACGAGGGCTCGAGAAAGCGCTCTCGCTGTTTGTAGCCCATGATCGTCGGGTCCAAGCCGGGGAGCAGGGCCACCCCCGGAGGTGTCTCGGCCATCGGGCTGCGGATGGTGTCGAGGTCCGCGTCGAGCACGAGCTGAGGCGAGGGCCAAGAGCCCACGTACACCTCGCGGACGGCGTGTCCGAGCTGCTCCAACGCCTTGCGGACCATCCCTTTGGGCAGGCCGGTCCACCAGACGATGTCCTCGAAGCTGGCTGGGCCAAAGGCGGCCAGGTAGTGGTGGACCAGGTCCTGCCGTGCGACTTCCGGTGGCGATATGGGCGCCAGGTCCGGTAGCCAGCTCGTGACGGTGGCCCAGTTGTACTTGCCACTCCGCCAGCTACCCTGCTGGTGTGCGCGCACGGTCGCACCCTCGATTCCCAGCCCACCCATGAGATGGCCGCCGATCACCACGCGGGCCCCGTAGGGCTTGTCCGGCTTGTAGAGGAACGAAGCGCCGAGGGCGGGCACGGTGGACGCGAGCTCGGTGGCGGTGGCGGGGCCGTCGGTCAGCGCGGCGACGACGGCTTCGCGGGTCTGCTCGAGGACGCTCTCCGCATCCGGCTCGCGCGCCAGCCCTGCAGAGACCAGGAACCGCGCCTGGTCGATGCGCGCCTTGCGTGCGAGTCGCTCGCGGTAGATCGAGAGCACCGTCGGAATCGTCGCGGTGGGCAGGACATGCAGCGTACGTCGCATGCAGAGCCAGCGCACCAGGCTCCGATCCGTCTCGAGCGCGCAAGTCATCACCCGTGCGGTCTCGTCCAGGCTCGCGTGTCCGCATCGGATGTGTGCGGAGAGGTGGACGGTGGCCGGGTCGGTGGCATGGAGCGCGACCAATCGCGAGACCAATGCAACAGGATCGCTCGCGGCGGGGGTTGGCGGCAGGTGGTGCCGCTCGGCAATGCGGCGCAGCGTCTGCTCGGGGTCGAGGGCGGTGAGGCTCACGGTCGAAGCTCGGCGATCTGCTGGTAGCGGTCGCGCTCCGCTGTGTCGTTCCAGGCCCGATAGACCTCGCTCATCCGCACGGCGGCCTCGCGCACCAGGCTGGCGCGCACGCGATCCCGCTCGGCGATCTGGTCGAAGCCGTCGGCGAGGCGTGCCTCCCACTGTCCACGCACACCCCGCTGGGCGCGAATCGCCGTTTGGATGTGGTCGGCACGGCGCACGTCCCAATGATCGGCCGGGAGGGACGCATGCAGCACCTCGAGCGCGGCGTCGATGGTCTCTGCGGCTTCGTCCAGGCGGTCGAGCGAGCGCAGGGTGTCGGCGTGCGCAGCGCGGGCGTTGGCCACATCCGGGTGCGTGGGGCCAAAGCTGTCTTGGTAGAGGGTCGCCGCCTCGGCGAGGAGCTTCGCTGCGAGCTCGCGTTCACCTTGCATGCGGTGCATGCGAGCCAGGCTCACCTTGCTCTCGGCAACCGCGGGGGCGGCACGACCGAGGGCTTCCGTTCGGTTGGCGAGGCTGCGCTCGAGGAGCGCGCGGGCCCCTTCCAGGTCGCCACGATCGAGCAGGATGGCGCCGCGGACCGACAGCACTGCGGTGATCCACACATGATCTTCGTCAACCCGTGTGCGTAGCACCGCGAGTGCCTCGTCCGAGGATGCCAAGGCGTCGTCCAGTCGACCTTGGAGGCGCAGCAGACGGGCCATGTTGTGGCGGGTCAGCCCGATGTTGGGGTGATTCTCCGGGACGCTCTCGACGAAGATCTCGAGCGCTTTGCGCATGCTGGCCTCCGCCTCGTCCAGCCGGCCCAGCACCATGGCTAGCCGCCCGAGGTTGCCATAGATCATCGCCACGAAGGGATGACGCTCACCGTGGATCTTTCGAAAAACGCGCAGGGCTTCGCGATACGACGCCGCGGCGCCTTCGAAGTCGGCCTGGGCGCGCAGCACGGCTCCCAGGTTGTTGTAGGTAGCCCCGGTTTCGACCGTGTCGCCCAACCTCGGTACGAAGATGCTCAAGGCTTCGCGGAGTGCCTGCTCGGCATCGTCGTAGCTGTTCTTGTTGCGCAGAATCTCCCCGAGCGTGTTGAGGCTGCTGGCTACCTCCAGGCTCGAAGGGCTGTGCTGTCGAATCCGCGCCAGCGCTTGCCGGGTGAGCGCCTCGGCCTCGTCCATGTCGCCGCGCATGGAAACGATCGAAGCGAGGTCCGAGAAGGCGTTGGCCTGTTCGGCATGGTTGCTGGGCGGGTAGACGTCCAAGGCTCGCCGGAGAGACGACTCAGCGGCTTCCAGATCGCCGGTCTCGCGCAGAACCAGCGCCTGCTGATGCAAAGCTTTGGCGAGGGTGTCGGCGTGATTCTCCTCGTGTGGCGTCAGCAGCGCGATGGCGTCGCGCAGGTGAGCTGCTGCCTGCTCGGTATCACCGAGCAGGAGGTGGGCAATGCCGAGGTCGCCGAGGGTGGCGCCGACCTCCGGATGGTCGACGCCGAGCTCTTGGCGGCGCAAGGCGAGGGTGCGATCGAACAACGCCTTCGCCTCGGGATACGAGCCGAGATGTTTGTAGACCGTCGCCAGCGTGTCGTAGAGGCGGGCCTGGGTGTCAGGTTGATCGGCGAGATCGATTTCGATGCGTTCGCGTTGCGCATCGATCAGATCCTTGACGGGAATACGCTGATCCGGTTCGTTGCGCGGATCCTGGCTCTTGAAGATACCTTCGAGGAACGCGACCGCTTCTTCGGCGCGCTGCTGCTCCTGAAGGGCGAGGTTGCGCTCATTGCCGAGCCGATGTGCCTGCACGGAGGCGTTGAAGGCGAACGCGGTCATCGAGGCCGCGAGCAAGCCGGCGAGGGCCACCGGCACACGGTTGCGGGCCGTGAACTTGCTCGCGCGATAGCCCCAGGTGTTGGGACGCGCCCGCACCGGCTGGCCCGAGAGATAGCGGCCGATGTCGTCCGACAGGGCTTCCACCGAGGGATAGCGCTGCTCGGGCTCGCTGACCAACGCCTCGAGGGTGATCCGGTCGAGATCGCCGATCAGCAGCCGGCGCCGAATGGGGAACGCGGTCTCGGGAAGCGGCGTCTCGCTCGGCAGCCGCGGCGGTCGCGTATCGAGCAGCCGTTCGATCTCGGCCGGGCTCTTGCCCGTCAGGTCGAAGGGCTTGCTGCCGGTCAGCAGCTCGTAGAGCAAGACACCCAGCGAGTAGATGTCGCTGGCGATGGTAATGGTGCGCCCTGCGATTTGCTCCGGGCTGGCGTAGCCCGGCGTCAGCGCGCGGTACAGCGTCTGGGTCGGTGTACCTTCGGCGCCTTCCTGGAGCAGCTTGGCGAGCCCGAAGTCGAGCAGCTTGGGCTCGCCTTCCTCGTTGACCAGGATGTTCGCCGGCTTGAGGTCACGGTGGACGACCAGGTGGCGATGGGCGTAGTGTACGCCCGCGCAGACCTTGCGGTAGAGCTTTAGGGTAGCCCGGAGGCCGAGCTGCTGCTGCTGGCAGTGTGCGGTGATCGGCATGCCGCGGACCAGCTCCATGACCACGTAGGGCACGCCTTCGTCGCTGGTGCCGCCATCGTAGAGGCGAGCGATGTTGGGGTGGTCGAGCTGCGCGAGGATCTGCCGCTCGCTGAGCAGCCGACGCTCGAGATTGGGATGCGACAGGCCCTGGAGAAGCTTGACGGCGACCTCGCGCTCGAATTCGTCGTCCGCGCGCTCGGCACGGTAGACGAAGCTCATTCCACCGATCCCGATGCGTTCGCGCAAACGGTAGGGCCCGAGGTGCTTGCCTTGCCACGGATCGTCTTCGGCGGCCTGGGCCTCGAAGATGGGACGGTCGAGGAACGAGTCGTCTCTCGCGCTCGTCAGCAGGCGCTCGAGCTGACTGCGCAGTTTCGGGTCCTCGCGCTCGATTTCGGCCAGAAAGCCGGGTAGCTCGTCCGCCGACTGTTGAGACGCACGATCCCAGAGGCTTGCCAGGCGCTGCCAGTCTTGAGGTTGCACGGCTCCTCCTGCTCTCTTGGTGCCCGTTCGCCCGTCCGCGTGCTCCCGCGTTCGCTAGCGAAGCTCGTCGCGTAGCCAGGCGCGTGCCATCTGCCATCGGCGCGACACCGTTGCCTCGCCGACACCGACCACACGTGCGATCTCTGGGATGGTCAGTCCGCCGAAGAAGCGAAGCTCGACCGCGCGCGCGGCGACCGCGTCGACCTTGGCCAGCCGCTTCAGTGCCTCATCGAGCGCCAGCAGGTCGATGCCGCCGCCAGCCGCGCTCAGCTTCTCGGGATCAGCGGTCAAGCGGAAGAAGGCGCCACCCCGTTTCAGCGAGCTCTTCTGACGGTAGCGGTCGACCAACACCTGGCGTGCGATGCGCGCAGCGAGGGCGTAGAACTGCAAGCGACTCGACCATCGAAGGTGTCGATTGGCGGCAAACCGGAGGTAGGTCTCGTGAACCAGCTCGGTCGGCTGAATCGTGTCTTGGTGCGAGGCGAATAGCTGGCGCGCTGCGATCTTACGCAACTCGGGATAGACCAAGTCGAACAAGCTATCTCCCGCATCCCGATCGCCCTGCTCCCAGCTTTGCAGCAGGCGCGTGACATCGGCCCCGGGAACGGACTCCCCAGTCTCGCGCATCGTGTCCCTAGCGTACCGCAGTCCCCCTGCGGGCTCGGAGCAGCACGGGCGACAATGCGCTGTGTGCGGTTGCCAGCCGAGCCACTCGCGGTGTCAGCCGGCAGCCCGACGGTGCGGCAGGCGGCTGTGGGTCGTCAGCCGTGGCGGGCCCGAAGCAGGGCGATGACCTGGCGAATCGACAGCGGCGCCAAGCCCTTCTTTCGATTTTGATCGCCGATGGCAAATGCTAGACGCCACTGCGCGAAGAGGATCTTGTAGGCGGCGAAGAGGCTGTTGTCGGGATCGTAGATGTTGGTGGCTTCGGAGGAAACACCATTGAGCTCGAGCACGCTGAGGTTACGCCCGGCGTGGAAGTCTTCCAGGCTCGGTGCGCGGAGGTCGAAGCGGCCGAAGTAGAAGCCGTCGAGGCTCTGGCTGATGCGCTCGACCTCGGCCTCGAGCGCCGCGGTACGGTGGGCCTCGCCATCCAGGAAGACGGCGCCGAGGCGATGGGTCCCGATCTCGACCAGGCGCACGATTTCGCCAGCCGCGGGCACTTCGTCGATCCGAGCAGCGAGGCCGGCGAGGTAGGTCGATGCCATGGCCACTGCGCGCGGGTCGGCCAGAATCAGGCGCTCGATCGTCGACCGGCCGTCGCCGACCACCTCGGGGAGCTGTTTGTCGGTGATGGCGAAGATCCGCCCCTTCTCTTCCTCGGGCAGCCGGACGTAGAAGACACCCAACTCGGGGCCTTCGACATAGGCCTGCACGATCGCCGCGCCACGCGTCTGGCGGCAGAAGGATTCGATGTCCTCGTGCGTGCATGCCTTCACCACGCCCGTGCCGCGCTCGCCGACATTGGGTTTCAGGATGATCGGGAAACGGAGGTCGTGCTCGCGCATGAAGGCGTCGACCATGTCGATCCGGGCGCCGACTGTCGCATCCGCGGGTAGCACCCGAAAGGGCGGCACCCACTGCTTGCCGAGATGGCCGAGGATCGTCGACTTCGACTCGCCCACCAGGCCACCACCGGCAGGCAGACCTGGATTGGCGAGGGTGAAGAGGGTTGCGCTCCGGTAGCGCAGGGCGAGCCACGCGATGTAGGCAACCACCGGCGGATAGAGACGCCAAATGGGCCAGAACTCCCAGTGGATTTGACGTCGCCACCAGCCGAGGAGCTGGCGTCGACCGCCATAGGTGAGCAGGCGCTGGCCAACACCGATGACCAGCCAGATGGTCACCAGGATGCCGACGAATCCGAGCACGGCGTACTGCTCGAATCGCTCGAAGAACGCCAAGAACTGGTCACCCAGCCGCCGTGAGATCTCGACCACCAGAGGGGTCCAGATGGCGACTGGCAAAAGTAGCCAGAGCGCGTAGACCCGCACGGGCATCCGCACCAGGCCGGCCGACACGTAGGTGGGAAGCCGGAGACCGGGAATGAACCGGCTGGCGAAGATCACCGCCGGACCCCGCTTGGCGAACCAGCGCTGGCTGCGTGCCAGTGCAGCCGCGCTCACCAGGTACTTGAGCGGAGCCCGACTGAGGCTCTTGTGACCGAGTCGGCCGGCTCCATAGAGCAGCATGTCGCCGATGAAGATGCCGCTGGCGCAAGCCATGGCCGCGGGTACGAAGCCGATGTTGCCGCGGGCGACGAGAAGGCCGGCAGTGATGCAGGTCAAATCCTCACTGGCCATGGTGGCGAGGGCGAGAAGTACGAGGATGACCAGGAGCGTGACGCCTTGGGCGCGAAAGGACGCGAGCACTCGAGGCGCCGCGGCAAGAGCTTGCCGCTCCGGTGTGCTTGCGGCGCGGGCGATCGCGGTGCCGGAGACGACCCGTGACACGAACGCCTCGATCGGCGCGGCGAGGGCCTGCGGCTGGCGAAAGACCATGAAATGGTTGGCATCGAAGGTGATCAGCTCGCTCTGCGGCACCAGGCGATGGCTCTCTTGCGCCGCCGCGAAGGGCACCAGCATGTCGTGCTCACCATGGACGATCAGGGTCGGCTGGGCCAGCCGTTCGAGGATCGGTGTCAGCGGACGCTGGTCGGTATCGTAGAAGTTGCGGGCGTAGGGGATATCGAGGGGGAACCCATCGAGCTTGCCGAAGTGTGGGAGGGCCTGATGGAGCACCGTGATGCCAGCGAGCTGGATACCGTGCAGCGCGTGATTGACGTGGTAGTTGCCCAGCAACTCCAGCTCCTGGACGCCGATCGAAGAAAGCAGCACCAGCGAGCGAACGCGCTCGGGAAGGCGGTCTGCGAGGTGCAAGGCGACACCGCCTCCCATGCTGAAGCCAACCACGTGTACCGCGTCGATTCCGAGCAGGTCGAGGAGGGCTGTGGCGTAGGCGGCGTGGGCCTCGATCGAGTAGCTGGCGACCCGACGCGTCGATCCACCGAACCCGGGAAGATCCGGGGCGATGACGTCGTAGCGCTCCGCGAGCCGTGCACCGAGGGCCTGGAAGTCGTCGGCCGATCCTGGGCTGCCGTGAAGCAGCAGGATGGTCGGCCGAGGGGTCTCAGCCTGCCAGGCACGGTAGGCCATTCGGGTGGTCCCGCGCGTGCCCGCGGTCGGTGCGACGTCCTCGGAGCCTGTGCCGGTGAGCGAAGCGGGCAAATCGAGGAAGGCACGGTCAGCCGGCAGCGCCTCGGGTGCCCGCAAACGCACGAAGTGCGAGCTGGCCAGTGCGATGCCGTAGAGCGCGAGGGCGACCCATAGCCAGCGCTTCCGTTTTGGAGATGGCGAGTGGTCAGGAGCGCGGGTCTCGGGAGCTTGCGAGGCGGTGCGCTTCGCTTCCAGGTCGGGATTCAGATCAGCTCGCACATACGGTCTCGTTCAGCTCGGCGGTCTCGGCCATCTCGGCGTCGCGCTCCGCCTGGGCGCGGTGCGCGGAGGTCGACGGCGCAACGCCGAAGCCCGCGGGCGGCTCGACACCCCGGTAGCGCATCAGCAGTCCGATCAGCGCATAGTGGTGGACCGTGTGGCTGAGCAAGACCTGTAGCTCGCGCCCGATCGACGAAGCAGCCCAACCGTCCGTCGGTGACGCCCAGACCACACCTTCTGCGTGCACGGTCACGGCATTCCCGGCGTCCGCAATATCGATCCGGCCGAGTTGCTCGATGACTTCGAGCAGCGCGGCTTCGGCAGCCTCACGATCGGTCTCGAGGCGCGGGTCTCGGTCGCGCGCGTCGTAGTCGATCCGCCCTTCGCCGAGGCCGCGAAGGAAGTTGCGGAAGAAGTCGATCGTGTGGCGCAAGTGGGCGCCAATGCTTCCGATTCCGGTCGAAACCTGGGCGGTGTAGGCGTCGTCGTCGAGGGCGCGCACCAGGTCGAGGCCCTGATCGAGCACGGCAATGGTGTGAGCGGTGATGGTCAAACCGAAAATCTCCTGGCGATCGGCGCCCTGCGAACGCGCTTGACGACGCGTCATCCAAAAAAGATTCGCACCTGCCGTTCGCTCAAGATGGCGACATCGAGCAGGGCCAAAAAGTCGATGGTCTTGAATCCGCGGTCGATAGCGGGCCCGCTGCACACGGTCGCGCCATGCCGTAGATACGTTCGAAACAACCTGGGGATTTGGATTTCCTCCAGGGGCACCGGAGCGTCGCTCGCCGGGCAAGCATAGCCTGGCATCGGGGCCAGACGGATCTCAGGATGGAGGTGGTCGTGGGCTGCGAGCCACTGCATGGTGCCCCAGCCCTCATGGGGGTTCTGGCTGGTCAGTGAACAGCAGCCAAAGAGAAAACGCAGGCGGTTGGCGGCCACGTAGTGTGCCAGGCCCTTCCAGAGAAGGAACAGAACGATGGTGTTCCGGTGACCGTTGGCAATGCAGGCGCGTCCGAGCTCGACCGCTTGCTCGGTGACGGACTGTGGCATGTCGGCGAAGTCGAAGACGGTCGCGGAATAGAGCCCTTCCCGCTCACTGGCGCGGGCCGCGGGTTGCAGTCGGTAGGTCCCGACCACCTCACCTGTCGAGCGATCTTCCACCATCAGGTGGTGGCATGCACTGTCGAAGCGGTCGTGGTCGCGTCCGGTTTCGAACGATGTTGCGAGCCCTTCGCCGAGCTCCAGGTTGAAGACCTCGAAGCGTAGGCGCAACACGGCGTCGACATCTTCCGAGCTGTGCGCGAAGCGGGCGACATAGCGGCCCTTCTCGATGACCGCGTCTGGGAGCTCAGCGGCCGAGAGCTCGCATTCTCCTGGGGCTTGGGGATCGAGGCCTTCTGGGCTGAGATCGATGCCTGGCTTCATTGCATAGCCTCTTGGGCGAGGTCGGCCTGGGCGGATCCGTGCGCGCTCAGCGAGGTCGAACGTGAGGCGTCAACACGTGGCGCGAACACGTGACGCGAACACGGGGGGCAAGGCAGCACCGAAGCGAGTGCCGCCCTGGACTCGTCCTCAGAGCCGCTCGATGGCGCTCGGATCGGCACGCAGGATCCACTGATCGCCGACCTGGACGACTTCGCCGGTGATCGCCACGGTCTCTGCGACCCATCCGAGCACCTCCTGGTTGATCGTGCTCCCGTCTGCTCCCACCAGCAGAAGGTACGTGCCCACGCCATCCTGGTTTCGCTGTACGAAGAGCGGAGGAATGCCGCCGCGGATACACAGCGAAGCGCAGGCGCGATGAGGTTTCGTCGACCCGGGCTTCATGACGCCGAGGTAGCACTTGCTGTCGACGATCTCGCCACGCAGCGTCATCGTACCGTGAGCAACCTCGTCTGGGCCACGCTGCACGGCGCCCGCGACTGCCTCGACACTGCCGTCGACGACCTCCAGCATGGTCTGGTCATCTCGGTAGATCAGGGTGCCTTCCAGTTGGACACGCTGTCCCACGACGTCCGCGACCATCGGACCTGCACCGAATTTGCCCGCGGCGACCAGGTAATAGCGTGAGGAGCCACCGCCGGGCCGGTCGACCAGCAGCAGTGGGTGCGGGTCGACGACCACCGTACCTGCGAAGGTGCGGACGTTGCCGAATTCGAAGAAGGCGACGTCGAACGTGTGTTGGGCGGCAGCGAGCACGACCGCCAGAAGCGGTGCCAGCACGAGCAAGCCGATGACACCCTTGCGGACGTGGGTCGCGATCGGCCGCGGCGCGGTCGGTAGGTAGCCGATGTAGAAGGGGTCCTGAGACGCGTTGGTTGGAATCTGCTCAGCCATGACGGCCTCCCGCGCTTTCCGTGCCGTGAATCGGCGCCGGCTGGACGGCGGTCCCCGGCGGGTTCGGGCGTGGATCAATGAAGACACGTCCGTTTGCGACCCGCACGTTGAAGGTGGCTACCTTCTCCGTGAAGGGTGCTGGTGCCCTGCCATTCGCCGGCTCGTACTGGAAGCCGTGCCAGGGACAGACCACACACCCGTCGACGATCTTGCCCTCGCCCAGCGGGCCGTTCTGGTGCTTGCACACACTGGAGAGCGCAGAGATCTTGCCGTCATACTGGTAGACCGCGACCCGCTCGTCTGCCACGGACACCAGCTTGGCGCGCTTCTCGGGAATCTCGGATACGGCGCAGACCTCGAGAAAGCCGTCCGTGCTCCGTGGCCCGCGGAGGGGCTGATCTCCCGCTCGCTCCCGCCAGCCGGTCACCAGGTGGAGCGCCAGCAGCCAGACCATGCCAGCACCCAGCAAGGCGACCAGCACGGGATGGGTCTCGACCTGCAAGACCCCGAGCGCCACGTGCATCACGATCGCCGCGTAGGCGACGTAGACCATCATGTGCAGAGATTTCCACACCGGTGGGCTGAGGTTGGCCAGCCAGAAGTCGTGGCTGGTCGCCGCCATCAGGAAGAGGATGGCCAGGGCGAGCAAGCCGAGAGGCTGAAAGGGAAACTGGGCGAGGCTGTCGTACCGGCTGTTGCCGAGAAGTACGTTGACCAGCGGATTGAGCGAGCCGAGAACATGAAACTGCACCGTGGCGAAGCCGCCGTGGGCCAGCGCCAGTACGAACATGGCGATGCCGAGGTGCCGCCGGTTGTACAGCAGAGGCAAGAAGCGGCGGTCCAGTCGGCACAAAGGGCCGATTGACAGGATGATGTGGAGCAGGAGAAGCGCCCCCGTGCCGAAGGCTCGGATCAGCGCACTCTCGACGGTGATCTCTGGCTGAAGCGCCATGCTTCCGGCTACGAAGGCAGCGATGTAGAGAACGATGCCCCCGACCAGCGTCAGGTCGTAGACTTTTTTCTGGCGATTCCAGCCGACGGCCTGGTACGACTCGCTCATGACGGGTTCTCCCCGGGCGCGCCGTCCTCGTTGGCGGGCGGTTCGACCGACGAACCCGCAGGGATCGTCAATGCGCCCTGATCGAGGACTTCCTGGTGCCCCAGGCTGTAGAGGATGATGCGGCCATTGGTGGCCTCGGAAGGGAGAGGGTAAGCAGTGTTGCGCAGCGGACCGAGCAGCCTGGCGCCGGATGGCAGGCCGTCCGCCGCCGCCGCATCCGCGGAAGGCGTGCCTGACAGCCAGTAGATCAGTGTGTCGGGCGTGCGAACCGCGGCGCTCGGGGTCACGGCGAGCAGCCGGCCGCCGTTCGACGTGTCGAAGACGCGGACGGAGGCGTCGACGGTCGAAAAGAGGTCCGGGCGTTCGACCAGCAGCTGGCCGAGGCTCTCGGACTCCACTGCCTCAGAGGCGCGACTCGAGTCGCCGGGGCGCGCGCCGATGGCCAGCGCGACGGCCACGGGCAGCAGCACGGCCAACATGACGAACATGTGGAAATGGCGGCGTCGAAGCGGCGCGATCATGCGTTGTCTCCGGGAGAGGGTGTCGCGCGCAGCCACCGCACGAGCAAGAACGGCCACAAGGCAGCCGCGCCCGGCACGATCAGAATGCGAAATCCCCACGTCGCCTCGGCAGCGGACGGATCGATCGCGCGCGCGCCGCGCCATGCGAATGCGAGCGCGAACAGCAGGCCGATCGCCAGGTAGATGGTGGTGAAGCTCACCAGCCCGGTTGCCAGGCTGGTCGCGAGCGAGGAATCTGTCATCCGCGTCTCCGTCGGGTCATTGGGCGTGGCTTCGTGCTGCGCCGTTGCATTTTCACTATTGCGCAATCGCCGTCCGAGGTTACAGGAGGGTATTCGGCTCCGCTGGCGAGACGGATCGAATCTGCAAGAATCGGGCGTGCCGGACCGCCCTTCCGGCACCCTCTGCGAGTCACGGGACGAGTCCCCGTCGATTGGGCGCTCGGTGGAGCACGGCTGGCGTCTGAGTCTCCTGCTTCGTCCAGCTCTGCGATCGACTCATACACTCCTCGCCACGCCACAGCCCGAATCACCAAGAGGCTTGCGAAGGACCGTGGTAGCTTTTGGACTCATATGTGCAGACTTTAAGAGGCTCCACCGAGCAGTGCGCCCATTCAACATCCAGGATCGTTGGTCAGAGTTGAGTAAGCTCCGGTGCGACCCGACACACACCCTTCGGTGCAAGGAGGATTGCAATGTCCCGTAGTTCCCGAACTGCCGGCCTGATCGCTGCGGCGCTGCTCGCCAGCGCAGCGGCTGTGCAGGCCCAGGCCCCAGCGGCAACCGAGTTCCGGCCCGCGACTCCCGAAGAAGCTCAGGTACGGTCGATCGCCCCCGGTGAGCGCGCTGTTCCTTCCGCCCTCGCCTATCAGGCACGCTGTGACGAGAAACCAATGCGTACCGCGACCGTCTCGCTCAACTGGACCGCGACGTCAGGCGAGGGGGTCGTCGGCCAGCGAGTCGATATCAGCAAGTTTCCCGAGGGCTTCGCCACCGGGCGTTTCGAGACCACCGGAGCAATCGATGCGGCGCAGTCGACGGCTGCCGTTGCTGGACCGGAGCCGGGTCTCTCGTACTACTGGCGTGTCTGGACCATGACCGCGGATGGCGGCATTACCAGTCGCGTCGAGCGCTTCGACGTCCCCACCTGCCCCGCGGACTCGACGGGTCTCGACCCGAATGACTATCGCCCGACGGGTGCCGCTGCGGCGGGTGCCGGCTCGGACAAGGCGAACACCGACAACCCGGCCTCTTCCCGCTAGTCCGGGCTTCGGACGGAAAGGAATCTCAACGTGTTGAATGCTCATGAGCTTTCGCAGCCGAAGGGCGCTCGTGCCTCGGTCTGCACGATTCTCTCCATTGCGGCACTGGCGCTCCTCACCAGCCCAGTCGTCGCGCAGGTGACGTGGGAAGACGTCAATCCCGACTTCACCGATACCCACGGTATCGACCCGGATCGCGCCAGTGGTGGTCGCGTCAATCGCCTGGCCATCGAAGCCGGCAACAACTCGGTCATGTACGCCGCGAGTGAATGGGGCGGCATGTACAAAAGCACGGACGCTGGTCTGACCTGGGGACGCCTCGACGGCCATCTGCCAGTCGCGGCCTGGGACGTCGAGATCGATCCGGGCAATCCTTCGAAGGTCTACGCCACGTCCTTCTTCGATGGCAAGGCGGCCTCGGTCTCGGGTATCAACGTCAGCTCCGATGGCGGTGCCACCTGGACCCACCCGGCCTCGGCCAATCCGCCCGCCGGCTTCTGTCAGAACCTGCGCGACGAGACCGAGCTGACTGCCTTCGGCATCTCGGTGCACCCAACGAACAACGCGATCGTCTACATCGGTACGAGCTGCGGTCTCGCCAAGAGCACGGACGCGGGCGCGACGTGGGAGTACATCGATCCCTCGCTGACGCCGGGTACCGCGACGCGGGTGTGGGATGTCATCGCCCGACCGGGCGGCGTGGTCCACGTTTGCGGCAATGATGGCTACCTGCGTTCGGACAACGGCGGAACCTCGTGGGTCCAGGGCACCGGCCTGCCAGGCGGGCGTTGCAACCTCGCGATGTCGCCGGACGAGGACTACGTCCTCCTCGCGGCGGTCGGTACCTCGATCTACGAGACCACCAACGCCAACTCCGCGACACCCATGTGGACCCAGACGCGCCAGAACCTCTCGCCCCAGGGCCGCGTGCCCTTCGTGGAGACCAACCAGCGATCTGACAATGGCGCTGACAACGTCTTCGATCTCTGGTTCGGCGATGTGTCACTCTGGCGTGTGGGCTGCACCACGCCGACTCCGCCGGCGCCGGGCGGCGCTCCGCGCTGCGGTACTGCCAATGTGCCGGCATGGGCGGGGCCCTTCACCCGCACGGTCGGCGGTCATGACGACATGGGCGACGTCATCTTCGACTCCGAGGCTGCCAACGATGCCTGCCCGGTCTTGATGTCGTCCGACGGTGGCGTCTACTTCAACGCCGACTCCACGGCGGATTGCCACAACCCGAACTGGGATGAGCCGAATGTCACGCCGCATGGTCTCTGGCCGTTCTCGATGTCGGGCAACGACCGCCCGGGCGCGGCTGAGGATCTCTACTTCGGCAACCAGGACAACGGCCTGTTCGGAACGATCGACATCTCCGATCCCTCGCCAACCTGGCACAACGAGCTATGCTGCGACGGTTTCGATACCGCGGGTGACGATGATGGTGCGATCTTCTCGATCTGCTGCTTCGGCGGCGGCGGGCGCTCGACCCAGCTCGTGCGCACGCAGCCCGGTTTCGTGAATGGTGCGACCGTTACCGCCGGCAACTACCCGCCCGGCGGCTTGCTGCCGACCTTCAACATTCCGGACTCGATCGTCCGCTACAACGATTCGAGCTATGTGTTGATCACCCGTGATTGCACGGTGGGTGCTGGTGGCTGTCTGGGTGCCGATGGCGGGGTCTTCATCACCGACGACATCGATGCCGGATCGGTCACCTGGACCGAGCTCGGCAATGCCACCGAGCCGCCGACCAACCAGGTCTGCGGCGTCCAGGTTGGCGTCAATGGCGGCGGTACCCCGACCTTCTACGTACAGACCGGCGACTGCGACCAGCAGGGTGCCGCGGACCGTATGTTCCGCTACACGGGCACGGCGCCGGGCAATGCCTGGACGGAGATCACCTTGCCCGCGGGTGGCTTCGGCTTCCTGGCGGCCAACCCGTCGAATCCGAATCGTTTGATCGCTTCGGGCCAGACCGGCACCGACGCGGCGATGTTCTCGTCGACCGATGGCGGCACCACCTGGACCGCCATGCCCGCGCTCGATGCCCTGATGAACGGTGGCGGCGACTTCCCGATGCGGAACTTCCGTGGACCGTCGCGTTTCACCGGCTTCAATGGCTACTGGCAGCCGAGTTTCGCGGCGTTCGATCCGGACACCCCCACCATCTTGGCCGGCGGCCAGGACTCGGGTGTGTTCATGAGCACGGATGACGGCGCGAATTGGACCTTGGTCTCGGATCCGCGCACGTCGGATACCTCTGGTACACCGCACATTCCGCGCCCGCGCTACGGCTACTTCGACACCGAGGGCGGCGTCACGACGTTCTACATCGGCAGCCAGGGCCGCGGCATCTGGCGCGGTACGGTCGGCGTGGTGGTGGACATCTTCGCGGACAACTTCGAGTCTGGCGATACCTCGGCCTGGTCGGCCACCATTCCGTAAGCCTTTACGGACGCTTCAGGAGCCGGTCACCGCACCGGCTTTGTGACGCGAGAAACGTCCCCTTGCGAGCTCTCTCGCAAGGGGACGTTTTGTTTTAGGGATCCGTGGTGAACGGTGGGATTGGGGCGGTCCACGCAGACAAGCCCGTTTGCTGGCAGCCGGCAACGATCTGCAGATCGTAGGTCGTGTCGGACGCGAGACGCAGAACGGCCTGGTTCAGGGTGGTTTGGCGGAATGACCAGTGCTGGGCGCCTTGGGGCTTGTAGCGCAGCAGATAGTCCGTGTTGTTCAGCCCGCCTTGCCAGACCAGGGAAGCGGTCTGTGAGGTCGTCCCGGTGACCTGGATGGAGTGCGGCGGATGGCAGGGTATGAACGAGGGGTCCATCGTGTCCGAGACCCACGTGTCGAAGTTGGCATACCAGGAGTAGCTCGGCGGGTCAGGCTGGGCGAAGGTGATCTCCGAGCGTGCATCGTCGGCGCTATCGCGCTGGATCCAGCCGTTGACCGGGTAGCCGCTCATCCGCAGGTTGGTGAACGTATTGTCGAGGATCTGGAAGTTCATTTCCGCGCCGGGATGCCCGACGAATGGCAGCGGGTTGATCGGATTCGGGTCGACGTACGCCAAGCGATTGCGCGCATCGACGTTCGTCCAATCATTCTGTGTCGTATAGCGCATGCGGAAGGCTTGCTCGTTGTTCCACAGCGTCAGGTTGTCGATCGCTTGGCGGTTGCGGATCGCGCATCGGCGGTTGCCTCCGCACACCCCGACGATGTGCGTTTCGTAGTGGAACGGGATGTCGCGGTACCAGTCCACATTGTCGTGGTTGTTGAAGCGCAGCTTGAAACCGACGAAGCTTCCGTAGGCCGTGAAGTTGTCGAACTCCAGAATGGGCAGATCAGAGATCACGATTCGTTCGTCGACCTGGCTGTGGTTCCAATAGCGAGGCAGCAAACCGTGGCCCGCGCCGTAGACCGCGTCGAGATCTTCACGCGGAAAGTAGGAATAGCGGTTGTGGGTGAGACTGCCGTTCTGGAAGGTGTCGGAAATGTCCGGAGCTCCGGTGGTGAACCAGGTCATGCCGGTACCGTCACAGCCACTGGCAACATTGTCCCGGACGCGCAGGGCTGGACCCTGGAACCAAAATCCGTCGCCCCGGAAAGCAAAGTCCGACAGCGGTTGTGGGCGTAGCGGGTTCTGGAACACGACCCGAGCCAGCTTGTACTCGCCGTTGCCTGTTCCGCGGATCGCGATGTTCTCGAAGAAATTGCCCAACTCGTCGCCCAGCTCGGTCACGAAGCCTGCGCCCGCGAAGTCATAGGCAATGTTCCGCTGGAAGTCGACGTGGCTGCTGTGGTTGACGAAGCCCCAGCCGATGGTGCCGTCGACCACGGAGCCATAGACCTTGGAAGGCGGGCTGGCTGCGTTTGGCTGCGTGCCGTTGAGGTGGAAATGCAGCGCGTAGCGGCCACGGCGATTCTGAACGGCCGCGTCGGCGGGCATCATCAGGTTGTAGTCGGTCGGGTTGCCTTGACCATCCCGGATGATGTCGACGATCACGTCGTCGAGCGGAATGCGCTTGTCGGTTCGGCCAAGGTTCTCGAAACGAACATTCTCGATGTGGACGTCGCCATTGCGCAGCATGACGTGCCCGCGGTCGTGCGTGGCGGTCGTGGTCTCCGAGCGCAGCACGAGGTTGCGGCTCAGGTTGACGATGTGGAAAGGCTTGCCGTTCACGCCGTAGTGGTCAAACGACAGCTTGGAGGTGAGGTCGAAGCGGTCGCCGGTAATCGTATCGATCGTCACGCGCTCGTCTTGGGACGATGTGGTCTGGGGGCTGAGCACGCGCTGGAAGTAGGTGCCGGCGACCACGAGCTCATCGCCCGCTGCCCAGTTGCCATGGGGTGGCTCGAGGAAGAAGGCATCGCTGCCGGCGGGCAAGCCCTGGTCGAAGGCGATCATGTGGGTCTTGGGGGCACCGAAGAGTCGCACGGTGCCGTCCGAGATCAGGCCGCGGCTCCGCTGCTTCGCGTCCCAATCGAGGTCGAAACCGCCACTCGATGTGAAGACGATCTCGGCGGTGTGATGGGGGGCGACGGGGAATCCGGGCGCGCCGATCATGAAGATCCCGTCGTCGGCTGGGTCGGGGCCGTTGTCGGACACGTAGAGCGTTTCGACGAACAGCTGGGTGGTGCCGTGGATGAAGAGGCGAAACTCGCCCGCCACATGGATGAGTCGATGGCGCGCCGGCTCGGGGCGTTGAATGGTCACCCGGGTGTTGGCGGCGATGAGCACGTCGTCGCCCGTCGCGGGAATCGTCGACACCGTTCCCCAGGTGGCGGGGTTGTGCCAAGCGCCGCTCTGTACGGAAGTGAATTCATAGATACCGTCTGGCGGCTCGGGGAAATCCTGTGCGGCTGTCGATGCTGGCGCCAAGACAGCGGCGAGCGCAAGCAGACGGGCGGATGTTCGGGCTGCCTGCGCCAGCATGCGGTGCCGACGCCGGGGTGTTCCAACGTGTCTCATGATCAGCTCCCTTGAAGTGCTGGTGACGGCGTGTCACCCCACCGTCCGTACAGGCGGTGATGCGGGCCGGACCTCCGCTTGCCTGGGCTCGGCTGCTGGATTCCTGTGACGAGGCTGCCGGAACGTGACGTCGTGCGAGCTGTGAGACGGCCATCCAATCGGGCGAACGGGTTGTGAGGGGACGCGAGGCTGGGGCGGCGGTGTCGGGCGTGCGCTCCGGTTGGACGACGGACCCTCGGCTTCCGGGTGCTGCCGCTGATATCCTCGCGCGCTATGATCTCGGTCTCCAACCTCGCCAAGTCTTTCGGGCAGCAGACCCTTTTCGAAGGGGTCTCGATGCAATTCGATCCGGGCAAGCGCTATGGCCTGGTCGGCGCCAACGGCTCGGGTAAGTCGACCTTCCTGCGGGTGCTCATCGGTGATGATTCGGCCAGCGATGGCGCGGTCGCGGTCCCCAAACGCTTGCGCATCGGCGTGCTCAAGCAAGATCACTTTCAGTACGAGGACACGCCGATCATCGAAGTCGCGATGATGGGTAATGAAGCCGTCTGGGCGGCGATGGAAGAGAAAGAGGAGATTCTCGCCAAAGCCGAAACCGACTTCGATGCCGATCGCTATGCCGAAGTCGAAGAGATCATCTTGCGCCACGACGGCTATGCGCTCGAAGCGCGCGCCGGAGAGATCCTCGAAGGTTTGGGCATTCCGACAGCGTCTCATCGACAGCCGCTGTCGACCCTCTCCGGTGGCTTCAAGCTGCGCGTCCTACTCGGTCAGACGCTGGCCGCGGAGCCGGACGCTTTGCTGCTCGACGAGCCAACCAACCATCTCGACATCCTGTCGATTCGCTGGCTCGAGACGTTCTTGGTCGATTTCAAGGGTCTGGTGATGGTGATCTCTCACGATCACCGTTTCCTCGACAATGTGTGCACGCACATCGTTGACGTCGACTACCAGACGATCATGCTCTATCCGGGCAACTACCAGGCGTTCATCAAGGCCAAGGCTGCCGAACGGGAGCGCAAGCAGAGCGAGATCGGCAAGCGCGAGAAGGAGATCGCGGACCACAAGGCCTTCGTCGAGCGCTTCCGGGCCAAGGCCACCAAGGCTCGGCAGGCCCAGAGTCGCATCAAGGCGATCGGGAAGATTCAGATCGACAGCTTGCCCCAGTCGTCACGGCGCTATCCGAACTTCCGATTCGAAGCCTGCCGGCCGAGTGGCAAGGAAGTGCTGGTGACCAAAGGCGTCTCCAAGGCCTTCGACGACAAGCACGTCCTCGAGAACGTCTCGTTGACCATTCGGCGAGGAGAGCGCGTCGCGATCATCGGTCCCAACGGGATCGGCAAGTCCACCCTGCTCAAGATCGTCATGGACGAGCTGAAGCCCGACAGTGGTGAAACCGAGTGGGGGTACGAGGCACACCCCGGCTACTTCCCCCAGGATCACAAAGCCCAACTCGGCAATCCGCG
This sequence comes from uncultured bacterium, assembly GCA_937948815.1. GTDB lineage: Bacteria > Acidobacteriota > Thermoanaerobaculia > Multivoradales > J023 > J023. The sequence continues at coordinate 48,463 of CALFAM010000329.1, forward strand.
CGCTTCGGTCGAGAGCTGGCTCTGGGATGTTTGCCCTGCCGAGCCCATCGGCTTCGTGCGCGGCCGGCTGGGCTGGGTGCTGTTCTCGGGCGACGAAGTCGAGAAAAAGGTCGGTAGCCTGTCGGGCGGCGAGGCGGCGAGATTGGTCTTTGCCAAGCTCGGTGTGCTCAAGCCGAACGTGCTGGTGCTCGACGAGCCGACCAACCATCTGGATCTCGAAGCGATCGAGGCACTGGTCGAAGGCCTGCGGTCCTTCGACGGCTCGCTGATCTTCGTCTCGCACGATCGCTGGTTCGTCCAGCAGCTTGCCGACCGCATCGTGGAGATCACGCCGTCGGGCATCCGAGATCACCAGGGCACCTATGAGGAGTACGTCGAGCGCTGTGGCGACGATCACCTCGACGTGCAGCAGGCGCTCCTGCGCTCGCGCAAAGAGAAACGCAAAGACAAGTCGCGCGGCGCCAAGAGTGGCGGCGAGGACGAGAAAGCGCGCCTGCGGCGACGCGATCGCTTGCGCAAACGGCGCAACGACGTGACGGCCGAGATCGATGCCGCGGAGAAGCGCATCGGTGAAATCAACGAGAAGTTCTGCGATCCTGGGTTCTACGATCGCTCACCGGCCGCCGAGGTGCGGCGTCTCGAGGCCGAGCAGAAACGGTTGGGCGAGAAGGTCGAGACCAGCATGGCCGAGTGGGAGTCGATCGAAGCCGAGCTCGCTGAGATGGAGTCGTAGACGCCAGTCCCCCACCGGGGTGCAACGCGAGCACGGCCCGCGCCGTATGATCAGTTGCGGCGCATCGCGCTCTTGCGGTGTGCTCGATCAGGAGCCCGCATGGACCGAACCGGCGTATCACCGGCTGTCATCTTCATTATCTTGTTGATCGTCGCTTCGTTGGCGGTTGGTGGCTATTTCTGGTTCCGTCAGCAGCCGTCGATCCCGACGACGCCAGCGGCGGCGGCCACGTCTGCCGATTCGCCGTCGCCGACGGCCGCCACGCCGACCCCCGCGCCGCCGCAGGAGTTGCTGCCGACCCTCGATCAGAGTGATGGCCTGGTTCGGACGGTGGTGAGCGAGCTCACCTCCCACCCAAGACTGCTCTCCTGGGTTGTCTCTGACGAAGATCTGACCCGCACGTTCGTCGCCGGTGTCGAGCGTGTGGCCCAAGGCAAGAGTCCGCGCTCACAGATGGCGGCATTGGCACCGGAGGGGGTTTTTCAAGCCCAGGCTGACGGTGATGGCGGGTTGTTCGCGATGGCGGCCAGCTATGCGCGCTACGACCTGATCGCGAACATGGTCAGCGCCATCGACACCGAAAGTGCGGCCCTCGCCTACCGTCGCTTGCGCCCGCTGTTCAACGAGGCCTACCGCGAAATCGGTCCGCAGGGCACCGACTTCGACCGTGCTCTCGGGCGCGCGATCGCCTCGCTGCAGCAGGTCCCAGTCATCGAGTCACCAGAGCTCGAAGCGACAGTCGAAGGCTATCGGTACCGCAATCCCGAGCTCGAAGCGTTGACCCCCGCGCAGAAGCACTTGCTGCGCATGGGGGCGCCCAACGTTCGCCAGGTGCAGGCCAAGCTGGCCGAGATCGCTGCCGCGATCGGGCTGCCGACCCAATAGGTCACGACAAAAGCAAAACGGCCGGCGCAGGGCCGGCCGTTCAGATCCTCGCGGGAGGAAGCGCTCAGGCTAGCTCGAAGAGGACTTCTGGTTGCCTTGCAGCTTGGCGAACGCGGAGGCCATGGCGCCGAGACCGGTCGACGTGGTCTGTCGCGACTGCTTCTTGAAGTCGCGGTAGTCGGCGTCTGTTCCGACCGCCTTGGACGTCTCGGTACCGAGGGAGATGCGCTTCCGGCCGGTGTCGATCGACAGGACCTTCACCGATACCTGCTTGCCCGCGTGGTACTGGCGCTTGAAGTTCATCCCGCCTCCCCCGCCGCCGCCTTCACCCCGCAGCTCGGAGAACGGAAGCAGGCCGGTGAGACCGGGTTCGAGCTCGATGAAGGCACCGAAGTCCGCGACGCGCTCGACGGTTGCTTGCACCACGTCACCAATCGGGAAGCGCTCTTCGACACCGTCCCAGACCTTGGCGTTGGGCACGGGACGCAGCGACAGGCCGAGGCGGCGACGACGCGGCTCGGTCTCTTGGACCCAACCTTCGATCTTGTTGCCCTCGGCCAGGCTCTCGTCCTCCATCGTCTTGCCGTGGGGCAAGCGGGACGTATGTACGAGACCCTCGATGCCGGGCTCGACCTCGACGAAGAGGCCGAAGTCGGTCTTGCGGCGAATCGTGCCGGTGAACGGCGAGCCAGCGGGCAGACGTTCGTTCAGGGTCTTCCAGGGGTCGGCCTCGAGACGCTTCATCGAGAGCGAAATGCGTTCGCCACCCTTCTCGACCTTCAGCACCTTGACTTTGACTTCCTGGCCGACCGAGACGAGCTCCCGAGGATTCTCGACCCGGCGCCGGCTCAGCTCTGACACATGGACCAAACCTTCGATGCCGTCGGCGATGCGCACGAAAGCACCGAAATCGGTCAGCGAGCGCACCTTGCCTTCGAAAACCGCGCCGACCTTGACGGTCTCGCGCACCTTGGCGGCTTTGTCTTTGCGCTCCGACTTGAGGGCATCGGCACGCGAGACGACGACTCGCCGACCGTCCTTGGCCACGTCGATGACCACGAACTTGAAGGTACGATCGACGTAGCGCTTGGGCGCCCGTGGGCTACCGGTCTCGATCTGAGAGACGGGGCAGAAGGCCGCGATTTGGCCGAGCGCGACGTGGTAGCCGCCCTTGTTCCAGCCGATGACCTTGCCTTCGATCGGCGCCTTGGTCTCCATGGCGACGACGAGCGGTGCCAGCACGGGATCGAGCGCGGGGTCGACGACGGCCTCGTTCGCACCCTCCGGCTTGGGCTGCACGCCGCCTTCTTCAGCCGAAGCTGCGGCATCAGCCTTCGAATCCGATGCGGCCGCGTCGACCTTCTCTTTCGCGTCGGCCTTCTCTTTCGCGTCAGCCGGTTTTGCGTCAGCCTTCTCTTTCGAATCGGCCTTCGCTTCTACGTCCGCGGGCTCGGAGGCCTCGGTCGTCTCGTCAGCCGGCTTGGCGTCTGCGGGCTCGGAAGCCTGGGCCTCGGGCGCCTTCTCCTCGGAAGCCTCTGCCTCAGTTGGAGGCGCTTCGCTCGCAGCCGGCGTTTCTTGTGCCGCAGCTTCGGCTGGCTCCGCGGGCGGCTCGGCCGTGCTGTCGGCCGGCGCGGACTCCGCGCTTGCCTCGGCTCCACTGTCAGACGCACTGGCGTCTGCGGTGGGCTCGGTATCGGCCGCCTGGTTGGCGCCGTCCGCGGCCTGGGTATCGGCAGCAGAAGTCTTGTTGGCTTCGGTCGCGTCGCCAGCGTCGGGCGCGGCTGACGTCGTTTCCGGTTCGGGTGTAGTCGAGGAATCGGACATGGCAATAGCTCCCGTGATTCGGGTCGCGCTTGGAAGGACGGGATTCGATGCCGGCGGGCGCCGGAGCTGCTTAGCTTATAGCAGATCGTTGGCGAGATACAGCCCATTGGCTGCTGCAGGTGTCGAAATCACCGTGGTAGCGTCGCCAGCCTTCTGGCGCGGCGCGTCGAACGTGCCTCGCAACCGCATTTGCACCCTTCTGCCCACCCGACGAACACCATGAGACAGGTCGAGCTCGCGCGATTTTGGCTGCCCCTCTATGCCAGCTGGCTCCTCATGATGATCGAAGGGCCGCTGGTCAGCGCGGCCATCAATCGGCTGCCGGACGAAGTCACCATGCTCGCTGCCCTGGGCATCGTCTTTGGGCTGGCGGTGTTCATCGAAAGTCCGATCATCAACCTGATGGCGACGGCCACGGCCTTGGTGAATGATCGGCAGTCTTATCGGCAGACTCGATGGTTCGTACTGCATTGGATGCTGCTGCTCTCCGCCGTCTCCGCCGTCGTCGCGTGCACGCCTCTCTTCGACTGGATCGTGCGCGACGCCATGCAGGCACCCGCGGACGTGGCCCAGCGGGTCCGTACCGGCATGATCATCATGATTCCGTGGAGCGCGGCGATTGCCTGGCGACGGTTCTTGCAGGGTGTGCTGATCGGTGCCGGCCGATCACGACCGATTGCGGTAGGCACTGCATTGCGGCTGGCGCTGTCGGCTGGATGCGCCTTCTCGCTCGGTGTGTGGTCGGGCTTGTCGGGGATCGAGGTAGGCGTTTACGCGCTGATGGTCGGTGTGGTGGCGGAAGCGTTGTTCGCCTCGCTTGCGGCCCGTCCGGTGATCCGGGGTCTGTCGGAGGCTGCCTCTTCCGAGCCTCTTTCCTACCGGGCGCTGCTCTCGTTCCACCTGCCCTTGGCCTCGACTAGCATGTTGACGCTGGTGGCGCAGCCGTTGGTATTCGTGGTGCTCACCCGGCTCGACCGTGCGTCCGTGTCGCTGGCCGCCTGGTCGCTGGTCTTCCAGCTCACCTTATTGGTCCGGTCGGCCGGATTCGCCCTGCCCGAGATGGTGATCGCGCTGGATCGGGACGCCACGACCGCACGCGCGCTGCGCCGATTCAGCTTGATGCTGGCGGCGGCGACCTTTGCGATCATGTTGGTCTTCCTCGCCGAGCCAGTCGCTGACTTCTACCTTCAGACCTTGCAGAGTGCGACCCCCGAAGTCGCAGCCCTGGCCCGCATCGGTGTGCTGCTACTGATTCCGCTGCCCCCTGCCGTGGTCATGATCTGCTGGCTGCGAGGCCGATTGATGCAGCGGCGTGAAACCAAGAAGGTCAATGGCGCGATTCTCTGGCGCATCGGCGTCTTCGTCCCGGTGCTTGCCGGCGGACTGCTGTGGGGCTGGCCAGGTTTGGTAACCGCAACCTGCGCGCTGGACCTCTCGGTGTTCGCCGAGCTGACCTATCTCCTACTCGCCACCCGCCGCTCCGGTCGCGAGCCGATCGCACCACGGGCCTCCCCGCAGACCTCCCCGGCTGCTTGAAGCGCTGGCCAGCGTCGGCAGGCACCCGCGGGGCCCGGTGCCTCGTTCTTGCCATCCGATGCCACCGAGTGGCCGCAGGCGTGCTGCGCCGCGGTCGGATCCGATCGCCATCCTCCAGCTTCGTCACACCCTACTGAGCCTCTCGCCCGTCGTCCGCCAGCTTGAGGCGCAGAGAAATCAATGGAGATCGAGGATGGGAACACGTGGTGAAGAACGACTCGTCGCGGGAGGCTGGGCCGTTCTCTGTGCCGGCCTGATGGCCGAGGTTGGGATTCAGATTCTGTTTAGCAAGGGTGATGTGCCTTGGGTGGCTCGCGCTGCAGCGATGTCGATTGCGTTTCTGGTTGGCATCGGTCTCTCCCGGCGCCTCTGGCTGGCGGCACGCGCGACATCGTATTGGCGCGGTGCGCTCTGGGGAACCGTTGGTTCGTTGTTCACCGCGCACGCTGGGACGCTCTTGTACGTTGTGGTCGGTACTCTTCTCGAAGGTGGCTGGTCGCGCTTCGACGACGATCTTCTCGAGATCGTCGTCTCCATGCTGGCGGCACCGACGGTCCTCGGTTGGTGGCTGGTCGTGCCGTCGGGGGTGATTGCCGGCTGTGTCTTCGTGGCGATCTTTCCGCGTCGCACGGAGCTGGTTTTGGAATAATCCCGGGCATGGCCGGAACCGACAACCGCGGGGCAAACGATATTGATCCACATGCGCCGAGCATCGTCCTGGTCGGACCACAGCTCGGGGAAAACATCGGCGCCAGCGCGCGGGCCATGCTCAACTGTGGGCTGGGTGACCTGCGCCTCGTGGCGCCGCGCGACGGCTGGCCGAGCCCGCAAGCGGAAGCTTCGGCGTCAGGCGCGCGCGCGGTGCTCGACGCAACGCGCTGTTTCGACGATATGGCGGCCGCGGTTGCCGACCAGCAGCATGTCTACGTGACCACGGCACGACCACGGGACATGGACAAGCGGGTGGTCGACCCCCACGTCGCGGCAGCCGAGATTCGCGCCGCGGCTCAGCGTGGCGAGCGCTCGTGTGTCGTCTTCGGCCGTGAGCGAACCGGTCTCTTCAACGATGAGGTCGTGCTCGCCGGCACCGTCATCACCATGCCGCTCAACCCAGGGTTCGCGTCGCTCAATCTGGCCCAGGCGGTGCTGCTGATCGCGTATGCATGGCGAACGAGCGGTGCGGAGGCGCTCGACGAGCGCACGATCCCCTCGGGGCGCGCGCTGGCGACGAACGCCGAGGTCGTCGGCCTGTTCGAGCATCTCGAAGGCGCCCTCGATCTGACGGGCTTCTTCAAGACGGACGCACTCCGCCCCGTGATGGTCCGCAATCTGCGCAATCTCTTCCAGCGGGCGGCGCTGAGCGATCAGGAGGTCCGCAGCCTTCACGGCGTGGTCACCGCGCTGTCCGGCCTCCGCAAGCACCAGGTGCCGACCCCCGCGCCGGTCGACGACGAAGCGTCTTGAACGCGCGATAGCGAACGCCAGAGCCTAGTGGTCGCCAGGGTTGGTGGCGTCTGCGGGGCTGACAAGCCCTGGCTCGAGGGTGCGCACGGTCTCGAGATCGGCATGAGTGTCGACATCGCGAAGTGCGGACGGATCGAGCGTCACCGTCACGACTTCATGGGCCCGTGTCCGCAGAAGGCTGCCGGCACCGCGGTCGCCCTCGAGCTGAAGCAAGCGAGGGAAATGCTCGCGTGCGAAGAGCGCGGGGGCGCCGCGTACCGTGCCACGTTCGTCCGCGGCGGCGGCGATCGTCCGCTGGCTCGATCGGAAGGTCTGGATCAGCTGACGCAGATGGCGAGCCTCGAGGAGAGGCTGGTCTGCGGGCATCAGTAGGGCGGCGTCGATGTCCGGCGCCAGCTGCGCGATCCCGGCAGCAACCGACGTGCTCAGCCCTGCCTGCCAGCGCGGATTGTCGACGATTTCGAGGCGCCGTGTGGTCGGCACCTGAAGCGACGTCACGGCCTCGCGTACAGCGTCGCCGCGATAGCCCACAACGGCGACCACCTGCCGAACGTCGGCATCGAGCACGGCGAGACAGGCGTGCTGCACCAAGGGGCGGCCGCGAAACGTGGCGAGGGTTTTGGGCAGTCGCCGAGGGTCCCGGGCACGTGTTGGTTCCGGCGCGTCAGGGGCGGATGCCGTGAAGCGCGCTCCCCGCCCGGCCGCCAGGATGATTCCGCCAATACGGGCATGGTCGTTCGGTCGTGGTGCCGAGCGCTCGGCCGAAGGGGTCGGTGGTTTACCCCTGCGATGTGGTTTCAGGGGATCGGTCGGAGTGTTGTTCACGGCGCGTGGCAGGGTACCAGGCGCCCGTGCGGGAAGCGCTGTCGAGCGGTCGACGCCTTCGCGCATGAGCAATCGTTTCGTGCCAGGATCGGCGGCATGGAAAGGTCATCGGTAGACATGTTGCCCTTCGAGACGCGCTTCGATCTGCCTGGCTGGGAGCTCTACGGAGCGCTGCTCGATACCGCCGGCTCGGGTGACGAACCTGACGGCGCCGCCTTGGCAGCGGTGCGGGCCGGAGTGGTCGAGGGTGCGCGCGCCAGTCGTTCCCTGAAGACCTTGGCGGCCTCGCCGACCGTGGCAGCTCTGCGTCGCTTGTTTCGGGCCGCGGGATGCGATCCAACCCGCTATCGACCGTCTTCGGAAGCACTGCTGCGCCGGGTCCTCAAGGGAGACGATCTGCCGGTGATTTCACCCTTGGTGGACATCAACAATGCGCTGTCCCTTGAGCTCGCCGTACCGTGCTGCGTCATGGCGCAAGACACGGTCCATCCGCCGCTCGTTCTGCGAGCAGGCGAGCCTGATGAGGCCTACGAGTCGCTGCGCGGCCCGTTCAAGCTTGCGGGAAAGCCGCTGCTGGTCGATCAGCTTGGCCCGTGTGACTCTCCGATCACGGGCAATACGCGCGTCAAGGTAGACGGTTCCACCCGCCGAGCGTGGTTGCTGGCGTACCTGCCAGAAGGCGTGGTGACCGCGCAAGAGGCAGACGACGTGCTCCGCCGTTTGCTCCACCGAGCGCCAGTCGCGCGGATCGAGCATGCCGGTCGCGCGGCGAGCGCGGCGTGAATCGGCGCCGTGGTAGCGTGATTGGATGAGCTGGAAGAAGCGTATGAAGGTCCTGAATGTGTCGATTTCACGTCGCCCGCTTCGCAGCGCGTTGGTGACGGGCGTGGTCATGCTCTTCGGGGCAGGTGTCTTCGTTTCTTCATCTGGACTGGCGTTGGATGTGGTCTACGTCGTGCGTCATGCTCAGAAGTCGAAAGATGACTTCTGGCGTGACCATGGCTCGCTGCGTCCCTTGAGCGAGAAGGGCGCGGTGTGCGCCGGTCGCCTGGCCACCAAGCTCGTGGACGAGTCAGTGGCTGCGGTGTACAGCAGCGAAACGACGCGGACGGTCTCCACTGGCCTGGCGGTCAGCGGAGCGTTGCCGGCCACCGCAACGGCCACCGACGACACGGTACGCGACCTGGCATCGTTCACACACGCGGCCCGAGAACGCCATGCCGACGATCGGGCGATTCTGGTGGTCGGCCATAGCAATACGGTCGGCAAGGTCGTCGCCGCGTTCGCACCCGAGGTCGAGGCCTGCTGGGATGCGCTGGCCATGCGTCCGGACGGATCGGTCAGCGAAGCACAGTACGGCGACTTGTGGCGGATCGAGATCGGAAAGCCGGCGTGCGAGGGTGGCGTCGAGCATGCCACTCTCGGCCAGGCAGACGGGGTCGACTGTACGACGCAGTAGCGGGGCGGTGCCCAGCGCGTGGCGATGGCCGTGTGATGGCGGCGCTCGCGCGGCCGATCGAAATCGCCGACTGTCCATGACGGCCGCACGCCGTCGGCGCATGTCGCTTCCTACGTACGAGCACGCGTTGGACGCCCGATCAGGACGGGTGCCCACCAAAGAGCCGCCGCGAGCGTCAACGTGAGAGCGAGCCAAACGGGTTTGCTCGGCGTTGTCCAAATGCGGCCGCGGAGCACCGGGCTCGTATAGGTTCCCGTGGTGTGGCCCTCGCCGGCTCGTGTCAGCAGGCTGTGGTCGACCTCTTCGCTCGGTAGCCGTCCATCGGGGGGCAGCGGTTTGGTGATGTAGGGCTGAAAGAACGTGTGGAGCAGGTTGTCGACATGCCAGGCGGCCAGGTAGTCGCCGTCGGCATAGCGCTCGTTGCGGTGCCCGTTGTGACGGCTGGCTTCCGTGAGGTAGTAGTCCTGCAAGCAGCAGATTTCCCGCCCGGTCGGTGGGTTGGGGCCTGCCCATCGTTCGGCGCGGTCAGCAGCCAGGGCACGAAGCTGGTCGGGGGTATACCAGGAAAGAAACCGTCCAGCGACGGGGTCCTCGATGTGGTAGCCGAGATGGGCAAAGAAAACGAAGAAGCCGATCGTGAGAGCCAACACGGACGTGCTTCGAAACAAGGTGGGGAGTGCAGCACGAACCGTGAGGTGGGGTTGTCGCCATCTGGCGTCTGACGCGATGCAGAGCGCGAACAGCGCGCCGGTCACCGAAGCTGCGGCGTTGATGCCAATGTCGCGCGCTTCTCCGGTGCGACTGGGGGCGATGAACTGCACGGTTTCGTCGAGGGCGCCCGCGAAGGTCGACCAGATCGTTGCCAGCAGTGCCGCCCAGACCAGGCCGCGGCAGCGCAGGGCGCCGACCAGGAGGAAGGCGAGGCCGCCGTATTCGACGATGTGAATCCGCTCGCTCAGCGCGACCTGGAGACGCAGGCCGCGCGGTAAGGCAGGGCTCAAATGGGTGGATTGGACCCACAGGGCGATCAGCACCAGGACGAGTCCGGAATAGCGAAGGGCTCGTTGGCTGCGGATGCGCGTCAGCGCAATGCCCAGGGTGACGAGCAGCAGCAGACCGAGTCCGGCGCCGAGGATGACGACGCCACGCTCGGGGAAGAGGTCGAAAAGACCTCGCCGGAGCAAGCTCATGAAGGGGGCGCTGGCGATGATCGCCAGCGCCACGATCGTCGGTGTCAGCAGCCGGCGCATCGGTAGAGGCGGTGTCTCGAGCATCCGCTAGAGGGTACCAAGGGCCGCGGAGCGAGATTGTGGCCAATTCGAGGCAGGTTCCGGGGTGTACACCGGCCTTTTCTTGTCAGGTGACGTACAATTACGAACGGAGTAGCGAGTCGTGCCGGATTCTTCCTTTACTTCGACATCGAGCGACGACGTGGCCACGAAAATTCGGGCCGCGGAGCAGATGCTGGAAGGGTATATCCAGCGGCGCAAGAAGCCGTTGGCCGAGCTGGCGCTCTCGACCCTGCTCGAGCTTGCGCCTCAGCACCCGCGGCGCGACGACTACACGATTTGGGTCGCGGAGATCGACCAAGAGGTCGCGGCGCAGTCGAGGGTCGAAGAGGCGTCGACGGGCGTACGGCGCGCGTTGATGGCCGGTGACTTCGAGTCAGCCCGGCGCAACCTGGCCGCCCTCGAGCCGCTCGATCCCGACGCGGCTTCGGCACTGGCGGGCGAGCTCGAGACCTCTGAGCGGACGCAGGCCGCGGACGCGTCGATCGAAGCACGCAAGCAGCGCATCGAATCCATGCTCACCGCCGGTGAGGTCAACGACGCCGAAGTCGAGATCGAAGCCCTGGTCGAGCTGGAAGTTCCGAAGGTCACGGTCGACTTCTTCCTCCGCAGGCTCAAGGATCGCCGAGAGGCCCTGCGCAGTGCTGCCGAGCTGCGTTCATTGGAAAGCGTGTTCGACCAGCATGTCGACCGGCGCCGGTGGCCGTCCGCGCGAGATGTTGCGCGTGTGGTGGGCGAGCAGTTTGGCGACCTCGATCGTGCCAGCCGCATGCTGGCCGAGATCGATCGCCAGGAAGCCGGTGAACGGCGGAAGCGGTCGGTGCAGCAGGGCATCACGGCCCTGGAGGGCTTCCTCGCCCGGGGTGATCGCCAGCAGGCCGAGCTGGCCTTGCGTGTCCTGCGAGGCTTGTCCGTCGGCGACGCCGAGCTTGCGCCCTACAAGCAGCGCCTCGAGTCCCTGTAGCGGCGCCTCTTCGGGCGAGGTGAAGGGCGCGTGCTGCGCTGCAGTCACGGGCTGGCGTGTCAGCCTTGCTGTCGCGACGTCACCGTCATAGTCTCCACCGCGTGATGAACGACGCAAACTCTACGGTCGCGGCGTTGTCCGGCGAGGCTGCCAGGACTTCCCACCAGGCAGAGCCTTCCCACCGGGCAGAACCTTCCTCCCAGGCAGCCATTGAACGGTTCGCCTACATGACCTTGGCTCGAGAGCTGGACAGCCGTTTTGCATCGCTGTTGCTGACGGGTCGTCTGGCCAAGTGGTACAGCCAGATCGGTACCGAAGCCACATCCGTGGCGGCGGGCTTGGCGCTCGCCCCTGGAGACGTGCTCTGCAGCTTGCATCGCGACCTGGGGGCCATTCTCGCCGTCTACCTCGACCCGGCGCGGGCGTTCCCCGGCTGTGGCTTTGGTGCGGCCGATGGCTTGCGGCCCGAGCCCGAGAAGGTTCTCTATCGGTTGGCCTGCCAGCTGCTGGGGCGTGGCGACGGCTTCTCGAGTGGCATCGAGCGTTCGTTTCACTATGCCTATCTCGACCCCAATGCGGGCATCCGTCACATCGGAATGATCAGCCATCTCGGCGCCATGATTCCGGTTGCGGCGGGCTGTGCCTTCGCGCTCAAACAGCAAGGGAGCGATCGTGTCGCGCTGAACTTCATCGGTGATGGTGGCACGTCGACCGGCGATTTCCACGAAGGCCTCAACATGGCCTCCGTGTGGCGCCTGCCGCTGGTGCTCGTGGTCGAGAACAACCGCTATGCCTTCTCGACCCCGACCGCGGAGCAATTCGCGGCCAGGCGGTTGTCAGATCGCGGTATCGGCTACGGCATGGCCGCGGAGACCGTCGATGGCAACGATCCCGCGGCTGTGGCTGCAGCGGTCGAGCGTGGCGTCGCGCGGGCACGCGCTGGCGAGGGGCCGACATTGGTCGAAGCGATGCTCGGTCGCATGCGGGGCCATAGCGAGGGCGACGATTCCCTGAAGGTGGTGCCGCCCGATGAGCTGCAGGGCTACTTGGCCGACGATCCAGTCCCCGCCTATCGCGAGCACCTGTTGTCGACCGGTGTGCTTGAAGCCGACCTGGCGGGGCGCATCGATGCCTGCATCAGCGAGCTGGTGGAGACGTCGGTCGAGAGCGCATTGGCGTCGTCGCAGCCCGACCCGGCAACGGCGCACCGTCCCGTCTTCGCAGCCCCCGCCCTCGTCTCCGAGGCGCGTCTGCCGGAGCCGGAGGTGCGGGGCGAGCCCGTGACCTATGTCGAAGCGGTTCACCAGGCCCTGACGGAAGAGATGGAGCGAGATCCCTCGGTTCTCTTGATGGGGCAAGACATCGGCCGCTTCGAAGGGGCGTTTCGGGTCACGCGCGGACTGTGGGCGAAGTGGCCGGATCGCGTTCGCGATACCCCGATCGCCGAGAGCGGTACATTGGGCATCGCCGCCGGTTCGGCCATGCTCGGCTATCGCCCGGTGGTGGAGATGCAGTTCGCGGACTTCATCACCTGCGGCTTCAACCAACTCGTGAACGTCATTGCCAAGCTCTTCTATCGCTGGGAGATTCCTTGTCCGCTGGTGGTTCGCCTGCCATCGGGCGGTGGCGTGGGTGCCGGGCCTTTCCATTCGCAGAATCCGGAAGGTTGGTTCGCCCATGTCGCGGGACTGAAGGTGGTCTGCCCGGCGACCGTGGTCGATGCCAAGATTCTGCTCAAGGCCGCGATCCGCGACCCCGACCCGGTGGTCTTCTGTGAGCACAAGTTCCTCTACCGCCGCATCAAGGGGCCGGTACCCGGCCCGGAAGCCGTCGGTCGCCTGGGCGAGGCGCGGGTGGTGCGGGAAGGAACCGATCTCACCCTCGTGGCCTACGGCGCGTCGACCTGGACGGCGCTCGAAGCCGCGGACGTGCTGGCGTCGGAAGGTGTCGAGGCGGAGGTCGTCGACCTGCGGACGCTGGTGCCGTTCGACGAAGAAACGGTCCTGGCCGCAGTGAAGAAAACCGGGCGCGCCGTGGTCGTTCACGAGGACCAGCTCACCGGCGGATTTGGTGGTGAGATCGCCGCCCGCATTGCAGATCAGGCCTTTGCCTGGCTCGACGCACCGGTGCGACGGGTGGCCTATGCCGACGCACCGTCCCCGTTCGCCAAGAAGCTGGAGCAGGAGCTGTTGCCGACGAAGGACAAGGTTCTCGCGGCAGCGCGTGACGTGCTGGCCTTCTGACCGCGATAGCAGTCCATAAAACGCAGATCGGTGGAAAACGAAACGGCCGGGACGAGCCCGGCCGTTTCAGGGTCATTGCCCGAGGGTGATTCGGCTCAGCGCCGCCGGCGCTCGTTGCGCTTGCGCTCGAGCTCTCGGCCAAGCTCTTCCATGCGCTCTTGGAGCTCTTCCATCCGGACTTCGAGCTCGCTGAAGTCGAGGTTCTCGAGCCGGGTCACGTAACCCTTCCATTCATCGCTCTCGAAAGTGTGCGTGATGGCGCTGAGCGCGTCCTCCAGCTCGGCTTCGTCCAGCACGCCGACGCTCAGGTTGGCGATGCCGGAAAAGTCGAGCCCCGAGAGGGCGTCGCCGATCACCCCGAGATCCAACGATTCGAGGGCATGGGTCACGGACTGATCGATGAGGCCCGATAGCTCGATCGTGGCACGCTGGCGCGCTTCGATGGTCGCGGTCACGACTTCGGCCCGGCGATCGCGAATAATCTCGATATCCGCCGGCGCATCGCCCTCGATCTTGCGGATCAATGAGCCGAGCTGGCCGCGACCCCGAATCCGTTCCCCATTGACGGAAGTGATGATGTCGCCGACCTGGATACCCGCGCGGGCGGCCGGTGAGTCTTCGATCACGCGCGACACGAGCGTTCCGGTCTCGGATGGGGCCCCAAAGTGAGCACGCAGCTCCTCGGTCAATGCGCTGGTTTGCACGCCGAGGAAGCCGCCCGAGGCGCCCAGGTTGAGGTAGCTCGGGCAGTCTTCGCCCTCGCCACAGTCCATCAATCGCAACGCGCTCAAACCCTCGAGCCCAGCCAGCCCCCCGAGCCCCTTCAGGCCCTCGAGCGCCTTCAATGCTTCGAGCCCCCCGAGCCCCTTCAGCCCTTCGAGCGCTTCGAGCCCTTCCAGATCGCTCAGGCTGTCGATCGTGATCACGCGGTGCTGCGCAGTGGCTTCTTCGTCGTCTCGATCGGATGTCTGGGCAAGGAGAGGCGCTGTGCCGAGCAGCAAGGTGGCAACCGGCAGCGCAGCCAGGCGGCGCAGTCGAGAAGCGAGCTGGGGAGCAGAGAACGGTCGGAGTGCATCGTTCATGGGGTGGAACCTCCAGTGGAGAAGACAGCGCGTTGGGCTTGGCCATCGCGTGCGCGTGAATGCTGTGTCGGCCAGGCGCCGGGTTGGTGGCGGGCCAGCCGTCCGAGATCGAGAACGTAATCGGCCTGCTCCGTACCGCCGAGATAGACGACCGGGCGCGCGGCCGCATGCAGGCGCTGGAGTGCCGAAAGCTCGGCGCGAAGCTGTTGGTATTCGGACTCGAGCGCCTGAATCCGACGGGCCTTCGCGCTTGCTCGAGAATCGGGCGCGGCGGTGCTGGGCATGGGCTCGCTGCTCGCGCGATCATGATGCCCGTCTCTCCGGGACGAAGGGTACTCGAGCACCTGGGGTGCAACCGTCACCATGGCGACCACGGCGAGTGCGAAAGCGGCGGCCGTGGCCAGGCGAGGCCTGCGCGAGATGGGCGCCCGGCGCATGCGGGCCAGGACTCGCGGTGCCAGCCGAGGGGGTGCTTGCTCGCGAGGAAGGCTTCTCAGCAGCTCGTCGAGCTTCGGGTCCAGGTCATCGTTTGTTGGCTTCATGACCTCTCTCCATTCTCTGTAGAGCGCCAATAGGGCGCGAGGGCCTTCTTGAGCAGCGCGCGCGCGCGGAAAAGCCGAGACTTGACTGTACCGTCGCTGGTGCCGAGCGCCAGCGCGATCTGCTGGTACGAAAGCCCTTCGATCTCGCGCATGACCAATGGAGCTCGATACCGTAGATCGAGCGTTCCGATTGCATCGAGCACCCGTCGCTGGGCTTCGTCCGCGAGCAGGCTGGCCTGTGGCGACGTGGTTTGGCGCTGCTGTTCGGTCAGGGTGAACAGCGGCCGCAGCACATTCCAGCGGCTCTTGCGTCGTTCCTGGCTGCGCACCAGGTTGGTGGCGATGCGCAGGAGGTAGGCGGCCAATGTACCCTGATCCTGGTAGCGGTCCAGATGACGGAAGAAGCGCACGAAGGTCTCTTGGGCAAGCTCTTCCGCCTGGGCACGGCAGCGCAGCATCTTGGTCAGGTAGTTGACCACCAGGTCCTGGTGCCGGCCGATCAGCTCGGCGAAAGCCTCGTCGTCAGCAGCCCGCGACCGAGCGAGCAACTCCTTGTCAGAAATAGGGGTTGCATCCCGTTCGGGTCCCAGCGAGGTAGTGGTCAGGGGTTGGGGCTCTGCGTACATCTCGACCTACATAACGCCGAAACAGAGCGAAGGTTCCCGCGATCTCATGCGTAGGTGTGAACGGATTGCCCTCTCGCGCGTTGTAGTAGATGAGGGACCCCGATGCTCATGAGTGACACACACCGCCCACCCCCTGCCCTTCCGCTCCCACGCTACCCCGAGGTCCGCGTCCGCGTGCGCAGCCGCCATCCCATGGCGGCTGTCAGCGCCGTGCGTCATGCCCTACGCCGCGCCGGTGTCGCCCCCGGCGAGGTTCGCCGCTTCACTGAAGAAGCCCTCGGCGAGACCCAGCAAACCCCCGACGTTTGCCGTGCCTGGGCGCAGATTGACTACGATTCTTGATCCAAAACCACGAATCCTGTAGTTTTGGACCTTGCGGCAGAGCTTACGAGATTGCCAACGGCCGTCGGGCGAGAAGGGGAAGCCCGTAAGGATTTACCGTTCAGGCAAAGATTCTCTGCATAGAAGGCATCAGAACTTGACGTTTTGACTGATCTGCCGTATACTGTTTGTTCCAACGAGGGGTGCTGTGAGTTTCAATCGGGAGTAGAGAAACCACTCTCCGCAGGCAATTTGTCTCTGCGGTTGGAAACCTCCAGGAGGTCGAGCATGACCCAGTCCACCATGATTTCGTCGGGCGCCCTAGTGGGCAGCGCACAGTCGGATCTATTGACGAAGCTGGCTTACGATGCGGAATTTCGACAGGCAGTCGAAGAAGATGCTGTCACGGCGCTCGCGTCTTTCGGTCTACAAGTTGATACGGCGACGTTGTCTGAGGTTAAGTTGCCTTCGGTTGACTCGCTCA
>CALFAM010000330.1 GCA_937948815.1 uncultured bacterium
AGTCCGCGCAAATTGACGGTCGCCGTGACCCGCCCATTGCCAGGATCGATCCGGACGATTCGTTCTTGGAACCAGACGTTGGCCCAAACCTCGCCGCCGACGACTTCCAGCTCATTGAGTTGGGACAGTGGCCGACCACCGAAGGTGACCTCGACGCTGCCGAGCACCGAGAACGAGTCGGGATCACGAAAGGTGAGGCGGTGCGAGCCGTCGCTCATCACCAAACGTCCGCGTCCCTCGTCATAGGCCAATCCCCAGCCCTCGCCATCATAGGCGTATTGGTCGACTGGCGCCAAGGATTCGAGCTCGTAAACGGTGGCAATTCCGGCTTTGTAGCTCAGCTGGATCAGGCGGTTACCAACCCGCGCCAGCCCTTCGCCGAAAAGATCGGCGCTCAACGGAGTGCGGTCGAGCACATGCCCCGTCTCGAGGTCGACCCGTCGAACGTCTGAGGTTCCATGACGACCGAGGGATTCGTACAGGAAGCCATCGTGCCAGAGCAGCCCTTGGGTGAAGGCGTTGGGATCATGCGGATAGCGCGCCACGATCTCGACCTCGAGCTCCTCCACTGCCGGCGTCTCCTGAGCTGGCGGAGCACTGGCGGATGTGGCAGAGGGGGGCGGTGTCGGCGCGGTGCGATCTTGTTCTGCCAGGCCGGAAGGGGCTGGCGCGCACGCCAGGGCCGTCGTCAGCACCAGCGCCGCGCCTTGGAGATACTTCATCGGAGCTTCCCCGCCGGCAAGAATGGCACAGTCGTCACGGTCTTCTTCGAGGCATGGCGCGCGCGGTTCAGTGGCGCAGGAGCCGCGCACGCATCGTGCCGGCGGCCGGCGATGGCAAGGAGTGCGAGCAATTCCCAAGGTGGATCATTGGGTCTGGGTCTTGGCCGATCGGGCTGCCGGGCGGCGGATCGTTTGGATGCGTGCTCAACGGCTGTAGAGCATAGTCGCGCCGATGGAACCGATCGAGGTCGGAGACCAAGGTGCTGACCTGAAGCCGGGCTGCCGCGTCGTCGTCACCACTGGATTCCAAACGAGCGGCCAGACGGCTCTTGAGGCGACTGAGTGCGGTCTCGAGCTCGGCACGCACCGCTGCTGACACGTCAGGCTCGAGGACACGGGCCATCAGCCGCTCAGCCACCGCACGCTGGACCACGAGGCGAATGGCCTGGTGTCGAGCTGAGTCGCTACCCGTGCCGAGGGCCGCCTCGATCAGGTGGTCGAGCACTTCTCCGGCAGACGGAAATTGCGAATCGCGGCGATGGAAATCACGCAGCCTGCCCAACCGTTCTGGCACCGTGAGCAGGCTCACGACCTGATCGGCCGCAGTCGCTGCCGCCCCCAAGGCATCGAACGCGGGCCAAGTCTGCCCGCCGAAGTCCTCGATCGAGGGCTGCCAGCCAAAGGGCCTTGGCGCTAACATGGCCAAGAGATCGTCGCTCAAGTCGAGCGCTGACGGTTCCAGGACTGCGAGCACGCTCGCCAACGCTTCGCGCTGTCGGGCGGATGACACGATCTCGGTGGGCTTCTGGCCGTCGCCCTGCACGGTGTAGTGGTACGACAGGCCGCCAACCAGCTTGGCCGTGGCGTCGAGCTGATAGCGGTGGTGGAAATAGAGGGGCGCCAGAATCTCTTCGAGCTCGGCAATAGCCTGCCCCGGGCGCAGACTGCGCGGCCCGAAGCGCTCGAGAGCGCGCCGGCGAACGTCGAGCACGTGGCGAAGCTCGGCCACAGCGTCGTCGCCATTGTCCCAGAGATTGGCCCGCGCGTCGGAAGCCGATGCTGGTCGGGCGTCGTCATCACTCAAGAAGAGCAAGCCGTCACGCAAGCCGTCTTCGACAATGCTGGTCAGGAAAGCTGCCTCGTCCTGTCCTGGCGGGACCGTGCTGTAGGCATAGCGAACCGTGTGGGTATCCCACGAACCGACGCCCACCCCGTAGGCCTCGGAGAAGTCGAAGGTGCCGTCTGCGGCCACGCCCACCCGGGGTGCTGGGTAGTCCATGACCGAGGCACGATCATCGTAGGTGCTGGCCGCGAAGTTGTGGGTGATCCCCAACGTATGTCCCACCTCGTGCGCGGACAACTGGCGAATGCGCGCCAGAGCGAGCTGCACGGGATCATCGGCCTCTCCGGAGCCGGTCTTTGCCGCGCCGGCCAACCCTTCGAAGAGCAGCCGGTCCTGACGCACCCGGAGCGAGCCGAGCGACACGTGGCCCTTGATGATCTCACCCGTGCGCGGATCCGTGATCGCATTGCCGTAGGACCATCCGCGGGTCGAGCGATGAACCCATTGAATGACGTTGTACCGAACATCGAGGGGATGTGCACCCTCCGGCAGCAGCTCGACACGATAGCCGTCAATGAAACCAGCCGCCTCGAAGGCTGCCGCCCACCAACGCGCCCCGTCGAGGAGCGCTCCGCGCACTGGCTCCGGTGCGCCACGATCGACGTAGAAGACGATCGGATCGCGGACGGTCGAGCGAGCTGCCGAGGGGTCAGTCTTCTCGAGCCGGTGACGGGCGATCCAGCGCGTACGGATCGGTGCGTCGAGGGCGGCCGCGTAATCGATGAATTCGAGACCGAACATGCCGATGCGCGGATCGAGCTCCCGCGGCTGGTAACCCTCTTCCGGCAGGCGAATCAACGAGTGATGAATGATCAAGCTCACGGCTCGTGCGGTTGGCGCCGTCTGCTGGACATGCGGCCCTGGCTGCTCTCCTGCCCAGGTCAAAACGGCCTCGAGCTCGATGTTGTCCGGGAAGGCCAAGGCTGCGCTCAGGTCGACCGTGCTACGGGCAGGATCGAGCACGAAGGTCCCTTGTTCGGCGCTGGCGAGGGTTTCGGCCACTCCGCGCGCGTCACGGACGACGAACGACGTGAGATCGACCAGCGCGCGCCCATCCGCGTCGAGTGCGCCGATCTCCCCACCCCAGAGGATCGAGGTCGCGAAGGACTCCTCGGCTGCCCGCTGCTCGGCATCGGATGCGTTCAGGGCGCGATAGCGCAGATTGGGCTGCTCGAAGAGCACCTTGGGACCGAGCCGCCGGATTTGGATCAGTCGGGCGCCACCGAGCTGACCTCGATCGAGACCGACCGGATTTGAACCCAGGCCACGCGTCAGCCCGACGACATAGAGCGCCTCGGCCGCGACACCGCCGGCACCGGGAGCCGGTACCTCGAGCCAAATTCGGCCGCTCCGAGCATCGGTCCAGAACGGCAGGAAACCATCGTGTCGCGTCATCCCGTCGGTCTTGGTAGCCACCGTCGGTAAGGCTTCGACCTTTGCCTTGTCGCTGTTCGCTTCACCATCCGCCATCGGTGTCGGCTGGTGCGCGAGGACTGGCGAGGTCAGCAGCCATGCAACGAGAAAGCCACTGCATGCCAGCCAGTACCGGCCAGTCGCCGTGCGCCCAGGTTGGCCGTGATCGCGGCAGTGATGGTCACAGTGCCCACTCGCAAGGAGGGGGCGATTCCGGGCGTACTGGGGGATTCCTGCGGTCAACGGGAGGCTCCTCGAACGGGGTTGATGACGGGACCCAAGGAAAGTCGATGATACCACTGGCCCCTTGGGGCGCTCACGGCTCGGACGGGGGGCGGTGCCACGGCGAAGCCCCGATCAGTCGTCCCAGGCCATAGGTGGCAAACGCCCAGGCGACACCCACGAGCACGGCGAGTAGGCCTCCCATCCAGGGCGATGGTGACTGCTCGGCCCACTGCTGGACCAGGAGAAAGATGTCGTCGCCGCGCAGCGCATCGGACACGGCAGGTTCTCGCCAAGGCGAAAGCTGGCTGACGATGATCGAGCCCAGCTCATAGGCATCCCCTGACAGCGAGATGAAGGGCGCCAGCGCCAGCGGCAGAGACAGCCCGAAGAGCACGGGCTTGCGTCGGCGTCCTGCGACCAGCAGCAGGTAGACGCCGGGGAAGATCGTGAGGAGGTAAGGCGCGAAGACCGTCGCAAGGTAGATCCAGTCATTGCCGAAGGTGTCGAACCCCGAAAGCTGCCCAGCGTATTCACCACCTCCGTTCACGAAGGGGATCACCTTGGCGAGCAACGCGCCACCATAGAGCGGCGCGATGTCGAGCTGCTCGACGGTGCCGCCAGTCAGCAAACAGCCATAGGCGTGCAAGAGCTCATGAATGGGGACATAGGCCCACCATCCCACGCCGAGCCCGAGGAAGATCATCGCCAAGGCCCGACCCCCTCCACGGGTGACACAGCGGTCCAGGCCCAGGAGCACGTCGGTGAGCGGGTGTTTCAAGGCAGCCAGCAGCATCTTCACGGCGAGGTTCTCTTCACAGGGTGTTTCTCGTCAGGCGGGGAATGCGCTCCCGCGCGGCTCGGTTCTTGAAAAACGACTGGGCTCGGAGCGGCCAGGAGCCTGCACTCCGCCTTCATTCGCGATCTCGAAGGGACGTCAGCTGCCCGTTGCGCCAGCGGTACGGGCCAACATCGAGGGTGCGGCCGTCGGGGAGAATGAACCAGCCCTCGAGGCGCAGCGTCGGCTCTCCCTGGGCGAGGATCTCGACGTCGCCGGTGCGGGCGACCTGCTCCGCTTCGAGGATGGGCAAGTGAAGCTGCATGATCTTGGCGTTGCGGAATGTGGGCGCCAACTCGCCGTCCCGGCGCTCGAACAGTGCGAAACGCTCAAAGTCGCCGACCTCGACGTGGCCGAAGGCCCCGGAGGAGATCTCGATCTGCACGATGTTGTTGTCGAGCACCGACAACTCGGTCATCTCCTCGCTCGGATTTTCGACCCCGAAGCGGAAGAGATAGCCCCGCCCGGTCGCTCGCTGAATCGACGCGCTCAGCGAGAGCTCAGGGGTCGCGGGCGTCGGCTCGAGGGCGGCAATGATGTTGGCCGGGCCGAGGGACAGATGTTCTTCGGGTCCAGGCATTCGGTAGTAGACCGTTCCGAGCAAGTTGGGCAGCTGCCAAGCGCCGCGTAGGCGTGCCAGCTCCTCGAGATGGGCCGTTGCGGGACGCATCACACGCACCCCTTCTCGACTCCTGAGCTTCCAGCCGGCAACGGTTGCCGGGCGCTCGGCCTCGACGGAATAGACCATGCGGTTGACCCCTTCGAGGCTGAAGCCGAGCTTGAGCTTGAAGCGGCGGTCCCACAGGAAGTCTCGCAGCCTGGCTTCCAGCGTGGCGGCCTTGACCTCGCCGTTCCGGCCGAGGCGACGCGCCACGCCGAGGGTGGTCAGGCCGAGAAAGTAGGGCTCCCCCATCGACTCGAGACTCTCCAAGTCCCGCTCGACCTGCACGAAGTCCCATGCCTTGGCGTCTTCGGGTTCGTCCGCGCGTTGGCCGTAGAGAAACGCGACGACCGCGTCCGCCGCCCGAACGACATCTTCCAGCCCGGGCAGGGTCATCCAGCTGCGGGGCACCGAACACGAGATGAACAACGAGCGATCTCCGCTCTTGGCGACTTCCTCCAAGAAGGTTGCGTAGCCGCCGAGGTCGACAATGTCGACCAGGTCAAAGTGCAAACCGATCGGCACCAGGCCCAGCGCCTCGGCTTCGAAGCGGAGCTGACGAATCTCCGCCGCGACCGAAGCGGCAAGTCCCACGGGATCACCTTGGCCGCTCCAGGCGCCCGTGACGACCATCGTCATGGCCGTGGCCGCAGGTACGTCGGGCAGGCGCATGCGCTCGAGTGGCTGCTCCCCCGGACCGTCCAGGCGGGCCACTTCGACAAAGAGCTCACCAACGCCTAGCGAGCGCAGATGGGCCAGCGTTCCGGGATCTGGCGGCGGAACATCGGCGGCGAGCCAAATGGCCGACGCCGGAGGACGCGAGCGCCCGCCGAACGAATCCCAGCAACCCGCCGAGATGACCAACAGGCTCAGGCAGATCAAGGCGAGGAGGACCCTGGGACTGTTGTGTCGCGGCATCAGTTTTCTTCTGTTGTGGTGGCCACGTCGTGTCGGGACGCGCGTGGGCCGTCCAGGGCATTGCGCTCGGAAGTCGAAGGCCTTGGCTCCCCTGCCGCGGCCGTGGCCGGATCAGCCAGGGGCATTGTAATCGCCACCTCTAGGCCACCGCCAGGGCGATTGCGCGCTTCGATCGAGCCTTCGTGCTCTTCCACGATGCGCCGGGTGATTGGCAACCCGAGCCCGGTACCCGTGTCATGGGTGGAGAAATAGGGTTCAAAGATGCGCGCGAGAGATTCGGATGGAACGCCTGGACCACGATCCGCTACCCGAATCGACACGTGACCGACACTCTCCGCCACGACCAGCTCGACCGGCGGCTTATCGCCCGTGCCATTGGCGCGCAGCGCGTTCTCGAGCAGGTTGCGCACCGCCCGGGTGAGCAGCGTGCGGTCGATCCGCGCCGTGACCGGATGCTTCGGCCCCTCGAAGCGGACGCCCTTCCCGTCTTCTCCTGCGTGCTGGTACGCCTCGGCAAGCAGACCGACGACTTCCAGCACATCGTCGACCCGGAGCTCGGCGCGCGGAATCCGGCTGTAGGTCGAGAACTCCGAGGCGATCACCCGGAGCTCTTCGACCTGCTGCAGAATATTGTCGGTACATCGTTCGAGAACCGACGAGAAGCGGTCGGGATCACGCTGATAGACCTGGCGCATGTGCTCGGCGGACAGGCGGATCGGCGTCAGTGGATTCTTGATCTCGTGGGCGATGATGCGGGCCATCTCAGCCCACGCCTCCAGCCGCTGGCCGCGCAGAACCTCGGTACTGTCATCAACTACCAGCAACGCGCTCGGGTCGCTGCCGCCGGGAACCGGAACCCAGATCAGTGTCCACTCGCGTTCGTCGCCTTCTGCCTCCGGTCGCAGACGAATCGTCACCTGCCGTGGGCGACCGACCTCACCCGGCCGGGGATCTCGTCCGGCACCTGCAGCGTCGCGCAGAAAGTCGAGCACCGGCTCGAGCGCGGGTTGCGCGGCCAGTCTCGACTCGATCTCGACACCAATCTCGGTCCCCAGTCGCTCTTTCGCGACCCGGTTGTGTAGCAACACCCGATGCTGTCGGTCAAGGGAGATGACGCCCGAGGTAATGCTCTCCACCATCCGCTCGATGACCTGCTTCTCGCGGAGCAAGCGGCTGCGCCCCTCCGCGATTTTCCCGGCCATGTCGTCGATCGCGTGAACCAAGGCCGAAAGCTCGAGCTCGCGCAACTCGAGATCGAGCGAGGCTTCGCCGCTGGCAATCCGGCGAGTCCCCTCGACGAGTTGGTTGAGCGGATCGGTGAAGCTGCGGGCCAGCCGGCCCCCGAGGGCCAGCAGCAACAAGAACAGTGCGGTCGAAATCAATGCCGCCTGCTCGCGCATGCGGTCCAGCAAGCGACCGCCCTTCTCCTGCTGCTCGAGGAGGGGCACCGAGAGAATGAAAGGCGTCGAGCCGGTCAGTCGCACCGGTGCATAGAGCTCGAGGTAGGCGAAACCGCGCCGTTCGCGGCTCCGTTGCTCCCACTCGAAGCCCTGGTAGGCCAGCCTGGCATAGAGATCGCCCGGCACCCGTCCGGGCAGCAGACCGGCCCGAATCAACGCCTGCTGACTGGAACCGACGAGTTGACCGTTCCAGTAGAGATTGACCTGATGATCGGCAATTCGAGAGAGCCACTCGACGAGCTGGCGGTTGAAGAGGACGTCGAATACCGCCCCGTCGTCGAGCCCACGAATGTAGTCCGCGAGCACGGTACGCGCACTATCGAGCGCCGCTTCTCCTTGATCGAGCTGAGCCTGCCGCAGCCGATCCGCGACGTTTCGCAGCAACAGCAAGTTGAGCGCCACGAGTGGCAGAAAGAGCAGAACGGTATACACCAGCATCAGCCGGCGCGCGTACGAGCGAACGGTGTGCCGCAAGCCGAGAATGGCGGCACGCCGTGGCACATGGAAGACCAAGGAAAGGACGCCGAGAGCGACCAAGACCAGCACGGTGCCGAGCGCGTGGACGCCTGTGCGCGCCAGGGCAGTGAGCGGTGCCAGGCGAGCCAGATAGAGCACGCTGACGCCGTCCCGGGCATGCTGCGTCCAGAACCAGGCCCGGCCATCCGGCGTGATCGTCTCGCCGGCTGCCCGAGCCGCAAGCTCGGAGGCCAGGGGCGGTGCCTGGGGCCAAGGGCTTTCGATGACGCTGCCATCTTCCTCGTAGAGGGCGAACGCGACCTCTCGCGGTAGACCGTCGGCGGCTCGCTTGTGCGGGCGTCCGCGGAGCAGCTCGGTCTCCAGCTCCTCGGCTTCGGAAACCTCCAGGCGGAAGCCCGGACGCGGCAGAAACTTGTAGTGAATGGTCCCCACTGCCCCCCGACCGAGCTCGGCGTAGCCTTCTAGCAAATTGTTGGTCCAGGCCTCCACCGCGGGCACCCGCAGCCCAGGGATGTAGGGAATCGGCAGATTCTCTTGCGTCCACGGAAGGTCGAAGGAGAACTCGGAGTCCCCGGCGGAAGACTCGACTTGGATGACGGAAAGGCTGTCCTGCTCGGCCAGCGGCGAAAGCCGCCAGAGCGCAAAGGCGAGGTCGTCTTGCTGGGTCGCGGTGGCGCCCGGCGGCTCGATCGCGGCGAGGTCGAAGCCCGTGAAGAAGTCGTCGAGCCGGAGGTTCAGCTCAGAGAGCTCCTCGGCGCTGGGCGGGCCGAGAAGCGGAACGATCTCCTGCGCGATCTGCTGGCGAAAGCTCAGGCGGTAGGCGGTATCCCAACTCGCCGCGGCAATCAGGCTGGTCAGCAACAGGCCGACGCCGATGGCCGCCAGACTGCGATCGAGGCGGCGCAGGCTGCCCAGCCATGCGGCTGCCGACGCGCTGGCTGCTGCCAGCAGGGCGACCGCAAGCCAGGGGAGATCGTGAGCTGCGGCGCCCGCGAGCACCAGCGCGACGGCTAGCCAGCCGGCCCGATCCCCGACCGCGCGGCCGTGTCGGCCCGCTGCCAACCCCAACAATCCGACACCGACCAAGAGCCAGGTCAAGCGAAGCACGACCACCTCGGCATCGCCCCCGAAGCCCTCTCCGAGGGAACGCGGGCCGAGTACGGTCTGCAAGAGCCAGGCACCGGCGGCGAGCAGCACGGCCGAGAACGCGCCGGCGAGCACGACCCGGCGGAGGCTGGTGCGCTGCCGCGACGCTCCGATTCGCGCGGCGACGCCGTAGGTGCCGAGCGCCGTTGCCAGGACGAGCGCGAGGCGAATGCTCACTTCCAGGCCGGTGCCGACGGAAATGGACGCTGCGGCGCCGGCAAAGGCGATCGCGGTCAGCAGGCGACCTGCCCGTGACGCCCGGCGGCGAGGGCGCCGCTGGGTACCCGCCAGCCCGAGGCCGAGGAGGGCCACGGAGAGGGCAATCGGCGCCACACGCGTGAGCCTTGACGCTTTTTCATTGGCTGCGTTTGGCGCCCACGAAATCGCCAGAGACGGGGCGCCGGGATGCGCGAAGACCCAGGTCCCGTCTTGCTCTTCCCCATCCTGACGAACCCCATCCCGCGGACCCGCGTCCTCGTGATTGCCTGCCTCCTGGTCATCCGGTGCGGGGTCCCCAGACGTACTCTCCCCTGCTGACGCATCCCGCAGCGCCCAATCGGTCCGCGCGGCCGGGTCGTTGGCGGCCACAAACGGCAGGGCATTGCTGCTCAGGCTACTGCCGACGACGGCTCGCCATGGCCGCGGCTCGTCACCCAGCGGCGCGATGGCGAGAGCGGTCGCCGCGGTGTAGCTCTGGACGAAAGCAGTGCCGGCTTGCGGCAATTTGTCTGAGGTGGGCTCGTGCAGCAGGCCCGAGCCGGCCCAAGCCACCACCTCACCTGCTGGATTCACCAGCAGCAGAGTCTTGCGCTCGAAAGCACGATCCGACGCCACGGCATCGACGGCCTCGAAGGCCGCGACCAGCGACATCGGATCGTCCTCCGGGGCCTCGAGCGCAGCTGCGCTGCGTTCGGCAGCGTCCGCGAGATCCTGCCAGAAATCGGCGTAGGCCGTTGCGATTGCCTGCCGGCGCGCAGCGTCCATCGTCGGCTTACCGCTGCCGTCGAGAGCGCCCGCGAGGGCAATGGAAGCCGACGCAAGCGCAAGCCCTGCGACCAACACGCGCCGCCGGGGCCACGGCGAGTAGCGTGCAAGCAAGGCGCCGAGCACGGCGAGAGCGAATGCCGCGCGGAAGGGTGGCAGGTACAGGCAGACGATGCCCGCCCACAGGGCTGCGACTTCGAGAATGTGGATCGGGCGCGGCCGGAAAGCTGCTCCGGAACCCGGTTTGGAATCCAGGAGGCGCCGGCGCGGGCCGCGACCATCCGGATGGGCTTGGCTCACGCGCGGTGCCTCATCGAGCCGAACCGCATCCGCAACGTGATCACCGTTTGGCGACCGCTGCAGCCTCGGCCAGCCCGAGTCGCTGCATCTTCATGGCCAGTCCATTGCGGGACAGGCCCAGCTGGCGTGCGGCGCCGGATTTGTTGCCGCTGGTGCGCCGAAGCGCCTCTCGGATCGCGGCACGCTCACAGTCGGCCACCAGCCGTTCGAGGTCGAGGTCACCACGGGTCTCGGGGACCAGTCCTTTGATGGTCCCCAGACGCACGGCCTCCGGCAGCATGGACGCGTCGATCGGGCGCCCCTGGGGACAGAGGAAGACCAGGCGACGCACGATGTTCTCGAGCTCGGGTAGGTTGCCGGGATACGGGTATCGGACCAGCGACTCCAATGCCTTGACCGCGATGCCCTGGACCCGTTTGGCCATCTGGTGGCAGCAGCGATTGATCGTAACCTGAATCAGCAGCGGCAGGTCCTCACGCCGATCGCGCAAGGCCGGAACGTCCACGGTCAACCTCGCCAGGAGATAGGCGAGGTCGACACGAAACTGATCACGGGTCACCAGCGCCTCGAGCGGACCTGTGCTCGACACGATGAGGCGGACGTCGACAGCCTTGGGGGAACCGCCGCTCGTCGGCGCGATCTCACCGGAGCGGATGAACCGCACCAGACGACTCTGAATGGTGATCGGCAAGGTGTCGACCTCGTCGATCAGCAACGTGCCGCCATCCGCCTCGAGCAGCTTGCCCTCTCGCTCGAGATCTCCGCTACGCCCGCGGACCTCGGCGCCGAATAGGTCGGCTTCCAGCTGCTGCTCGGATGCTCCAGCTGAGCGAAAGACCACGAAGGGGCCGTCTCGGCGTGGCCCCGAGAGATGGAGCGACCGGGCGAGGAGCTCTTTGGAGACGCCCGTCTCGCCGCGCAGCAGCACGTTGACCGGTGGGTCCACTGCCGCCCGAAGCTGCTCGAGGACCTTCTTCATGGCCGGCGACTCGCCTACCACCAGCCCAGGCGCCAGGGTCAAATCGGGCTGCTCGGGCTGGTTGAAAACGATCGGCTGGAACTGGCCGACATGGTGGACCAAGCCGAGGACCAGCAAATCTCCGAGTGTACGAAAGCCGGCCTGCGGCGACCAAGACTCGTTCTCGAACTGTGGCAGAGCCACCACGAATCGGTATGCGCGTTCATGGGCGTGCAGGATGTGGTGGGCGATCCAGGTGCGGCGCCCGTCGATGTCGGCCACCTGCGCGCCGCTCCGCTGACGGTCTTCTGTCTCCGCCTCGGCTTCCTGAATGCGGCTCAGAACCGCTTCCCCCGCGGTGAGCCAGACGGCTTCGCTGGCCACCACGAACTTGATGCTCGGCGCCTCCTCTTCTCCCTGAAAGAGAAAGATCACGCCGCCACCAAAGTCCTCGAGCATCGCGTTGAGGAGCGACTCGAGGGTGCGGCTCGATGCCGAGTCCGATTGGACCCATCGCGACACACCGGCCAGGTGCTCGAGAAAGCCCTCCGGAGTGATGGTCACCGCGGGTGATTTCGGCGTGAAGCTGGATGTCACAGCCTCAGGTGGCGCGGGTGCGACGTCTTCCACGAGCAGCGCGACCTGCCCGAGACGAATCTCGTCCAGGACGTTCAACGTGGTGACCTCGCGCGTGCGCTTACCGTTGACCAACACACCCTTGCGGGAACCGAGATCTTCGATCGTGAGCACCGCACCCTCCGTCGAGATGCGGGCATGAGACGGGCCGACCCCGGCAAAGGGAAGGTGGATGTCGCAAGAAGTCGCGCTGCCGAGCACCATCTGGGGCTGGTTGACGACGAAGCGATGAACGCCCCCGTGGGCATAGGCAACCAGGCGATGCATTCGACGATTGTACAACCGGATCACCGCCGAAACCGGCAACGGGATGCACAAGCTACGGTGCATGCGTCCTCTGCTATCCTGCGCCGGTGAAAGAACACCTCTTCCTCCGCGCCTGCCGCGGCCAATCCGTCGAACGACTGCCCGTCTGGATGATGCGCCAGGCTGGGCGTTATCTTCCCGAATACCGCGCCATACGGGCCGGAACCGATTTTCTGACGTTGTGCAAGACGCCCGCGCTCGCCGCTGAAGTCACGGTGCAACCCGTCGACATTCTCGGCGTCGACGCCGCGATCGTATTCGCCGACATCCTCCTCGTTCCCGAGGCCATGGGCAGCAACCTTCGGTTCGTCAAGGGAGACGGTCCAGTCTTCGACCCGCCGATTCGCAGCACGACCGATGCGGCATCCTTGATCCGCCCGGACGTCGAGCGCAGTCTCGGCTACGTCTTCGAAACGATCGCGGAGGTGCGCCGCGTTCTCGACGGACGCGTGCCGGTGATCGGCTTTGCCGGCACGCCCTGGACCGTCGCGGCCTACGTCGTCGAAGGCGGCACGTCGAAGCACTATCCGAGCCTGCTCGGCTGGAGCCACAGTGATCCGGCTGGCCTCGCGGGCGTGCTCGAAAAGATCGCCGACACCAGCCGTGACTATCTGCTCGGCCAGATCGACGCAGGCGCCCAGGCCCTGCAGGTCTTCGACACCTGGGGCGGCCTGCTCGATGCCGAGCGATTCCGCGCCATTGCCTTGCCGGCCTTGCTGCGCATGATCGACGGTCTGCGCGACAAGGTACCCTTGATCTACTACGGGCAAGGCACGAATCACCTGCTGCCGATTCTGCGCGAGCTCCCGATCGATGTGCTGTCGGTGGATTGGCGCGTACCCCTCGATCAGGTCCGCCAAGCCGTCGGCCCGGACATCGCGCTTCAGGGCAACCTCGATCCCACGGCACTGCTCGCCCCACCAGCACAGATCGATCGCGCCGTGGCCAAAGTCGTCGAGGCTGGCCGAGGGGGTGCTCACGTCGTCAACCTCGGCCACGGCATTCTGCCCATGACACCGGTGGAACACGCCCGAGCCTTCATCGACGGCGCCAAACGCCACGGCGTCCAAGCGTCGGCGTGACCTGATGGCCAGCCGGCCAGCGATGCTCGTTCGCCCCTTCGTTCGGGACGTCTGGCCGTGACTGATGCTGCACGAGCGGACGCTGTCGGACGGGACGGCCGACGGGCTCTCGTGCTCGGTGCGGGCATTTCGGGCCTGGCGGCCGCTCGCAGCTTACGACGGGCCGGTTGGTCGGTCACGGTACTGGAAGCCAGTGCCCGTGTCGGCGGCACCCTCGCCACGCACATGCTCGGCGACTGCCGATTCGAGCTTGGCCCCAACACCGTTCAGGAATCGCCCGAGCTGGTCGCGCTGTGTGAAGACGCGGGCTGTGCGGACGGCTTGCGACGCACCGCAACGGCGGCGGCGCGTCGTTACCTGGTGCGAGGCGGCCGTCTCGTTGCCCTACCCGGCTCGCCGCCGGGCCTGCTCACCAGCCCCCTCTTCTCCCTCGGCGGCAAGCTCCGTATGCTCACGGAACCATGGCGGCACCAAGGACCCGGTCCTGACGAGCCGCTCGCTGACTTTGTGCGCCGCCGATTGGGCCGTCAGGCTCTTCCGATCGTCGAAGCGATGGCGCACGGTGTCTACGCCGGCGACCCGGCCGAGCTGGCGGTGGGCCATGCTTTCCCGCGGCTCTTCGGCCTCGAGCAGGCGTACGGCAGCCTCTTTCGCGGGCTCCAGCAGCGACGCAAAGTCGCCATGCAAGAGCACCGGCCGCCAGGACCGCCAGCGCTCGTAGGATTCGACGGAGGGTTCGACAGGCTGGCCGCGCGCCTGGCCGAAGGTTTGGACGTCCGGCTGAAGAGCCGAGTAGCCCGCATCTGCCGACGAGAGATCATGCCCGGGCAGAAAGCCCCGTTCGTCGTCATGCTCGACCCTGCCGATGAGCCCGTTCACGGCGAGCGACTCGTCTTGGCCCTTCCGCTCCAAGAAGCGGCCCGCCTTCTCGCCGGCCTC
>CALFAM010000331.1 GCA_937948815.1 uncultured bacterium
GGTTGACCCACGGCATCGACGCTTTCGCGCGCGAACGCGATTCGCTGTCGGCCGACATGGATCCCCGGGCGTTCCTCGCGCTGCTGCGCCAGTACGAGCGCCTGATCGAGCAGATGAGCGTGATCAGCGGCTACGCCAACCTGCTGTTCTCGGAGGACACCCAGTCGACCTCGACCCTGTCCCTGCGCAATCGCGTTCGCCAGACGATGGCCGGCAGCGGCAACCGCATCCTGTTTTTCGAAATCTGGTGGAAGGGTCTCGAGGACAGCGAGGCCGAAGCTCTGCTTCCCGTCCAGGAAGACGAGCCGGACCTGCGCTTCTTTCTGATCGACCTGCGCCGCACGCGGCCCTACACCCTCGACGAGAGCTCCGAGCAGATCATCAACATCAAAGACACCAACGGGATGTCCGCGGTGTTGACGCTCTACGCCATGCTGACCAATCGGATGAGCTTCTCGATCGAGGTTGACGGCGAGCAACAAGAGCTCACCGACGGCGAGATTCGCAGCTTGTTCTTTTCCCCCGATCGGGAGGTCCGGGAGCGCGCCTACAAGGTCGCTCACGCGGCGTATGGTCATGAGTCGAAGATTCTGGCCCAGATCTACGCCAACCGCGTTCGCGATTGGCATAGTGAGCACGTCGAGTTGCGTGGATTCAGCTCGCCAATATCAGTGCGCAATGTCAGCAATGACATTCCTGATGGAGCAGTCGATACGTTGCTCGACACCGCGCGCGACAATGCCGGATTGTTCCAAGAGTACTTCCGCCTGAAGGCCGGATGGCTCGGCATCGACAAGGTGCGACGCTACGACGTCTATGCGCCCCTCGCTTCCTCGGATCGCAAGGTCGCGTTCGCGGATGCCGCGGCAACCGTGCTCGAGACATTTCGGCGCTTCGACCCCACGATCGGTGAGCTGGCCGAGCGCGTGCTGGCCGAGAACCATCTCGACTCCGAGATTCGCCCTGGTAAGCGCAGCGGCGCTTTCTGCTCGACCGTCCTGCCCCGGCTCACGCCCTGGGTTCTGGTCAACTACACGGGGCGGGTTCGCGATGTTGCCACCCTCGCCCACGAGCTCGGCCACGCCGTTCACTCGATGCTGGCGGCCGATCACTCGATCCTCACCCAGCACCCGAGCCTTCCCCTCGCCGAGACCGCTTCGGTTTTCGCAGAGATGCTGATGACCGATAGGTTGCTCGGCGAGGAGCAGGACCCCATGGCACGGCGGGAGCTGATTGCCGCCGCGGTCGACGACGTCTACGCCACCGTCCTCCGCCAGGCCTACTTCGTCCGCTTCGAGCGCACCGCCCACGCGGCGATTCTCGACAACCGTTCGGCGGACGACTTGAACGACCTCTACATGGCCAATCTGCGCGAGCAATTTGGCCCTGACATGGAAATCGACCCGGCGTTCGTCCACGAATGGGTGTCGATCCCCCATCTCTTCCAGACACCGTTCTACTGCTACTCCTACAGCTTCGGGCAGCTTCTGGTGCTGGCGCTCTATCGCCGCTTCCAACAAGAAGGTGACGCGTTCAAGCCAGGCTACATCCGCCTGCTCGCCCGCGGCGGCTCCGAGCGGCCGGAGATCATGCTGCGCGAGATGGGAATCGACATCACGGACCGGGCCTTCTGGCAGGGTGGATTCGAGGTCGTCCGCGGCATGATCGACGAGCTCAAGTCCCTCGAAGTCTAGAACGACCCCCGCAACGAACACCGCCACTCCATGGGCATCGACGCCGAGATCCGGCGCGCCATCGAGCTCCTGACGCAGGTCGCTCAGGAGCGGATGCATCGTCATCCCCAGGGCCATCTGCTGCGCACCCCGGATGGCAAGCGGCCCACCATCGACCTCGGCATTCGTCTGCCGCTCGACGGCCGGGACCGCGACGACCAGCGCAGCGAGATCGACACCCTCGCCGGCCGCGTCGCAGACGAGCTCGATCGCGAGCTGGCCGCCCTGCTCGCCCACCATGCGGCGCTTCGCCCGGGGCACGTCTACTGCCACCGCTGCCGTGCCGCGGATTGTCCCCACAGTCGCCCGAGCGGACCGCGCCAGGTGTTCACCGGCTATGCCTCGACCGGCGCGCCGCGATTCGAAGACCTCGCCCAATGGCTACTCGCCTGCCAACACGACCGGGCCGGCGTTCTGTACGGAGAACGCGCCTCGGAGCAGGGATTCGTGACTCAGGTCAGTACCGGCGAGGAACTGACCGCTGATCTGGTCGCAGCCTTCGAGGATCGCCGTGGACCGGATATTCGCATTCACGGACAGGTCGTGGCGGGCTGGTTCCCCCTGCGCCCCCAGGGCCAGCTCGGACGCGAGCTGGCCCTCTCGCTGCAAGTCGTGTCGTCCCGCAAGCCCGGAAAGGGCAAGGTTGGCAAAGGCAAGCCAGGCAAGCCCTCAAAAGACAGGCACCGGCGCCTCTCGTTGAACATCATCGGTGCCGGGCCGGATGGGGCCCCGCTGGCGACGCTCGAGGAGCGCCTCGGCGCCATGCCGTGGATGGCAGCAGCGAAATGGGCCCAGTCCGTCCTCGGCTCGATCGAGCAAGCCCAGGCTCGGCACAAGCCAGCCCACCTCCAAGCGCGAATCGAGGGCGTCCTCGGCGCCATCGCCGGCCGGCTCGAGCAAGGCCGACGCGGTTCTTCCCGCCGGACCAAGCACGCTGAGGACCGTCACCAGGAAGGCGATCGGCCGACCCGACTGGCGGTCGCGGATCTGGTGAAGGTACCGGACGAGCGTATTCTGCACGACACCCTGCGCGACACCTTGATCGTGCTCGGCGCGCGCAACCGGGCCCACGTCTTTGCGCGCGCCGGCAAGCACGTCACCTCGATTCGCTACACGCCGGAAGCGATCGAGCGCAAGAAGACGGCCGGCCGCTGGCGGCAGGCGGACCTCGCAGCCATCACGAAGCTGCGCAAAGCTCACCAAACAGCAGCCGAAGGCGCGGAAGCAGCAGGCTAGTCCGAGGCGGCGCCGAGCGCGTCCTCGATCTGCTTGTTGTGGCGCAGGTTGTGCGCCCCGATGAGCGCCAACCACTGGTGGACGTTCATCTTGCCCGGTGGGCCGTCCGCCGTGTGCTTCTTGACCGGTGCATCCGTGTCCTTGACGAAGGCGAGGGTCTTGGCCCGTGCTGCTTCGTAGCGCGCAATCAGCGCCTCTCGGGTCGAACCGCCCTGCGGCTGCATTCCTTCGGGAGCCTGGAACTTCTGCGTCCGGTCCTGAACCATCGTGACCAGCCCGTCGATTCCTTGGGTTGCTGTCGTCTCCCATTCCGGATCGACCTCACCGGTCAACGCATCGCTCGCGACTCCGAAGAGCTCCTCTTCCACGATCGCAAGGTGCTCGACGACCTCGGCCACCGACCAGCGATCCTCCTCAGGCTTGGCCTCCCACTTCTCTCCGGTCGCCTCGGCGACCAGGGCTTCGGTCTCAGCCTGTGATTGCTCGAGCATCTCGACCAACTTGCCGCGCTCGGCATCGGTGAGCGAAGCATGGACCGGCGCGACGTTGTCGGTTGCGTGCGCATCGGGAGCGCCGAATGACGCGAAGCTGATGAGTAGAAGCGACAGGACGGTCGACGTAAACATTCGTTTCATGGTGAATCTCCTTGCTTTCCAAGACGGGCGAGCCTACGCGAATCCGACATCCGATTTCGATTTGAATCGTCTACGCCTCGGTCCTCCCACGTCGATCACCTCCGCCGTGGCGGCTGGCCTGCGCAGAGCCGGGAACGACCGCTGACGCAAGCCCGCACGGGTCACCACGCTCGACACGGTCGCCTCGGCTGGTACCACCCGCGCGCCGCGCGCTGAGGTGGCTCAGCCCGGTCCGACCGACTCCGTCGCGGAAATTGTGGCCGCCACCGGCTTCGTCGGCAAACGGGCCAGCTCCTCGGCCACCGCGCCGGCCGAACCGGGCCGGCCATCCGGCACCTTGGCGAGCAGTCGGGAAACCAGGCTGGCCCACTCGGCCGGGACGCCGACAGCCACAGTTCGGAGATCAGGGGCTGGTTGCTGGAGATGAGCAACAGCCACGGCCGCAATGGTGTCGCCCTGAAACGGCTCGCGGCCGACGAGCAAGGTGTAGGCCATCACGCCCAGGGCATAGAGATCCGAGCGGCCATCGACCGGCTGCCCGCGCAACTGCTCGGGGGACATGTAGTGGGGTGAGCCCACCGCGGATCCAGTTCGCGTCAACCGGGTCTCATGGCTTTCCATGCGGGCGATGCCAAAGTCCAAGACCTTGACATGACGGTCGGTAACAAACACGTTTCCGGGCTTGAGATCGCGGTGCACCACCCCCAGCTCGTGCGCTTCGGATAGGCCCATCGCAACTTGACTGAGCACAGTTCGCGCCTGCTTCAGGCTCAAGCGACCTTGGCGGTGGAGCACGGCGTGCAAGCTCTTGCCCTGGAGCAATTCCATGGTGACGAAGAGGCCACCGGCGTAGCGGCCGACATCATGGACCCGCACGACGTTCGGATGGGTGATCTTGCGGCAGATCTGGACCTCGCGCAGCAGCCGGGCTTCGTCCTGGCTCCCCTCCTGCGGCGCCAGCAGCGTCTTGAGCGCGACCGCGTCGCCGAGCATGTTGTCCGTTGCCTTGTAGACCCGGCCCATTCCACCGTGCCCGATCTCTTCGAGAACCTGGTAGCGATTCCCGAGCAGGGTCCCGATCTCGAGCACCCTGGAGTCTTGAGGCCCGGCGGCACCCGGAGCCGTCGGCACAGCGCCCTGCCCGGCCGCAACTGCTCCGGGCGCCATCGGCGCCTGGCCCGGGTGAACGACCCGGGTCGGTCCCTCGCCCACACCGGCGGGCATGGTGTGGGCAGCGCCGGGTTGGCCTGCGTGGGCCGGGCCGGGCATCACTGCTGTCTGACCGGCGCCGGTGGCCATCGAGACCGTGGACGCCTGCAGCATGATTAGCAGGTCGCGCAAACGCGCTGCCGTATCGCGATGATCCTCGCAAGCGGCAAGGAGCTGCTCGTAACGCACCTTGGCTTCCGCAGGACGGTGCAGCGCTTCGAGACAACGTCCTTCCCAATAGAGCCGCTCCCGACCCAGCTCGCCGGCCGCGTCGAGGTCTGCGGACAGAAGGCGCAGTCGGTGGAAGGCGTCTTCCACGGCACCCTCTTCGAAGAGCATCGCGGCCAAGCGGATGGTGCCGCGCTCGAAGGTCGGATCGTTCTTTGAGATCTGCTGAAGCGCTTGCCGTGCCTCGGGCTTGGATCCCGCGGACAGGAAGTGCTGCGCCGCGGAGAAAAACTGGCGGGAGCGAACGAAGGCCATGGCCGCCTCCTCGTCACGTCCAGCCTTGGCCCAACTCGCCGCCGCGTGGGCATCGTCTCCGGCCCGCACGAAGACCTCGGCCGCGCGTGCGTGCTCGCCGACCTCTGTGAAGCAGCTCGCCGCTTCCGCGAACTGGCCGGCGCGCTCGTAGGCTTGCGCGGCGCGCTGCGGTTGGCGCGCAGTCGCCCACTGACGCCCGGCCGCCATCCAATCCTCGGCCCGCTCGTAGCATTCGGCGGCATCTTCGGCAAAGCCATGTGCAGCGTACATCTTGGCGGCCTCGGCGAGACGGCCGGCACTTCGGAGGATGTCCGGCACCTTGCGCGGCTCAGTACCCACCTTCGACCGCGCCAGGCGCAGGGCCTCGTCGAAGGCCTGCGCTTCGACGTACGCCTCGATCGCCTCCTCGATGCGCCCCGAACGCTCGAGGGTTTCACCTGATGCACCGGTGGCCGCGGCGTCGCGCATGACCTTGGCAGCTTCGGACCCTCGGCCGATGCGCGCCAGCAACTCGGCCCGCTTGCGCTCGACTTGGTGGCGCCGGCTGGCGGTGGCATCAGCGGGCGCACCGCCGATTTCCCCCCGCAGCCGTCGCGCTTCGAGGTCGAGCACCCGCACCGCGTCTTCGAGCTTGCCCGCCTTCTCATAGGCCGTCGCAGCCTTGGTCCACTGCTTCGCGCGATCGTAGAGAAATCCAGCGCGCGCAGTCTGCCCGGACCGAAGCGCGGACTTGGCCGCTTCGTGGAACGAGCCGGCGAGCTCGAACAGCGCCGATGCTTCACGGTGGTAGCTGGCCGAAACCAGCAACTCGGCTGCTTGGAGAGGGCCTGACGTGGCGTCCTTCTCAGCCTTCTTTCCCAACACCGCCTGAAACGCGCAGCGCACCGCGGGCTCGGTCTTTCCCGCCGCGGCGTAGAGGCGTGCGGCATCGCGGTACGCACCCGCACTGGCGAAGTGCTTCGCCGCTTTCTCGTTTTCGCCCGCGTCTTCGGCCAAAGCCGCGAGCCGTTTGTGGTCGAACGTGAGCTGCGCGAACAGCTTCGACTTTCCGGCGCTCGTCGCCATGCACAGAACCCTCCGCGCCCACTCCCACGTCGGCGCCGGTCAATGCCACTCCACATATGAATCCCGCCGGTGAGTCTACAGGATGCCGGGTTCTGGGAACTCAGGTAGACCCAGGCAGGTCTATGCTTTCGTTCGGGAACCTACCTACTGCACCAAAGAACTACTTTCTGCTGAAATTCGCAAAAACCTTGGCGGACGCTTCCCGTACATGGTAGAAAATAACCAGGCCGGTTAGAAATAACCATGACTCTTCACCCCTCACCGACCAACACCAACCGCACGAGCCGAGGAAACCATGGCTGACCCACTGAGCCGCCGCGAGCGGCAGATCCTCGACATCCTTCATCGTCGCCGACAGGCGACCGTTGCCGAGGTTCTCGCCGAGATGACCGATCCGCCAGCCTATGACGGCGTCCGAACCATCCTGCGCATGCTCGAACGCAAGGGCTTCGTGCAGCATCGTCAGGACGGCCCGCGCTACCTCTATGCACCGACCGAGCCCCTCGAGCACGCCCGCTCTCGTGCCCTGCAACACGTGGTGGGGACCTTCTTCGGCGGCTCGACGACCCACGCCGCTGCCGCCCTCCTGTCGATGAACGATGCCGAGCTCGACGACGACGAATTCGCCGCGCTACGCGCCCTCGTGCACGGCAAGGAGGAACCATGAGCTTGTTCGATGCGACCCTGACCGGCATCGTCCCGTCGGCGTGGTGGCTGGCCGACCTCGCGCTGCGCTCGTTCCTCTTGCTCAGCCTGGTGCGAGTCGCCCTGGCACTGCTCCACCGCCGAAGCGCTGCCCAGCGACATCTGGCGGGCCTCTGTGGCCTGCTCGCGCTCGTCGCCCTGCCGGTGGCTATGCTCGTGCTGCCCGCGGGTATCGGCCTCCTCCCCTCCCTCGTGCCCACCGGCGCGAGCAGCGGGACCTCTGATCCCGGCGCGCTGGCGGCGGCGCCGCTGTGGCTGACGGCGCTGCTGGTGGCTTGGGGTGCTGTGGGAATTGTTCTCACGGCACCCGCGCTCCGGGCGAGCCACCGCCTCGAACGCTACTTCCGTCGAGGCGAGAGCCTTCCAGGCGCCACGAGCATCCTCGCCAGCGCTCGTCGACGCGTCGACCTCCGTCTGCGCCCGGAGATTCGCTGCAGCAACGAGGTCGACATCCCCATCACGTTCGGCCTCGTGGAACCCAAGATTCTGTTGCCAGCCGAAGCCAGCACGTGGTCCCACGACCGCCTGGAGTGGGTACTCCTCCACGAATTGGCCCACATCGCCCGACGCGATCCAGCAGCCCAGGCGGTCGGGATCGCGGCCTGCTGCATCTTCTGGTGGCAGCCGATGGTCTGGCGGCTCGCGCAACGACTCGAGCTCGAGCGGGAGCACGCGGCCGATGATCGGGTGCTCGCCTACCGCGGCGACGCGATCGCCTATGCGAGACAGCTCTTCGACATCGCAGAGGGCCTGCGCGGCCGCCCCATCACCGCCTTCGGCCTTTCCATGGCGCGCCCGAGCCAGCTCGGCCCACGCCTACATGCCATGCTCGATACCGGGATCGATCGCAGCCGAAGTGGCCTGCGCCATGCCACGATCGTCATGCTCGGATTGGCTTCCACCTTGACGCTCTTGGCTGGCGTGCCCGGCCCTGGCAGCGCGCCTGATGCGCTTCACGCCGCAACCACGCCGGCAGTCGGCGGTCTCGACCTGACTCCGTCCGCGGCCACGCCCATGCGTATGCGTGCTGCCCACAGTGGTCACCGCAGCAACAGACGGAGCGGCCATTTGCCGAGCGGGCATCGATCCGGGCACGTGTCGAGCGGGCATCGGTCGGGGCACGCGGCGAGCGGGCATCGATCGGGCCGCTGAGCATCCACTGACCTCAACCAGGTCATCGCCGCACCCGCGGTGGCCTTTTCGCCAACTTGACCCAAGGAGACGTAACGTGAAAAGTCGCATTCCCATTTTCCTGGCCGCCAGCATGTTGATCGTCGGCACATTCGCACTCTCGAGCGCGGGTGTTACGGCTGCCCCCCAATCTCAAGGCCATGGTCACGGTGGACACGGGCATGCCGCACACGGTCACGGTGGACATGGACACGGACATGGTGGGCATGGGCACGGGCACGGTGGGCACGGCCACGCTGGACATCATGACAAGGGCGGCCATGGACATCATGGGCACGCCGGGCATGGACACGCTGGGCACCGCGGACACGGACACGCTGGGCACCATGGCCACGCCGGCCACGCCGGACACGGGCATGGCGGACATGGTCATTCCGGACACGGGCACGGTGGGCATCACGGACACGGTGGGCATGGACACGGCGGACATGGACACGGTGGCCACGGACACGGTGGGCATGGACATGGCGGGCACAACGGGCATGGCGGTCATGGAGATGGAACACACGACGGGCTCGCGGTCTGAGATCATGGTGGGCGCCGGGGCCGACACCCTGGCGTCCACATCCGCCTCCCACGAGTCTGTGCATGCCGAGCCCACCAGCCAAGAATCACACCATCCTTCGCACCATCGTGACTCCACAGCTCTTGCTGTTCGTGCTCACTCTGGCCATCTGGCTGATCCGCCCCATTCCCGCATTCTGGGCCCCGATTCTCGCCTACGCCCTGGCCTGGCTGCTGCTCGATCGACTGCGCCTTCGCCTGCCTGCGCTGCCCAACACCCGTGCCGCCGTTCTCGCCGTTGGAGCCCTGGTGCTGGTGGCCATAGCACCGGTCGCCGAGCTGGCACGTGCGCGCTCCGCGTTTGCCGACAGTGAGGGGTTGGTCGGCCTCGACCTTCAGCTCGAAGACCGCCTCCGCCTCGAGAAGCGTCCAGCCATCGCGCCGTCGGTGATCTTCGACGACCATCCGCAAACGCTCTACCTCCATGCACCGGGCGCCCAAGAGGTTTCACTGCGTCTGGCACCGGACCTTCCCAACCTCGAGGCGACCAACCTCGGGCACGGTGTGTTTCGCGTTGCCTTCGATCCGCGCACTGACCCCTTGCCACAGGTGGCACCCCAGGCTGGCGACAGCAGCGTGGTTCAGGCAATCGTCACGGTGGACGGCCGCGAGCACCGTCGCCCCTTGTCCCGCGTCAGCCCCCTGGCCCATCCGCGATGGTTCGCCTCGGCACCGGCACACGGCCTGGCTGCCACGGTCAGCGAAGAAACCGACGAGCTCTTCCTACTCGACCGCGAGGGCCTGGTGGCCAGTCTGGTTGTGGCCGACGGCCCGACCGACGTGGTCTTCGTCGACGATGGAAGCCGCCTGGTGGTCGCGCATCGCTACACCCCCGAACTATGGGTCATCGATGTCGCCAGCCAGACTGTCGAAGCAAGGCTCCCGGGCGCCTATTTCCAGACGCGACTGGCGGCGAGCCCGTCCGGAACGGCTGTGGCCGTGGCGGTCGCCGACACCTCGCCGCGCATCGAGATCGTCGATCTGCGTGCCGCCCGACAAGCGCCTGATGAGGCTGCAGCCCATCGGCAGATCTTGCCCCTCGACACGCCGGCCGATTGGCTTGCCTACGGCCCGACCGATGACCTCCTGGTCATCGCCAGTCGCGCCGACCGCGCACTGCGCCGTGCCGAGCGTCTGGGTACCGAGACCGCGGCCCCCTGGCGGGTCACCGGCATGCTGCCCCTCGGGCGCCCCGCCGCGACCCTGGGACGCTCACCGGACGGCCGTATCGTATGGGTGGCGACGTCCGACTATCGACCCGATGGCGAGCCACATCGTGGCAATCACTTCATCCAAGACCAGCTGCTCACGGTCGACGTCGGTGCGTGGCAGGTGGTCGACCAGCGCCTCACCGCCCGCCGTACGCCGGACCAGGACGAACCCGGCAATGTCAGCAGCGGCACGAGCCCGATCGGCATCGTCGGACGCGACGACGGCTCGGTGCTGGTCGCGTTCGCCGGCAGCGAGGAGGTCTGGAGCCTGCCTCCTGGCGCGCGATCCCCTGACCATGTGGTCGCCGGCTTCGACCTCGATTTGATCTCGCCCGTGGGCGTCGCCGATCTCGGTGACGGCTTTTGGGCAGCCTCGTCGCCTGCCGGCGGCGCCGTGGCCATCTACGGCCCGACCATGGAAATGGTGACTTTCATCGGCCTGACGCCTCCCGATGACGATCTGGCCGCGGGCGCGCCCCGCAGCCTCGATCGTCACGCGCTCAGCGTGCGCGCGGGCGAGCGAGCTTTCAACGAGGCGACACGGGCCGGCATCTCATGCCAGAGCTGTCACCTACACGCCGACACCGACGAAAGCCCGCACGACATTGGCCAGAATCCCCTGCTCCCGACCCTCACGGTTCGCGGCACCCACGGCACGGCGCCCTACCTGCGCGATGGCAGCTTTCCGCGTATCCGCGACCTCGACAGCCATCTCGCCGGCGGGTTGTACCGAGGATACGTCCGCTTCCTCGAAGGACGTGGCGAGGTGCTCGAGACCTATGTCGCCAGCCTGCCGCGGACGGTCAATCCACGGAATTTCGCGCCCCGCGACCTCGAACGCGAGCGCGCCGGCCTCGACGCCTTCGTCCGCGCGCGCTGCGCCCTCTGCCACGTGCCGCCCGCGTTCACCAATCTCAGCCAGCACCCGGTCGAGCTGCTCTTCCCAACCTACGCCGAGGGGCTGCCACCGGGCAGTCAGGTCGACACACCGTCCTTGCTCGCCTCCCATACCCGCAGCCATTTCTTGCAGGATGGTCGCGCCCATGACCTCGACGAAGTGCTCGTCGAATTCAATGTCGCCAACCAGCACGGTGACGCGGAGAGCCTCACCGCTGACGAGCGTGCGGCCTTGATTGCCTTCCTCCTCGCCCTATGAGCACACGAGAAGCCTCGAACAGCCTGGAACCGGGCGCAAGCCGAACGCATCAGGCTCCGACGAGGCTTCCCAGGCTCGCGAGCCGCCTGTGCTGGCTCGCGGTCGCCAGTCTGGTGGTGTGGGCGATCGTCCGCGCCGCCACCCTCGGCTACCCGCTCGAGCGCAACCTGTGGCTGGCACGCATCAGCGGCTGGACCGCCGCCAGCGCGCTCCTGCTGTCGCTGTCGATGACGCCGCTCGCCCGGCTCAGCGCGCTTCTGTCGTCGCTGCTTCCAGCGCTCCGCGTGGCGCCGTCTCTGTGGCCCGCGCTCCGACGAAGCCTCGGCATCACCGCCGCCAGTGCCGCCTTGGTCCACGCCGCCTGGAGCGCCTTCGTCTTTCTCGACCAGAGCTGGTCCGCCATCATCGCCCACCCCTACCTTCGGGCCGGGCTGATCACCTTGTGCATTCTGACGCCTCTGCTGCTGACCTCCTTCCCCGCGATCACCCGCGCCCTCGGGGTGAGGCTGTGGAAGCCGCTGCACCGTCTCAGCTACTTGGCAGCCGCCACCTTGTTCCAGCACCTGATGCTGTCGCCCTTCGCGCCCCGGAAGTGGGTCATCGTGATCTTCGCGATCGCGCTCGCCATCGGCTTGCTCCGCTTTCTGCCGCGGCGTCGACGCATGCCCGCGTGAGCTCGACCCCGCACCCAAACGCGCCTCAGGCAAAATCAGCCCTTGACCACCCCACCCAACCCCTGGTAAAACTCACCGTCCGCGAGGAACTCGGTTCTTCGCATCGCGCCAAGCGCAGGGCCCAAGTAGCTCAGTTGGTAGAGCACGCGACTGAAAATCGCGGTGTCGGTGGTTCAATTCCGCCCTTGGGCACCATCCCCTCCTCTCTTGCTTCGAAGACAGAAGACGAATTCCGCGAGACGGAGCTTCTCGCGGGGTAGACGCATGGGCGTCGGGCATCGAGACCAGGCAGCGCGTCCGGGCAGCGCGTCCGGGCAGCGCCGTGAACGTCGGTTTTTCTCGAAGCTGACGCTACTCCTCGATGAAGCTGCCGAGCGTGCCCGAGGCGCGGCGCAGGATGCGGCCGAAGCTGTAGTCGAATTCGAAGTCGAGCTCGAGGAAGGTGCCGGCCTCTTCGGTGAATTCGATCGTCGCACCCTTGCCGGAATTGCAGACGACATAGACCGAGCTTCGCGGCTTGAGGACCCAATGCGACGGGTGGCCTGCCCGTTCTCCGCCGCCGCGCAGTGAGAACTTGCCACAGCTCTCGTGACTATTCTTCCCGTCGTACTTGATGTTCATGCGAGAAAGGACGAGAGGCAGCTCGGAGACGTTGGTCAGCTTGAACTCCACCTCCGAACCGAGACCGGGGAGCGCCAGGGTCGGCTCGCTGCAGGCAATGTAGCTCTCCAACATGTCGCAGAACGGTTCTTGATCTTCCGGCGAGCCTCCTTCGGCTCGCTCCGCCCGGCGAAGGGAAAGCGCTTCCTGCCCGGCATAGCGCCCCACCAACCGCGTC
Organism: uncultured bacterium; assembly: GCA_937948815.1. Classification (GTDB taxonomy): domain Bacteria; phylum Acidobacteriota; class Thermoanaerobaculia; order Multivoradales; family J023; genus J023. Next base: position 12,701 of record CALFAM010000331.1, read on the forward strand.
ACCTCGTCGCCCGTCAGTGCGTTCAGGTAGAAGTTAAAGTGATCGATGACGCCGAGCAATGGTGCAGATTCTTCACGCGTGTTGCCGATGACGATCGGACTCCGTGCCACTTGTAGGCTGCGCACACCCCGAACCTCGTCCTCGAGCACATCGTTCACGTAGAGCCGGACCCTGGATCCCTGGTGACGGTATCCGTCGTAGACCAGCGTGATCCCGTATTCTCTCCCGAGCTCCAATTGCGTATCGCTTACCAGCGTTGCGGTCCGATCGATGCCATCGTGGGCCGTGGCCGTGACCGTGCCTTTGGAGTCGACCGAGATGCTCCAGCTTCCGCTCTTTTCGGCAATCACGCTCTCGGTACGGTACGCGTCCAGCTCCACGGTCATGAAGACCGTCATGCTCGCGTCACTCGTATTGAAACGCGTGTCTTGCTCGAGGGTCACCGACCCGGCGCAGGGGAAAGCCATGCGCGTGCCATCCACATTGGCATCTCGCGACTCGCGGCCGACGCGATGTGACACCAGCCCGGTTTTGAGTCGCCATTGCGCATACGCTTCGAGCAGCTCCTCGGCGACACGTGGGTACTCGTTCCTCAGATCTTGGGCTTCTTTGGGATCCGAGGCCACGTCGTACAGGCTCGCGTAGGCCTTGGGTGCCACGCCGATCATGTGGTCGTGGTCATAGACGAGCTTCCACTTGCCGCGGCGCACGGCAAAGGTCGTGTTGAAGCCGCCAGGCTCCCCCGGATAGGAGTCCTTCTTGCTCTCCCAGATCACGACCTCGTCGCGCTTGACCTTCTTGTTCTCCAGCAGAAGCTCGGTGATCGACATGCCGTCGTGTTCCGTAGCCGGCTGGGGCGCGCCGGCCAGCTCGGCGAGCGTCGGATACCAATCGAAGCCGACCACGACCGAGTCATTGACGACACCTGGTGCAATTCGTCCCGGCCACCGAGCAACGAGTGGCACACGAATCCCACCTTCGAAGAGTAGGTCCTTGCCACCTCGAAAGGGACTCGTTGCCGCACGATCACCGAGCGTCGCACCGTTGTCGCTGGTCATGACGACCAAGGTTTCGTCTTCGACTCCGAGCTCCTCCAGCAGCGAGAGAACCTTGCCGACATCCTCGTCGACATCGCTGATCAAGGCCGCATACTTTCCACGCGCATCATCGGGGTAGCGTGCCGCCCAATCACTCGGTGGATCCAGTGGGCGATGCGGCGCGTGGTACCACAACTGCACGAAGAAGGGCCGATCCGCGTTCTCGCGAATGAAGTCCAGCGCATAGCCTGTTGTCGCTTCCGTCGCATGGGTCTTTGTGTGGGTGACCGGCTTCCCATCGTCGAGGATGAACGTCGGGTTGTAGTAGTCGTTGATGATCCCATAGTGGTCGACGACCGCATGATCGTAGCCATTCTCGGTCGGCAGGTAGCTCGGGTATCGATGCCCAACATGCCACTTCCCAAAGTGGCCCGTCGCGTACCCCTGACGTTTCAGCACCTCGGGAAGCATTACAACGCCGCCGGGAATACCGCGGTGAGACGCCTGGATCACCTGCCGCAGCATCCCGAACTCGGACGGATACCGCCCGGTCAAGAGCGCCGTGCGCGTGGGCGAGCAAATACCCCCGTTCGCGTAGAAGCTCGTCAACCGCATGCCTTCGGCGGCGAGCTGATCGAAGTAGGGGGTTTGAATCGACTCGCTTCCATAGGCACCGAAATCGGAATAGCCGGCATCATCGAGCATGATGAAGACGATATTCGGACCCGGACGCTCTTCCGCGGGCGCTTGTGCCTGCGCGACGCGCGGGACAAGCACCCAAAGAACGCCAAGAATCAAGCCTGCAACAGGAGTATAACGTGTTCTTTGAAACATTTTCTGATCAGGGGTCCAACTTCATCGGCAGTGAATTCGGCAGCGACGCGGTCGGGATCGGTCTCGCCGTCTTCCCTTCCCCGCTACGGCGCCAGACCCTAACGCATCCGATCGCTCAGCAGGCGTCTCCATCACGCGCAGGTGGTGCCGCCAGGTGCGCGTGATCCGAGCCCATCGTTCGCTCCCGCGCGCTCAGGCGTGGGTCGAGAACGCTCGGTGGTACGTCACCTCGCCGGCCGGCACCGCATCGCCGCCGAGGAGACGCGACATGAAGTAGGCCGGGGGTGCACCCGCGAAGCTGAGGCACGGATTCGCTTCGAATCCGAAACGCTGGTAGTAGGCAGGCTCGCCGAGCAACACGCAGCCCGCGGCGCCAAGACCGACGAGGCGTTCGAGGCCGGCACGCACCAAGGCAGATCCGATGCCCCGACCCTGGTTCCCGGGCACGACGGCCACGGGGCCGAGTCCGTACCAGTGCTCCGTACCATCCGAGATCGTGACCGGCGAGAAGGCAATATGGCCGACGATGGCCGGGGCGATCTCCGCCGGAGCGACTTCCGCGACCAGGGAAAGCGTCAGGGCATCGTGGCGACGGAGCGCCTGCACGATCGCGTGCTCGGTCTGGTCGCTATGTGGATGGTCGACAAAGGCGGCGCGCACCACGGCGGTTATGGCTTCGTGGTCCGCCTTTCGCTCGCAACGGATCGCGTGGTTCATGCTGGTGCCTCGTCCTTCGCAGCTCAGGAGCCGATGAAATCCAGGACCGTTTCGAGATCCGTGTGGTCGATGCAGGCATCCGCGGCCCGCGCCACCGCAGGCTTGGCGCGGTAGGCCACCCCCAGGCCCGCCTCGCCGATCATCGCGAGGTCGTTGGCTCCGTCGCCGATGGCAATCGCTTCGCCCGGACCGATCCCCAACTGCTCACACAGGCGCAGCAGCGTCGTACGCTTGGCGCTCCGGTCGAGCACGGGCGGCACGGGTTTGCCGGTCAAGCGACCGTCGACGATCTCCAGGCGATTGGCAAACACATGGTCGAAGCCAAGGCGCGCGCCGAGGGGATCCGCAAAGATGTGGAAGCCCCCCGTCACCAAGGCCGACACGATGCCCCGTGCACGCAGGCCTTCGAGCAAGCGCTCGGCCCCGGGGTGAATCCGGATGGTCGTGGCTGCCTGGTCGATCAGGCTTACGGGGTGGTCACGAAAGACCGCCACGCGCGCGGTGAGCGATTCCTCGAAGCCCATGTCACCCGACATCGCACGGGCCGTGATGGCGGCGACCTGATCCCCCAACCCGGCAATCGTCGCCATCTCGTCGAGCATCTCGTTGGCGATGATGGTCGACTCGAGATCCGCGACGAAGAGCTTCTTCGCCCGGCCCTTCGTGGCTTGGGCAAAGAGGTCGACGGGACATCGGCTTTGCGGACCGTCCAGGTGGGAACGAACAGCAGACGCCGCAAGAGACGGGCCCAAGCCCGTGAACGGAATGTCGATGGCGGCACCGGCGCGCGTCGTTCCGGGGCTGCCGACCGAAGCCCCGGCGGCGCGCAGGGCGTCGCAGGCTTGCGCGGCAAGCGAAGCATCGAAGGCATCCGGCGGGGCGACGAAGGTCAGAACATGGTCCATGAGGCGGATTCTGCGCGCACAGCATGGAATGTCAAGTCCGCCAAGCTGTCCCTGGGGCTGCCGTCAACGAATCAGGCTCAGCGGCCAGCAGCACGCAGGCGTTGATCAGCCTCAGCATCTCGGCAAGCGCCCAGGTAGTGCGGCAAGGCATGAGGTGATTCGAGCGCGTGGCCCTGGACGAAGTCGACACCGATACGCTCGAGCTCGCTGTGCAGCGAAGACGTCTCGACGTATTCGGCAACCGTCTTCATGCCCATCGAGTGGGCGATATCGTTGATCGACTCGACGATCGCGCGGTCCGTCTCCGAGTGCTCGAGCCGGCGGACGAAAGAGCCGTCGATCTTGACGAAGTCCACGTTCAAGGCTCGCAGGTGATCAAAGGAGAACAGACCGCTCCCGAAGTCGTCGAGCGCGAATCGGCAGCCGAAGGCGCGCAAGAGGTCCACAGAGCGTCGGGCCTTGCCGAGGTTGGCGATGACCGCGGTCTCGGTGATTTCGAAGCATAGGTGCCCCCGCGCCGAAGGGAAGTCGCCGAGCTTGGCGGCGACCTCGTCGACAAAGCGCTCATCACAGAGCGAAACCCCCGAGAGATTCACCGCGATCATCTGGAAGCATGCCCCCATGCTTTCCCACGCGCCGAGGGTCTCGAGCGCCCGTTCGAGCATCCAGGCATCGATTCGCTGCACCATGCCATAGCGTTCCGCCGAAGGCAGGAAGGCGCCCGGCAACACGGTCTTCCCCGAACCATCGTCCAGGCGGGCAAGAAGCTCGAGGGCCGGCCGCTGATCATCGGCCGCGGCCGCGCGTGTCGGCACGATCGGCTGCGCAAACACCTGGAATCGTTGATCTTCGAGGGCATGCTCGATCTGGGAAACCCAGTCCATGGAGCCGCGCAGTCGGCTCGTCTCACCGTCATGAGCACGGTGGATCTGGACGTTGTTGCGCCCCAGATTCTTGGCTGCATAGCAAGCCGTATCGGCAGCGCTGACCAGCTCGTCGAGCGACAGTCCCTTGGCCGACACCTTCACCAGCCCGATGCTGACACTGATGTGAAAGGTGCTCGACTGCCAGGTGAAACGAAAATTGCAGATCGCCTGCCGGACCGACTCGGCCACGGCGTAGGCCTGATCGAGATCACAGCCGCGCAGCAGGAAGGCGAACTCGTCCCCGCCCAGGCGGCCGACGACATCTGACTCGCGAACGTTTGTGCGCAGGATACGCGCGACTTGGCGCAGAAGCTCGTCGCCAGCCGGATGGCCACAGGTGTCGTTGACAACCTTGAACTGGTCGAGGTCGAGGTAGCAGAGCACGTGCTCACGATGAGTGGGCTCGCTTCCGACCTCAGCCAGCGCACGCTCGATCTGGGCGTAGAACTCGCGGCGATTGACCAGATTGGTCAGCGAGTCGAAATGCGCCTTCCGCTCGAGCTCCTGGGCGATCCGGCGGGCAGCAGTCACGTCGGTCAGCGCGAAGACAAAGCCAAGCATGCGCCCTTGTCGCTCGCGGATCGCCGAGGTGGTCAGCCGGATTCCGTAAACGTGGCCCGTGCGGCTGTGCAAGGTGAGCGTGCCGAGATCGTCCCGATCGCCCCAGTGGATGACGTCGACCAGGTTCTGCGGATCCGCTGCTCCGTGCTCGTCCTGGACCGTGCAGATCTCGAGGAAAGGCCGGCCGCGTGCGGCTTGGGGATCCCAACCGGTCAGCTCCTGAGCAACGCGGTTCATGTACTCGACCCGTCCTTGGGCGTCGGTTCGGATGACGCCATCTGCGATCGAGTCGAGGGTGACCTCGCTCCGTTCCTTCTGATCGATCAACGCCCGCTCGAGGCACTTCGACTCGGTGATCTCGTCGTGAACCACCAACAAGGCAGGCTGCTCAGGCTCGGCACCGGGCACGGGTGTCGCAGAAATCTCGAACCATCGCTCGTGGCCGGGCAGGCCATGGGAGAACTGGAAACGTGCCGGCGTGTCGCCACCGGCCAAGAGGGATGAAAAGGCACGCTCGAACCGATCGAATGCGCGGCTCCTGCGGGTCGCCACATCGAAGAGGCGCAGGTAGGGCTGACCCGGAGTCGGTGCGGTACGCGGATTCGCGACGACGAACGATCGCCACGTGCGGTTGCCTTCGAGAACCGTGCCGTCGGCGGCCACCTGGACCACCATCCACGGAATGGCCTCGAGCAGGGGGCTCTCGTAGGCCGTACCGGGCATGCTGGCACAGTCCGGCATCCCGGTCACCCGACATCCAGTGCGCGAGCGTCCAGCCCCACGCACACTGGAAGGGAAGGAATTCGAATTCGCCGCCCGCAACGGAGCGGCCACACCATGGCAAAACGCCACGCGCAAACCAAGCTCATTTCTCATCCCCCAGCAGATTGGTAAAGCTCCGAGCCAAGGCGAGCCGCCCTTGGGCAAAACGCCATGCACTCGGAATCCATCGGATTAATGCCCCTACTTTCCCACAGGTCCCTCCGACCTTTTCTGACTCCCAAACAAAGATTTGGCGTTCTGCGACAAATTTCCTGGGCGTTTTGCCCAGTGACACAGCCGCCTCCTCCAGCCAGCCCCCAGCGCACCGTCCTGCCGCACTGGTCGCGTGCGCTCGATCCGCCCAGCAGGAGCGGCCGCTCCAAGGGGCGTCCGCGATTCATCCGTGCCGGCAGCCCCAACGCTGAAGCGGCTTGGTCCGCTGCTACGAATCCGGTACTGTGCTGTACGCAGGCTGTTGAGGAAATATGAGCACCCCGAAACCATCGACCCTCCGCAATGGTGACGTTGCCTCGCTCGGCTCGACATCAGCCTCGCGACCGGCTTCTTCATCGTCTGCGCATCCCGATCAAGCCGACTCGGATCGAGACACCGCCGCTCCAGCCACCGCCAACCCAGACGCCATGCCAGGTGCCGAATCCGCTTCCAAGCCTCGGCTCGCAAGCGCCTGGCGCGAGTCGCGGGATCTCTTGTGGGCCTGGCGCAAACGTCTCGGCATCGGCCTCGTCTTGATCGTCATCGGGCGGCTCGCCGGCATGGTCGTCCCAGCGTCGTCGAAATTCGTGGTCGACGAAGTCATCAACAACCAGCGCACCGACCTTCTCTGGCCGCTGATGGCGGCCGGTGGCATTGCCACCTTGATCCAAGGCGCGTCGGCCTTCGCACTGGCCTTGCTCCTCGGCATGGCAGCACAGCGGGCCATCAGCGACATGCGCCGCAAGGTGCAGCAGCAGGTGGTGCGCCTGCCCGTCTCCTTCTTCGACCAGACCAAGAGTGGCATCATGATCGCGCGCATCATGAACGACGCCGAGGGCTTGCGGAACGTCGTCGGTACGGGACTGGTCCAGCTCGTGGGCGGTCTGTTCAGCGCGACGCTGGCGTTGGTCGCCCTCTTCTACCTGAACTGGCGCCTGACCGCCATCGTGCTGGTCATTCTGCTGGTGTTTGCCGCCCTGACGTCGCGTGCCTTCCTGCTCATGCGACCTCTCTTTCGCCAGCGAAACGAAGCCGGCGCCCAGGTCACCGGCCGCCTCTCCGAGGCGTTGAGCGGAGTTCGCATCGTCAAGGCCTATGCCGCGGAAAAGCGTGAGGATCGGGTTTTCGCCCATGGCGTCCACACCCTCCTTCGCCTGGTCAACAAGACCATTTTCGCCACGTCGTCCCTCACCGCCGCCACCACGGTGATCATGGGTGTGGTGTGGATCGCCGCCATGTCCATCGGCACACGCTCGATCCTGGCCGGTGCCATGACCATCGGTGAGCTGGTTGCCTACTTCTTTCTCGTCGCACTGGTGGCGGGTCCGATGGTGCAGATTTCCGGAATCGCGACCCAGCTCTCCGAGGCCTTCGCTGGCCTCGATCGGATCCGTGAGCTGATGAATCTGGAAACCGAGGATCAGGCCGACGAGGGTCGCGCCGCCCTCGGACCGATCTCGGGCGACGTCCGTGCCGAAGGTGTCAGCTTCCAATACGTCGACGACACCCTCGTGCTCCGAGACATCAGCTTTGAGGCGCCGGCCGGCACCACCACTGCGCTGGTGGGCTCGAGCGGCTCGGGCAAGAGCACCCTCATCGGCCTGATCACCACCTTCCTGCGCCCCAAGCACGGTCGGCTGTTGGTGGACGGCCAGGATCTCGACCAGGTGCGTTTGCGCGACTTTCGGCGGCATCTGGGCATTGTGCTCCAAGACAATTTTCTATTCGATGGCACGGTAGCGGAGAACATCGCCTACTCGAAGCCTCATGCGAGTCGCGACGAGATCGAACACGCGAGCCGTGTTGCCCATTGTCACGATTTCATCGAAGCCTTCGACGACGGCTACGACACGATCGTCGGCGAGCGGGGCGTCAAGCTCTCGGGTGGTCAGCGCCAGCGCGTCGCCATTGCCCGCGCCATCCTCGCCGACCCGACGATCTTGATTCTCGACGAAGCGACGTCCAGCCTCGACAGCGAGAGCGAGCTGGCGATTCAAGAAGGGCTGAACGCCCTCCGCAAAGGGCGCACCACCTTCGTCATCGCCCACCGCCTGTCGACCATCCAGAGCGCGGACCAGATCTTGGTCATCGAAGACGGGCGCATCGTCGAGCGGGGCGACCATCCCAGCTTGCTTGCCCTCGACGGCCGGTACCGCGATCTCTACGAAAAGCAACATCGGCTGGTCGGCGACCGTTTCGTCAACCCCGGGGAAGTGCTCGGCGAGCCCGAAACGGCAGCCGAGGACGGTGCCGGCGACCATGGCGAGGGAGACGGCGCTGCGGCCGGTGCGCCGCTGTTCCGTTCCTGAGCGCGAATCTCATCTGCCGAACGAATCGACACCAAGCGTACCCATGACCGACGTTCGCGTTCAGGAAGGCGACAGCTCGTCAGCGATCGCACCCACGCCGTCTGCTGGCCCCGTCCCGAGTGGCGATCCGACGGCCGGGCGACCGTCCACGGTCGCGCACTGGAGCACGCCGCCCGCGCAGCCACCCGGCCCGCCGATTCTGGGCACCCCACCGGCGCCGCCGGCACCCAAGCGACGCCGGCTGGTGGTGCTGCTCTTCATCCTGACCTGCCTGACCGCGTTCCTTTCTGGCTTCAGCGCGCCGGATGGCGATATCCACCAGGCGTGGATCAACGGGTTGATGTATGCCGGCGCGGTGATGACCATCTTGCTCACCCACGAATTGGGGCACTACATCCAGGCGCGGCGCTACGGCGTCGAAGCCAGCTATCCCTACTTCCTCCCTTTCCTGCCGCCGATCGGCACCCTCGGCGCGGTGATCGTGATGCGCCAGCGCATCCCGGATCGCAAGGCGCTCTACGACATCGGCATCAGCGGTCCCCTCGCGGGCCTGGTCCCGGCCTTGATCTGCTCGGCGATCGGCATTCGGCGTGCCGACGTCGCACCGATCGTCTCGGATCAGGGTGGCCTCTACCTTGGCGAGCCCTTGCTGCTCCAGTGGTTGTCGCACCTCTTTCATGGTCCCCTGCCGGAAGATCACACGCTGTGGATCGGCCCCCTCGGCATGGCCGGCTGGGTCGGCCTCTTCGTCACCGCGCTCAATCTGATGCCGATCGGCCAGCTCGACGGCGGCCACGTCCTCTACGCGCTGATCCGGCGCCGTGCCCACGTCGTCGCCACGGCGCTTCTCGTCGGCGCCATCGCCACGGTCCTCGCGCTCGGCATGTGGCACTGGGTGCTGATGCTCACCCTCCTGACCTGGATGGGCCCACGCCACCCCCCCACCGGCAACGACTACGTCGCCCTCGGCTGGTTTCGCATCATCCTCGGCTGGCTCACCCTCGCCTTCGTGATCATCGGCTTCACGCCTGTCCCCCTATCCTTCGAGCCCTGACCCCCTCCAATCCGGGAGCCAGCAGGCCCCAAGAAAGGAGGCCGGCACCTGGCGCACACGACCCCTCAATCGGTGCACACAAAGGTACCGGCCCCCGAGACCTGCGGTTCGTTGTGGATCAGTTCACGACGTAGAGCCGCTCACTGAGCACGCTGTTGTCGTTCTCGCGGGTCTCGCTGAACGAGCCGTCGGAGTCGATCACAGCGCAGACCTTGTACGTATTCGGAGCCGTCCCAGCCGGGATCTGCCAGGTCGACAGGTTGCGTGAGAACGTCGTATTGACGCCGAGGTTGGGAAATCTGCTGCCAACCTCGATGGACGACGCATCGCCACAGATCCCTCCGCTCGACGGCCGGAGATACCAGGTGACCTTGACCACCAAGGCGCCGGTCGTGCCCGTGAGAATCAGACTGACGTCCTCGGGTACCTCGCTCCCGACCAACACGTCGGATGCCGAGGTGAACACGGTCGACCCGGTCCAGCCCTCCACCGCGTTGCCGCCGCCCGTGCTGCGGAACTTGCTGATCATGAAGTTCTTGCCCGTGCTGCTGTCTGGGTAGTTTGCCTCGAGGCCCACATAGTCGTCTTCGCTGATCCGATACTCACCGGAGATATCGCCACCAGCCGGATAGGCTGCGTTCATGACCTGCAGATCACCGTTGTCATGGTCGAAGCCAATGATGTGTCCGAATTCGTGAATCGCGACCTGACCGATGGAGAACGCACCGATCGGTGTCGAGTTCGGCAGACTGGTTGACCAGGTCAATGAGTTGCGAAAGATGATATCTCCCCCACGGACGCCACAATTCGGGAAAGCGCCATAGCTACGGAAAGCCACCGCCAGGGCACTGGCCGACACACCCTTGTTGGCAAGCCAAGAATCGCTCAGGCGCGACACATGGTAACGGTTGTCCGAAATATCGAGGCTGCCGGTCGGCTCGGTCGCGCCGCGAATGAAGCGCCAGTCGGCGCCGCGATTGAGCTGCTGCGCGCCGGCCCGCCACGCGGCATGCGCGTTATCGATCGCGTCGATCTCGGAGGCCGTGAACTTGCCGCTGATCAAGTGATAGGTCACGCTATTTCCGGGCTCGAAGCGGCAGGCGGTCGGGCTGCAGCCGAAGGCGCCGCCCGTATAATTGTCGTTCACAATGCATTCCCAGGCTGACGCGGACGTTGCCGTGAGACTGGCCGCGAATGCGACCAGAGAGGCAGTGCGAATGATGCGATTAGTGAAAGGTTTCATGACGGTTCTCCTCTACGATTCATCGAGTGGTTCAAAGCGATTCGGCAAAGCAAGGCAATGTTTCCGCCAGGCAGCAGCTCAGCCAGAGAGCTCCTGACGAAGGCAACGTGCAACGAGACGACATGAAAATGAACTCGGAACCAAGAGTCGAGGCCAAGACAAAGAAAGCAGATCGTGCGCGCCTATCGCGTCCGGGCGACAGCGCGGATCACGGCCTGGCGAGCGGCCTCCCAGCTCAGGGGCTGCTGCGCACTGGCGCCAGTCTCCCCTTCGCCTGCAGGCTGGTGAAGTACGGCACGGCTGTCGAGGGGTAGCGCGCTGAGCGTGCGCCCTTCGGCGTTTTGCGCGACACCGGCCCCGGACTTCGTCTGGTGCTTGCGCAACATCGCCGTGTCGAAATTCATCAACCCGCTCAGTCCCATGGGATCCGGCGTCTCAAAAGACGAAACGAGGATCGTCTCGCCTTCCCGGAAGGTCGGTGCACCGACGACCTGAACAAAGGTTCCGTTCGAGGCCTCACCGCCGGGAACGACCAGGGTCATGTGGCGCGCTCCCCGATCACCCTTGAAGTAGTGCTCGACCGCGACCGAAGCGCAGGTGCGGGGTACGTCGTCGGTCGGATCCGGACAGGCGAAGACGATCTCGACTGTTCCTTCGAACACCACGTCGCTATCGCGGACCTGGCTGGCGAGATCGTAGGGAAGAAAAACCGTTGCTGCGCAGGGAATGCTGATCAGCAAGGCGAGAATCGATACAAGTGCGAACGTTCGTGTCGGGTTCATGATGGAGGTCTCCATGGTCGTGCTCATTGCGTTCATTTCGGATTTGAGCTGGCCACGCTGGCCAGCGTCGATCAAGGTATGCGTGACGACTCCTCGCGTTTTGACAAAAAACTTTTCCGATGTTTTTCGATGACGCGCCCAGGCGCCCCCAGACGCCGCAGGTCCAGGCTCCGTTCGTGTGACGAATGGCAAAGGAACGCGCGCGAGCAGATGAGCGCGTGGGTGTGTGTGGCATCACCCATCGAGCACCGGGCAACGCGGCCGCCTCCTACGCTGGGGAGGCCTGACCTCGCGCTTTCGCGTGCTATCCTGCGGCTCTTCTAATCGTCGCTGCGACGTATGCGCAACACGTCGCCCCACGACGCTCGAACGCCCAGGAGTTGATGGCGTTCGAGGGGGAAACTAACGACTTTCTGTCCGCAAGCTTGCATGACCATGACAGGCGAGAACGACGTTCACGTGCTCGAGCAGGCTCTCTCCGGCAAGCCGGAGGCCCTGCCGCCGCTGGTTGACCGCTGGACGCCGGTGATTCAGTCCCGGGTGGTGCGGGTGCTGCGGCGCAGCGGATACATCAATGACGCGCGGACCCACCAAGAGATCGAAGAGTTCGTTCAGCAGGTCTTTGTCTCGCTACTCGAAGGCCAGGGGAAGGCCTTGCGCGCCTGGCAGCCCGAACGCGGGCTTTCTCTCGACAATTGGGTAGGGCTCCTCGCCGAACGCAAAGTGCTGTCTCTGGTACGGACCCGCAAGCGCAATCCATGGACCGAAGAACCGGTCGTCGCGGACGCGCTCGATCGCAGCTCCGATCATCCCGACCCGGAAGCAGAGGCCCTCAGCCGAGATGCCCTCGGCAGACTCCTCGACCGGCTGAAGATCCGGCTCAGCCCACTTGGTTGGCGCCTCTTCGAGATTCTCTATCTCGAAGAGCAAAGCGTGGCCGCGGCAGCGGACCAGTGCGGGCTGACCATGGCCGCCGCCTACGCCTGGCGAAGCCGCTTGCGACGCACCGCTACCGAGCTCCATGCCGATTTGATGTCGAAAGCAGCCACCCGGCCGCGTAACCCTCCGATGAAGTGAGGCCGCCATGAGCGATCACGGAAGCGAACACGAAGGAGACACCCTATTGCTGAAGCTGGGCCGCCTGGCCGCCGAGCGAGACGTCGCGGACCGTGCGCGCGAAGCCTCACCCCGGCCCGTGGGCTCGTGGGAAGCCGAGGCCCAGCAGCCCCTCGACGCCGCCGCCAAGCAGCGGATCGTGGCTCGCCTGGAGCAAGTGCTCGCTGCCCAAAGCGCCGTACCCCAACCGTCGAACGCAGCCGACGAGATGACCGAAGACGCGGCCATGGGCGAGGGCACGGCGTTACCAGGCGCGACCGCAGACAAAATCGCGCGTCCCGAAGACCACGCCGCGCGCTTCGCGCCTTCCCGGCCCCGGTCCCCCATCGCACGTGTGGCGTGGCCGCTTGCCGCGTTGCTGGCCGTGAGCCTGTCCGCGGCATTGCTCTTCCTGCGCGAAGACCCGACTGGCACGCCCACCCAGTTGGCCGCGATCGAGCTGCCGGCCTATGCGGCCCAGGTGACCGGCATGATTCAGTCCCTACGATCCAGCCCTGAGGCCCCCTCCTCGCCCCCGTTGAGCGAGCAGCCGGCAGACGGCGCGAAGGCAGAAACCGAGCTTGCGCTGGCCGTTGGCAACCTGCTGCGCATCGTGCTCACGCCCGCGCGCCCCCCCGAGGCCCCGCCGCAGGCTCATGCCTACGTGCGCCAAGCGGGTGACTGGCAGGCCATCGCACCTGGACGCGTTCGGGTTTCGGATCAGGGAAGCATCTTGTTGGAGGCTGTGGTCGGTGCGGAGCTGGCGGTCGTACCGGGACGCGCCGAGCTTGTGATCGCCATCAGCAGCTCCTCGGCAACGCCCGACCCCGACCGCGCCTGGGCAGAGGCCGGGACCGACGGCACCCAAGACGCGCTCGGCGGCCGGCGCACATTCGGTTGGCACCTCGAAATCGTCGCCGAGGATCCGAATGCTGGCAGCGCACCGTGATGGCCATGTGTGGGCTTTGCCACAGCCAGGAATCGGTGCCCGCACGCTCGAAGCCACGTTCGAGTCGCGCTCGCCTCTGGGCACTGATTCCGCTCTTGCCGATCACATTCCTGGCCGGATGCTCGCATCCCGAGCAGGCAGGTGCGCCAGATCCGGCCGACCTCCCCTTCACCGTCGAGTACGCGAAGTGCGACGGCGCTCGACGCGACCGAACGTGCATTCTTTCCGCAGATCGAGCGCTCACCTTGTGGATCGCCGAACCTGTCGGCGATTTCTCGGTGCAAATCGACGAGAAGCCCTTCTCCGTTCCCCCCACTGACCTCCAAGAAGGGATCCAAGGCGGCACACGCATCGCCCTGGTCCTGCCCGCGGACGTTCGCTCAGTGTCCGTGAAGCGACATGTGCCGGAGACGACGTGGACGCTGCGCACCGAGTCAGCTCAGCTGCCGAGCTGGCACGAGAACGTCATGGGCTTGCTTCGCCAGCGGGATCGCGAGGGAGCAGCCGAGGCCCTCCGTGCGGTGGTGATGACCCCACCGTCGAGCGCCCCAGATGGGCCGAATCACGCCGCGGAGCAAAGCCACCATGGCCGTGCGCTCGGCTTGCTCGGCCAGATTGCCCTCCGGCGCGGCGACTTGAGCGAAGGCCGTCGTCTGCTGCGCGAAGGCTTGCCGTTCGCCATTCGCTCGGGCGACCTTCTCCAGGGCTTCGACCAGACCACGACGCTGGTCCACGCACTGGCCGTCAACGACCAGCGGTTCGCCGAAGCCCGCAGCCTTCTCGGTGACCTGCCCCGGGATTGGGACTATCCGGGCGAAGTGGCCTACTTCGACGCCTACTACCGCGGCATTCTCGCCTTGACGACCGGCAACGTTCGCGGCGCGCTCGAGCACCTCGAGGCGGCTGTCGCAACCGCCGAGCGTACCGGCCCCCTCGCCTACCGGCAGATCGCCGAGGACATGCTCGCCGTGCAGCTCCAGCGGATCGGTCGCCACCGTGAAGCTGCCGCGTCCTTGTCGGCGCTGCACGACGAGGCCGCGCGTGCCCACGATCTCTGTCGCCAGGCGGGGCTGCTCAACAACCTGGGGTGGAATGCGCTGCTGACCCATGAGGCGGGCGAGCCGGCCGCATCGGCGACCGAGCTGCTCGGCCAGGCGGTGACGATGTACGAGCAGTCCTGCCCCAACAATGTGCCCGAGCGCCAGAATGTGCTCATCAATCTGTCCTTGGCGCAGCTTGCCGAGGATGATCTCGAGACAGCGCGGGCAACGCTGACCCGCGCCAATGCTCTGCCGACCGAGCGTGGCCTGCGCATTCATCTTTGGTGGCAGGAAATCGAAGGCCGGATGGCCCTTGCCGAAGGCGATCTCGAGACTGCTTCGGCCACCTACGCGTCCCTGGCTCGTCTGGCCGATACCGCCCTCGTGCCCGACGCGGTTTGGCGTGCTCAGGTCGGGCTCGCGTTGTCCCGTTGGCGTTCCGGCGACCACGCAGGCGCCCGGCGTGCGTTCGCCAACAGCGAGCGGCAGCTCGCCGCCGAGCTACCGCTGGTCCCGCTTCAAGCTGGCCGCGAGACCTTCCTGACTCATCGTGAATCGGCCACGGCACAGCATCTCGCCTTGCTGCTCGAGCAGGATGCCAAGGTGGAGGCGCTCGACCTCGCTCGGCACGCCCGCCAGCGCATCTTGCGTCACCTCAACCGCTCGCTGCGCTTTCACAGCCTCGCGCCCGAGGAACGCGTGCGCTGGGATCGGTTCGTCTCGGACTACCATCAGGAGCGCGCCGGCATCAATCTCCTCGCGGGCCAGGATTGGCAACTCGCCCGCTCAGCCTTGGAAAAGGCCCGCGCCGACCGTGCCGCGCAGCGCGACGCGCTGACGCGACAACTCGACGAGGTGCTCGCCTCGCTGGGAACCGAAATGGCCGATCCCGGTCCGCTACACACCGCGGAAGGGGCCCTGGCGCTGGTCTTCCACCCCGTACCGAATGGCTGGGCCGTTTTCGCCCACCAAGGCGACCAGCTCCAGGTATTGACGCCGCCCTGTCAGCAGTCAGCACCTCGCGCACTCGCCACCTGCCTGCTGGCACCCCTCGCCGCCCAGATACGCGACGCGGAGGAAGTTCGCATCCTGGCCACCGGCGTCCTGGCAGGGCTCGACTTCCAGGCCCTACCCTTCGACGGCGACGTCCTGCTCCACCACGTTCCGATCGTCTACGATCTCGACCTGGGCGCTCGCCCAGGCGATCCGGAGCAGCCGACCGGCGCATTGGGACGGGACGGCAATGCCTCCCGCTCCGTCCCACGCTCTGCCCTGATCGTCGCCGATCCGACCGGCGACCTACCCGCGGCGCGACGCGAGGCACAGACCGTGCGCCGCCTCGTCGATCGCCACGCCACCACCTCGACCCTGACCGGACGTGAAGCTTCTGCGGTCGCCTTTCGCCAGGCGTTGCCCGCAGCCGAGCTTTTGCACATCGCCGGCCACACGGCCTACGCCGGGCACGGTGGCTGGCAGACCTACGTGCCGCTCGCGGAACAGGGACGCCTGAACGTGGAAGACGTCTTGATCCTCGAGCACGTACCGGAGTGGGTCGTGCTGTCGGGTTGCGATACCGCTCGCGCGGAGCGTGGCCGGGTGGTGGCGGAAGGGATCGGGCTCGCCCAGGCATTCTTGCTGGCCGGCTCGCGCGCCGTGATCGCCGCAGTCCGGCCGGTCGACGACCATCTGGCGCGCGAGCTCGTCGAATCTCTCTACCCGGCCTGGCTCGGCGGCCTACCGCTCTCCCAGGCCCTGCAAGAAGCACAGCTCGCCCTGCGCGCGGCGCGACCAGACGCTGACTGGGCGAGCTTCCGATTGATCGAACGATGATCATGCAGGTGATCAGACGCGCATCACGAAGCGAGGGAGGAATGATGATGACACCTAGACCAATCACGGCGTGCAAGCCAGGGGGACCGAGCCAAGCGCACTGGCACTGCGCAGAGGGAAGCTTGTCGCGGAGACGCGTCACGAGGCGCATCGCCTCGCTGGGAATTACCGCGACGCTGGCCGGGGTCGTGTTGCAGGCACTCGCCTCGCCCGCCAGCGCACTGACCGTCAGCGGCGGCGAGACGGCCTGGCGCTGGATCGGGATCCGCAAGCTCGAACAGCCAGAGTGCCCGCCGGTCGACGAGGCAACGGGTTGGACCGTGTCACAGCTCTTCGGCCCGTCCGAGAACCACGAGCTGAACCGATTCTGCCTTTACAGTCGTTCGGATGTCGGCAGCACCGCGCCGCTCTCCACCCTGTCGCTCGACCGACTCGACCCCGACATCATGGCGCTGACGCCCTTCGGCTCCGAGCTGTCGACAGCGACCTGGTCGACACTCGAACAACACTTTCTGAGCCAGGTAGGTGACGTGGCCCTGCCCGCCGGCCCGGCCTCACGCGTACGACTCGCAGTAGTCGATTCGTCACCGACCCGGGTCGCGCAGGGCGCCCTCGGCCCCGAAGACGTCGTGGCCAACTCACCGCACGGCACAGCGCTGCTTCATATGGCCCGGGATCTGCTCTGCGATGCCAGTGAGACGTCTTGCCGTGCCCAGCTCACCTCGCGACTCGCCCTGGCCTATGAATGCTTCCACCCCCAGCAGCCCGGGCCGTGTCGCAACGCCCGAGAAGGCGGATACATCGGCCTGATCGGCGAGCTCGCACAGGTGATCGATCGCGAAGTCGAGATCTGGCAGGCTGCCCAGGAGCCGAGCTCGCTCGTCCTCAACCTCTCCCTGGGCTGGAATGCGGCGCTCGGCGGAAGCCAAAGCCAGGTACAGGCCATGCCCGCGTCCGCTCAGGCGGTCTATCGGGTGCTCGAGGATGCGGTCTGCCGAGGCGTGCTGCCCGTGGTCGCGGCGGGCAACCGCGACGCCTCGACGACGCCGTCCTCGGGGCCCTTTCTGCCCGCCTTGTGGGAAAGACGTCAAGCACCCAGTAAGGTCGACTGTCTGCAGCTCGGTGTGACGCCCGCCCCGGGCCTCGACGGGCCCGTTGCTTACCGCCCAATGGTCTTTTCGGCTTCCGGAACCGATGCCGCAGGCGCCCCCCTCGGAGTGACCCGCCGCCATGGGCGAGCGCGCCTGGCCGCCTTTGCTGACCATGCCGTGGTCAGCCGCTCGAGCGCCGGCGATCCGACCGCGACACTCACCGGCAGCTCCGTGTCGGCGCTGGTGGTCTCGGCCACGGCCGCCGCGGTGTGGTCGTACCTACCGCATTCGACGGCATTCGATGTCATGGCCTCGCTCTACCAAGACGCGACCCCTCTCGGTCGCCATGCCGACTACTGTCTGGGAGCGGGGCCTTGCCCCAACGCCTGGTCCGAGGTTCGCGAGGTCACCCTCTGCGAAGCGGTCGCGGGCGCCTGTGCCGGCACGCCAGCCTGTGTATCGCCAGTTTGCGCGCCGCAGGCAGATCTCGATCTGAGCGGCGCCGACCTCAGCGCCTTCGACACGACCCAAGCGACGGTTCAAGCCGTCGACATGACGCAGCTCACCGGCACCGTGCCCAATCCGGGGTGCGGAACCGAGACAGTGTACGTCGACCCGATGGAACCGCTTCCCGCCGAGCCGTGCCCGCACCACCGCTTTAACGGTCCACTGCTCGAGCCGTGGACCGAGCCACAGCCCGAGACCATTCCGTGCCCCAACTGCATCGACATCTTCGGCAGTCCGGGGACGCTCTACTTCGAGATCGATGATC
>CALFAM010000332.1 GCA_937948815.1 uncultured bacterium
TCGACGCCGCCGGCGGGTAGCGCAAGAGCCTTCCAGGCGTAGCTCGACTGACCGGTCGAGATCTGCCCGAAGTCGATATCGAGCTGCTGGCCTGGCCCCGGCAGATCTTGAGCCGGGAACTGCTGAGTGGGCGCGTTACTCACCTGCCACTCACTGCTCGGCCCGCCAGTAAAGCGATCCTCGATGATCTCCGTGTCGGTCGAGATCAGGGTGTCGCTACGACGTGCCTTCGGGTTCTCGACGATGAGCCGGAGCCCGCTTGCACTTTCTTCGTCGACTGGGGTGAGTGTGTGCACCGCGTCGACAGCCGAATGGGGGGCGCTGTCGATGTTGGCGACGCGGTGGTCGTTGACGTAGAGCTCGGTGCCGGAGTTGTCTTCCCGGTCCGTCCAACGGCGGAGAATGAGCTGGTTGCGCGTGCGATCGAGTGGGAACCTGACCGGTGTGAAGCCGGGTTCCAAGTTCGTGATGTGGACATACCAATCGCCAATATTTGTCTCGTCGTCCACAATGAATTCCGCCCTGATCGCTGCGATCAACGAGCTACCCTCGTCAATTCGATAGAACAGAACCGTGGGAATCTCGTCGCCAGGCAGTGGAATCGGACGGTTCGGAATGTCACGAACTTCGACATCGACGGTTGTCGTGCTGGTGGTGTGACCTTGGCCACTGGCAATGTCGCCGAGGGGGACGGTGAAACTGGTTGCCTCGAATTCGGTTCCGACTGTGATGTCGTATTCCTGCGGGCTCAGCAGACCAGGTGTGGTGATCTGCATTCGGCCTGCCGGATCATCGATGACCCACGGGCGCCAACCCGTGGGCAGCAGCGGAGGGGCGAGCACCGAAGCCTGGGCGCCCTCGAAGCCGGCGTCACCCGCGACAAAGCGAATCCTTAGCGTGACGTCGACTAGTGGGTGCACGTGCTTCATGTGTACCAACATGAAGTCGCTGCGCGATTCCCAGAATCGGCTGTCCGGCTCATACCGCTCAGAGGCGCCAGTCGAAACGAACGTGCCGCGGAACGGCCCAAAAGTAGACTCGACGGACTTGTAGGCATCGAGAATCTGCGTCAAGTCGACTTCGGTTGCGCCGGGTGGCACGATGACGGTGGTCTCAGCATCATTGGCATGGGCAGTTGCGGTGGTTAGCAGAAAAAATGCAGCCCATGCTGCAAGCAGACGCGTGACACAGAAAGATTGTTTGATGAATCTCATCGTTTCTCCAGTGATAATGACCTGACGGTTCCCCAATTTTACCAGGCGCAAGGTCGTGAGAAACGTGCTCAATTCCTCTGACATTCCTGAAAATCGTGCTCCGCTGACGGTCAAGAAGCCCTCGGATGAGTCGCCGGCGAGCGTGACGACCGAGATGACACCCGCGCGATGGCGCAAGGTGCAGCGGCTGTTCGATGCGGTGCTGTCGCGTGAGTCCGCCGAGCGTGCGGCGTATCTGGCGGAGATCACGGGCGATGACGCCGGACTTCGTCGCGAGGTCGAGTCGTTGATCCGCTCTCTCGAAGAAGCGAGCCGCTTCATCGACGAGCCGGCCGTCGACTTGCGGGCTCCGGAAGCGCCCGAATCGGACGCGCTGGGCGCCGGCTCGCAGGTCGGTGCCTATCGACTCGATCGACTTTTGGGTACCGGTGGCGTCGGTCGGGTCTACCTGGCGTCACGAGCTGACCGCGCCTTCGAGCGAGAAGTCGCGGTCAAGGTCATCAAGCGCGGCATGGACACGGATGACCTGGTTCGCCGCTTTATGAGCGAGCGTCAGATCCTCGCCCAGCTCGACCATCCGCACATCGGCAAGCTGCTCGACGGTGGTGCCACCGAAGATGGTCGTCCCTACTTGGTGATGGAGTACATCGACGGGGTCAAGATCAACCAATGGTGTGCGGAGCAGGCCCTCGATGTCCGGGCCCGCGTCGAGCTCTTTCTTGGCGTCTGCGATGCGGTCCACTTCGCGCACCGCAATCTGGTCATCCACCGTGATCTCAAGCCGGGGAACATCCTGGTGAGCCGCGATGGCGAGCCCAAGCTGCTCGACTTCGGCATCGCCAAGCTTCTCGATCCCCACATGGCTGGCTTGACCGTGCTTCCCACCGCCCCGGGTTGGCGCGCGATGACGCCGGAGTACGCGAGTCCCGAGCAGGTGCGCGGCGATGTGGTGACCACGGCATCAGATGTCTACTCGCTGGGCGTCGTCCTCTACGAGCTGCTGACGGGCCGGCGGCCCTACACCCTCGAGGCGCACACGCCGGCCGCGATCGAGAAGGCGGTTTGCCAGACGCTGCCGCGCCCGGCCTCGAAAACGGCCCGCGAGACAGCGGGCGACACGGATCGAAGCGTTTACGGCACAGTAGACGCCCGGGCCCTCGAGCGTCGGATCGCCGGTGACCTCGATGACATCGTGGGTATGGCCTTGGAGAAAGAGCCGGATCGGCGGTACCCATCAGTCGATCAGCTCGCTGTCGATCTCCGCCGCCACCTCGAGGGGCAGCCGGTGGTGGCGCGCAAGAACACCCTCCTTTACCGCACCTCGAAGTTCGTCTTGCGCCACAAGCTCGCGGTGTCCGTGGCGGCCTTGATGCTCATCGTGCTGATGTCCTTCCTCGCCACCCTTGTCTTTCAGCGCGGGCAGATCCTGCGCCAGCGAGACCGGGCGGAGGAGGTCGTCTCGCTTCTCTTCGGCCTGTTCGAGATTTCTGATCCATCCCGGCAGCGAGGTGAGACCGTGACCGCTCGCTCCTTGCTCGACAAGGGGACGCGTGACATCGAAGCTCGCCTGAACACCCAACCCGGCCTTCAGGGTGAGTTGCTCGGGGCGATGGGCACAACCTACGCCAAGCTGGGGCTCTACGATGAGGCGAGTCCGCTCCTCGAACGCTCGGTCGCACTGACGTCTCAGGCCTATCCGCCCCGGGATCCGGCGGTCGCCACAGGCCTGCAACGGCTGGCGGACCTCTACTTCGCGACCGACGACTATTCCCGCGCAGAGAATTTGACACGGGAATCACTGGCAATGCGGCGCAGCCACCTCGGCCACGATCACCGTTCGACGGTAGAGAGCACCTTCCGGCTCGCCAGGGTCCAGCACAACCAAGGCGCCTTTGGCGAGGCCGATCGGCTTTTCGGGATTGCGAGCCAGCAAGCGCGCGATCAAGGATTCGACGAGCTGCTGATCAGCATCCTCCTGGAACACGGCCTGTTGGCACGGTATCGCGACGATGGTGCTGCCGAGCTGTTGTTGCGCGAAGCCCTGGCCCGTGCTGAGTCGTTCTGGGGTGAGAAGCATCCTGAAGTTGCGCTGATCCTTGCGCAGCTTGCCGAGGTGGCGAAGGAAACCGACGGCGAAGAGGCGATTTCTCTCTTCGCGCGTGCGCTGAACATTCAGCGAGCGGTGTACCGTGAGCCCCATCCGGATATGGCGTCGACGCTCAATAATCACGCCGTGCTCCTGCTTCAATTGGGGCGGCTCGACGAGGCCGACGTCGGGTTTCGCGAAGCCTACGACATGCAGCGGGCGATCAGCCCGAGTGGGAGCGCCCTCGAGGCAATCGTTGTCAACAATATGGCAGACGTGCTAAAGGTGCGTGGCGAGCTGGGCGCGGCGACGGTGAAGTATCGCGAGTCGCTGGACATGCACACTCGGGTCGTCGGGGCCGATCATGAACAGACGGCAAACGTGCTCAACAACCTGACGTTCGTGCTCAAGGAGACCGGACAACTCGATGAGGCGGAGCGCCTGCTTCGCGATTCCTTGGCCATCCTGATCGAGACCTTCGGTGCCGAGCATTCCCGGGTCGCCGTGGCGTACAACAATCTCGGACAGATCGCCCAGCGACGGGGTGACCTGAGCGCTGCGAAGGAGCTTTTCGAGCAGGC
>CALFAM010000333.1 GCA_937948815.1 uncultured bacterium
CCGTTTGCCGCGATAGGTCTGATGCCAGTTTCGCAGTGCGACCAATCCGATGGCCACCAGGACCCGAATGGCGATCAGCCATCGCAGGCGCAGGACGAGCGCCCGATCAGGGTCGAGAAAGTCGGCCCCTCGTCCGAGGACCGAGGTGGTCGAGTCGTCGTCCAGGTCTCGCAGCATCGAAATTCACTGATCCCCCTGGGGAGGGGGCTCGAGAATCGTCTGCCGGGCGATTAGCTGATCTGCGTGATGATGGTGTACATGGGCAAGTACATGGCTGCCACGATGGTACCGATGATCACGCCGAGAACGGTAATCATGAGGGGCTCGATCAGCTTCATGAGACCTTCGACCGCGGTGTCGACTTCGTCTTCGTAGAAGTCGGCGATCTTGCTCAGCATCTGATCGAGTGCACCGGTCTGCTCGCCGACGCCGATCATCTGGACCACCATGGGCGGGAAGATCTTGGTCTCGCCGAGCGGGCCACTGATCGTCTTTCCTTCTTCGACGCTCTTGCGGACCGCCATGATGCCGTCTTCGATGATCGAGTTCCCGGCGGTGCGCGCGGTGATCTCGAGGCCGTCGAGGATGGGGACACCACTGGCGGTCAAGGTCGAGAGCGTGCGGCAGAAGCGCGCGATCGCCACCTTGCGCAAGAGCATGCCCAGGACGGGAACGCGCAGCAAGAAGCCATCGATGATCCGTTTGCCGCGATAGGTCTGATGCCAGTTTCGCAGTGCGACCAATCCGATGGCCACCACCAGGGCGATCCAGATCACGTACGAGCCAACGAACTCACTGGCCGCGACCACCCAGCGCGTCAGGAACGGCATCCGTGCGCCGAGGCCGGCGAACAGCTGCGAGAAGACCGGAATGACCTTCCACAGAATGAGGATGACGACCAGGCATGCGATGGTGATCACCGTCACCGGGTAGATCATCGCCGACTTGACCTGGTTCTTCAGCTTGACGGCCTTCTCGATGTAGGAGGCCAGGCGCTGGAGAATGATGTCCAGGATACCGCCGGCCTCACCGGCGGCGATCATGCTCACGAAGAGGTTGTCGAATGCCTTGGGATGCCGGCGCATCGCTTCGGCCAGCGACGAGCCACTCTCGACATCGTTGCGGACTGAGTCGAGGATTTCCCGGAAGGTGCGATGGTCTTCTTGCTCGCCGAGAATCTCCAGACACTGGACGAGCGGGAGGCCCGCATCGAGCATGACCGAGAACTGGCGCGTGAAGAGCGCGATCTTCTTCGACCCGACCTTCGCCGTGAACTTGGGAAGCAGTGGGATCCGGCTGTCCCGCTCGCGCAGCAGGGTGACCTGGATTTGCTGGCGGCGCAGGATTGCGGCCGCAGCCTCTCGTGATTCTGCGGCCAATACGCCGCCTTTGGCGTCTCCGCCGCGGGTCTTGCCTTTCCAGACGAAGCTCGCCATGGTCGTCCTCCCGATTCCCTATCCCCGGTTCCCGGCCGCATTGGCCGGAACGCGGGGCATCAGCGTCGGATTCAGTGCAGCGGGGCCACGATTGATCAATTCTTGTAGCTCTTCGGGGTAGCTGGAGCGTGCCAGCGCCGTCTGCAGGGTGATCTGCCGCCGGAAGTAGAGGGCGGCCAGCGATTGGTTGAAGGTCTGCATGCCGTATTTGGCTTGACCCGTTTGCATCATGCCGTAGATCTGGTGCACCTTGTCTTCGCGGATCAGATTGCGAATCGCCGAGTTCGGCACCAGAATCTCCATACTCATGGCGCGTCCCTGGCCGCTCGCCCGGGGCAGCAGCGCCTGGCACATGATTCCTTCGAGGACCAGAGACAGCTGCGCGCGCACCTGGCTCTGCTGGTGTGCCGGGAAGACGTCGATGATGCGGTTGATCGTCTGCGCCGCCGAGTTGGTGTGCAGGGTGGCGAGCGTGAGATGGCCAGTCTCGGCGATGCGCAGCGCCGACTCGACGGTTTCGAGGTCGCGCATCTCACCAATGAGCACGACGTCGGGGTCTTGGCGCAGGGCTCCGCGCAATGCCGAAGCGAAGCTGTGCGTGTCCGCGTGCAACTCTCGCTGGTTGACCAGGCAGCTCTTGTGACCGTGGAGGTACTCGACCGGATCCTCGATCGTGATGATGTGCTCGCTGCGTTCGCGGTTGATCTTGTCGAGCATGGCCGCAAGGGTCGTCGACTTACCCGAGCCGGTGGGGCCGGTCACGAGCACCAACCCGCGTGGCTTCTCGCAGATGCGTTCCACCACAGAGGGCAGATTGAGCTCGCGGAAACTTCGAATCTCGTACGGGATCGTTCGAAACACGGACGCGACGGCCCCGCGCTGATGGAAGACGTTGGCGCGGAAGCGTGACAAGCCCTTGATGCCGAAGGAGAAGTCGATCTCGAGATCTTCCTCGAGCCGATGCTTCTGGATGTCGGTGAGGATCGAGTACGCGACCTGCTTGGTCTCGGTCGGGGTCAAGGGCGGCAAGTTGAGCGGCTGTAGCTTGCCGTCGACGCGAACCATCGGCGGGGAGTTGGTGGTGAGGTGGAGGTCGGAACCTCCTTGCTCGACCATCGATTTCAGCAACGCGTTGAGGGTCGGTGGCACAGCGAGATCTCCGGAAGGCAGGCCCTCGAACGGGCCAAGTCGCCAAATCGACAGATTGCTATCGAGTGTACACCGTTGGCCGGGAAAGGCGCAAAGGTAGACGACCCGAGTGGTGTCCTGCTGCACGTTCGGCTGGGCACACGCGGCAGGCGACGGCGACGTGCATGCCAGGGTAGGCTACCGGCCATGGACGACGGATTTCACGAGGAAGAGTCACTCGGCAAGATCTACGATCTGCCCCTCTTCCGGCGCTTACTCGGTTACCTGGGGCCGCATCGGTGGGCGGCCTTTGGTGCGGTGATTCTGATCATCCTCTCGGCGGCGATCCAGCTCATCGCGCCGTTGCTCACGGCCGCGGCGATCGACCTCTTCGTGCGGCCCCCCGACGAGCAAGCCGCGTTCAACCGTCTGCTCGCAGGCTGGGTCGACCGCGGCGGCCTGGCGCCTTCGCCTGCCGATGGTGTGGCGTTCATCGCCCTACTCTACGTCGGCGTGTTGTTCGTTGGATTCGCCGTGCGCTACGCGCAGAGCTACGTGATGCAGATCATGGGGCAGCGCATCATGTACGACCTCCGGCGCGACATTTTCGACCAGCTCCAGCGTCTGCCGATTCGCTACTTCGACCGCAATCCAGTCGGGCGTCTGGTGACCCGCGCCACCACCGATGTCAGCTCGCTGAACGAGCTGTTCACCGCTGGTTTCGTCTCCATGTTCGGCGACCTGGCCATGCTGGTGGGCATCATGGTGGTGCTGTTCGTCATCAACTGGAAGCTGGCGCTGGTGTCCTTCGCCATCCTGCCGCTGCTGCTCTTGTTGTCGGCCTGGTTCAAGCGCCGGGCCCGCGACAGCTATCGCGCGGTTCGGCAGCGCATCGCGCGCATCAACGCCTTTCTCCAGGAGCATATCGGCGGCATGAGCGTGGTCCAGCTCTTCGGCGCCGAACGTCGTGTCGTGGACGGCTTCGACGAGGTCAACGAGTCGCACCGGGTGGCCAACGTGCAGGCGATCCGCTACTACGCGATCTACTATCCGGCAGTCGAGCTGATCACCGCCGTCGGGCTTGCGATCGTCGTCTGGTACGGCGGCGGGCGCGTGCTTGCCGGGGCGCTTACGTTCGGCTTCCTGGTCGCCTACTTGCAATACGTCCAGCGCTTCTACCAGCCGCTGGCCGACCTTTCCGACAAGGTCAACATCTTGCAGTCGGCGATGGCGGCGGGCGAGCGGATCTTCGCGTTGCTCGATGAAGACGTCACCATCCGCTCGCCAGCGAACGCTCACGCGCCGGAAGCCGTCGACGGGGCGGTGCGCTTCGACCAGGTGACGTTCTCGTACGTCGAGAACGAGCCCGTGCTCCACGACCTGAGCTTCTCGATCCAGCCAGGCGAGACCGTGGCGGTGGTCGGCCACACGGGCGCAGGCAAGTCGACGCTGGCCAGCCTGTTGCTCCGGTTCTACGATGTCGACCAAGGCGCCATCACGGTCGACGGGATCGACGTCCGGGGCTGGGAGCTGAGCGCCCTGCGTCGCGCAGTCGCCATCGTGCTGCAGGACGTTTTCTTGTTCTCGGGCAGCCTGGGCTCGAATATCCGCCTGGGCGATCCGACCATCACGGACGAGCGCATCCGCTGGGCAGCCCACGAGATGGGCGTGCTGCCATTCATCGAGCGGCAGCCCGAGGGTTTCGATACCGAGGTCCACGAGCGCGGCGCAGGCCTTTCGGTGGGCCAGAAGCAGCTTCTCGCCTTCGCCCGCGCCTTGGCTGCCGATCCGCGCATCTTGATCTTGGACGAAGCGACCGCGTCGATCGACACCGAGACCGAGCAGCGGATTCAAGAGGCTCTCGACCGCCTGCTCGTCGACCGCACCAGCATCGTCATCGCCCATCGCCTCTCGACCATCCAGAAGGCCGACCGTATCCTGGTGCTCCACAAAGGGCGCCTCGCCGAGCAGGGAACCCACCAGGAGCTGCTCGATCTCGGTGGCATCTACAAGAAGCTCTACGAGCTTCAGTTCGAAAAAGAACCTCTCGAAGCCGCTGCCGTCTGAGCCGCGCTCACGCTGCCCGGGCCACGTCGCATCCCGAACGCTCTGCTGCGTGAGATGGTCTGCACTGCTGTGGCGCGTCATGGTCACAGAGGTCGAATCGGCTCATGCGCTTCGCTGTAGTCTCGTGCCGATCAAAAAATTCGAAATGAACGTCTTGAGATGAATCTCCCGCGAAAAGAAGAATTGGTGTGCGCATCCAAGAATGTTGCCCTCGCGACCTGCGGACCCCGCGTTCGGATCACAAGTCAGTCGAGATCGGGCCTGCTGATGCCGACTCTGCTTCGACTGGGTCTGCTGCGATCGACGCGGTCTGTCTTCTCGACGGCCGCTTTCGGGCAACGGTCCAGTGGCGCGCATTCGACGGGCGCGAGGGCGCGGGCGAGCGGGTGCCGATCCCATCGGACGACTCCGGCTTGTTCTCTTTCTTCACCCCGAGCAACTGGGCATTGTTGGTCAAGGTGATCGACGGCTGTGCTGCCAACGGCCGGCTCTGGGTTTTCGGCGCCGCGACGACCAATGTCGCCTACGACCTCACGGTGACCGACATGCTGACTGGCGAGACAAGGGTCTACGAGAATCCGCTCGGCACCACCGCCCCCGCTGTCGTCGACCCGGGCGCACTCGGTTCCTGTCGTCGGTAGTGAGGTTGGTTGATAGGGGATTTACCTCGATCGCGCCGATCTTGGTGGATTCCCTATGACGCGGCGTCATAGGCTTGGGTTTCAACGAAATCTAAACCTGGAAGAGAGCTACATTCATGAACCTTACTCATTTGAGAACAAGATCGTTAGAGCCTGCCCTGGTTTCTGTCGTCGCGCGCATGCCGACTTGGGCACTCCTTTGTACTTGCCTCGTTGGGCCGACGCTAGCCCTCCATGCCCAGGAGCCCATGTATTTTTGGCGCGAGACCCTACGGGCCGAAGATGCAACGCCCGGTCCACCGATGAGCATTCAGCTCACGCCCGATGGGAGCCAGCTGGTCGCAGCGAGCCTTCACGGCGTGTTGTCTTTTCTCGAACGCGACGGGGATGAAGGCGGTCTCTCGCATAGAGAGTCTTCGGTGATCCACCGGATTCCAGGCGATCGAGAGCTTCCTGAGCGCACTCGAGCGGAACGAAGGCTGGCGATCCATCCCAATGGTCGGTTCTTCTATGGCCTCATCCAGAGGGAAGTCGGTTCGTCGGGGGGCGGTCGCAACCGCATCGCGCTTGCTGTGCGGAGCGACGACGGCGCCGCGCTCACGGTGACGGCCAGCTACATGCTCGATAGCCCGCTCTTTCTGAATACGCTCCATAACCTTGATTCCATGGAAATCAGTCCGGATGGTCAGCACCTGTACCTGTTCTCGAGGAACCACCAGGATTATCGGGGTGATGCGCCGACATCTGAAGTATGGCGAGCTGACGTCGATCAGGTGAACGGGCAGCTTTCGTCGCCGCAGCGCGTCCTGTCGATGGAGGGGCCCGAGACGTTCGAGTTCAGACTCTCTGAGGACGGGCGGTTCGCATTGATCACTTCGGTCGAGGAGGTGCTCATCGTCGATCGAAATCTGGAGACTGGAGCGCTCGATTCGCGGCCCGCACTTCCGTTGGGCGGCGGTGGTGGCAAAGTGGCTGGTACGGATGGTCTCAGCTCATTCCTGGTTCAGGCTGATCTGAAGCTCTGGCGCTTGGAGATCGAGGAGGCCTTCCACGCCGTCCATCTCTTGGCTGAGCCTGGCGAGTGTTGCGGCCTCGCGATCTTTCCGTTGACCGGCAGGCTCTTTGCTTCGCAGGACGTCATCTACAAGGTCGCCCCGAATCCTTCCTTCCAAGGGGAGGCCATGCCCGGCGGTGTGATGATCTTTGATCGGCAAGGCCCGAATCAGGCCACCTATCGCGGTCTGTTCCGGTTTCCCGACGCTCTGCCAAGCGACTGTGCGATCGATCAGCCTTCCGGTCGAACCTTTCTCTATTGCACGATGCGCGGAAATGTCGGAACCATCTCGCTGTCGGAGGTTGCAGCAGATGGCGACGTCAGCCTCCTTCAAGAATCGTTGACGAGCGATCGACTTCCGAACGGACCCTCACGCGCTGTCGCCACGGCTTTCAGCCCTGACGGCCGTCATCTTTATGCAGCCTCCCGGCGCCTGGGATCCGGAGAGACTCCGGCACGGATCATCCCCGACTCCTCGGTCCCTGCTCTGGGGCTACCCGAAGTCGAGCCACGCCCGATCACGGCCTCCGGCCACGAAAGCGTGGCTGCTGTCGTTCATCCAAATGGCAAGACCCTGTATACCGTCGGCGAGCTCGGTGTCGAAGTCTTTGCCCGCGACGTGGAGACCGGTGAGCTTGCCGCACGCCAGCGTTTTGGGCGTGGCGTTGTGGCCACGGGGCCTCTGGACGAGCTTCTTCCCGCCGGCCACGCCCTTCTCAATACGCCTGGTGGCCGGCAACTGATCGTTGCAACCAACGATCGGCCAATCTCCACCAACTCTCCCTGCAACGAGGGCACGATTGTCACGGCCAACCTCGACACGGAAGGGCGCATTGTCGATGCAGAAGCTGTCGTCCACGAAGAGGGCGAGCCACGGCTCGTGGCGCTCGCGCCTGATGGCCGCAGCCTCTATGCCTCGAGTTGGACTTCGTCCTGCCTCGGCAGTCCGCCGGAAGCGTCGCTGAGCGTGTACGAGCGCGACCCCACCACGGGTGCTCTCGCGCTCGTCGAGGTGATCCGAGATACCGAGCGGTTCTTCGCGTCTTCGAGCCTGTTCGTCAGTCCAGACGGCCAGTTCGTCTACACGTGGAATGACCTACTCTCCATCTACCGGCGCGACCAGGCTACTGGCAGGTTGGCGCTCGAAGCCGAGCTCGGCAGTGAGGTTCTGCCAAGCCCCGAGCGGATTGTGCAGAGCGTGGACGGGCGTTGGGTATTCGGGGATGTTGCCCTGGAAACGAGCCCGGCCGGCCATGCCATCTACGGGAATGCGGTCTATCAGCGGGACTTCGAGAGCGGGCTGCTCACCCTCGCGAGCCTTGACGAGCGATCGCTTCCTCAAAGCACGGCGTTGGCGCTGGCGCCGAATGGCGAGTCGCTGTTTCGGTTCGATGCGGCGGGCGTGACCTGGCTGCAGCGCAACTGCGTCAGTTCGGACGACACACTGTGCCTGCGGGCGGAGGATCGCTTCAAGATCGAGGTGGACTGGCAGGACTTCGATGGTGACCGAGGGCGCGGACGTCTGGTCGCGGACGGTCAATCGAGTCAATCTGGGTTGGTGTATTTCTTCCGTCCCGACAATTGGGAAATGCTGGTCAAGATCATCGATGGTTGTACGAATAACGGCCATTTCTGGGTCTTCGGCGCAGCGACCACCAACGTCGCCTACTCCTTGCGGGTAACCGACACCTGGACGGGTACGACGGCAACGTACGAGAACACGCTTGGGACGGCCTCGCCGGCGATCACCGATACCGGTGCACTGGCGACCTGCGATGCGCCAGCGCCGGTCGCGTCGGGCTCGGTGGTGGCCGGGACCGTACCGTCTCACTCGTCGTCTCATCCCGAAACCTTCGTGTCCGGCCCGGCGCTTGCGGTCGACGCCCATGCTCGATTCATAGACGCCCGAATCACCACCAGGACGGGCGAGCCAGGGAGCTGTGACGACACGGGCGACGCGGTCTGTCTGCTCGACGGCCGCTTTCGGGCAACGGTCCAATGGCGCGCATTCGACGGGCGCGAGGGCGCGGGCGAGCGGGTGCCGATTCCATCGGACGACTCCGGTCTCTTCTCGTTCTTTTCGCCCAACAACTGGGAAATGTTGGTCAAGGTGATCGACGGCTGTGCTGCCAACGGCCGGCTCTGGGTGTTCGGCGCCGCGACCACCAACGTTGCCTACGACCTCACCGTCACGGACACCCTGACGGGGGAGGCCAAGGTCTACGAAAACGCGCTCGGCACCGCCGCGCCAGCGATCGTCGACACGCAGGCGTTCGCCTCTTGTCCTTGACCTCGTGGCGGAGTGATAGGCAACACCGCTCGTTCGCGCCGTTAAAGAAGTGGACCCACTATGCCTTTGTGGCATATTCTGGGTCTCACTCAGGACGACGAACGACTCGGATGGAGCGCAG
This sequence comes from uncultured bacterium, assembly GCA_937948815.1. Lineage (GTDB taxonomy): Bacteria > Acidobacteriota > Thermoanaerobaculia > Multivoradales > J023 > J023. Next base: position 8,738 of record CALFAM010000333.1, read on the forward strand.
AACCGATGAACCTTGCCTTCCCGCGAATGGAAACCGTATGGACTGTCGCCGCGAAGTGGACACTCGTCTCGTTGCTCTCACTGACTGGCACCGCGACCGTTTCCCATGGACAAGAAGCGCGGGAGTTCTGGCGCAACCTGCAGCGCACAGACGACGCGACGCCCGGCTATCTCTCGAGCTTCCAGATCGCCCCGGACGGCAGTCGTTTCGTCGTCGGCAACCGTGACGGCGTCGTGACGCTTCTTCAGCGCGATGGCGAAGACGGCGCGCTCGCGCTGTCGGCCTCATCGTTTCTCGGCGTCGTCCAGCCCCAGTTCCATCCCCATGGAAGCTTTCTCTACGCACTCGAAGGCAACGATGCGTTGGTCGTCCATGAATGGGATCGCGCCACGGATGAGCTCTCTCTCGCTCGTCGCTATGTGTTGGGGGATCCTGAGCTTCCGAGCCCGCTCGACTACTTGACCTCGCTCGAGATCAGTCCCGACGGTAAGCATCTCTACCTTTTCTGGGGCTTGTCCCACGGCTGGCAGGCCTGGGTCGCCGACATCGACACCGAAACGGGCTTGATCTCGGCGACACGGCCGGGCGCCTCCTGGGAGATTGCCTACGGCTTCGCGCTTTCTCGCGACGGTCGCTATGCCTTGGCTCCCGGCCCTGAGCATCTCTTTGTCGAGGCGCGTGATCCAGTAACCGGTGGGCTTACCACCGACGCCTCGCTGTTTGTCGAAGGTTTCGGGCAGGTGTCGGACATCGTGCAGGATGGCGAAAGCGCGTTCCTCATCGTTCGTCCCAACGGCGTCTGGCACCTGGAGCTGAGCGCGACGGGACACACCTTGAGACCGATCCTCGACGCAACATCATGCTGTGGCGAGCCGTTCTCGCCACAGCAGGCGTTGACGCTGCCCGGCGGCAAGGTCCTCCTTGCCGCGGGATCGCAGATTGGGGTCTTCGACCGCACGAGCGAGGGTTGGTTGGCGCACCGGCAGACCCTCCAGATGGCCAACGAAGGTGCCGAGCTGGGTGATTGTGCGCTCGATCTGCGTCCGGACCGCATCTTTCTCTTCTGCGTGGCGAACCAGGGGAATGGGCGGATCGCGCTTGCTGAAGTCGAGCCGAATGGTGCGCTGCGCTCCCTCGATCGGGCACTGGGTGGTGACCGCCTTCCGGATGGCGTCTCCCAGGTCCGGACTGTGGCCGCGAGCTTGGATGGCCGCCACCTCTACGTCGGCTCGCGCGCCTTCGACCGGCGTGACGATACGTTGGCCACGGTTTCGCTCGATCCGATCCTGGGCACGATGCGAACCGTCGAGACCTTCGAAGCGGCAAGCGCGTCGCTGCCTGGCTTCTCGATCTGGGACGCGGCGATCAGTGTGGACGGCGCGTGGCTGTATGCGGCCGGCGACCTGGGCATTGATCAGTTCAGCCGTGAAGCCGGCACCGGCGTGTTGACCCATCACGAACGGTTCGTTCCCGACGATTCGCTCTTCCCGGATGGTCTCGAGAACGGCCATGCGATCGTCGCCACTCCGGATGGACGCCATCTCATTCTCGCGACGGTCCAGGATCGGGCGACGTTCTGCCATCGGGGCACAGTCGGCTCGTTGGTCACGGTGCAGCTCGGCTCGGATGGCCGAATCGTCTCTGCCCAGGCCATGGCCAACGAAGCGGGCGTGCCCTGGCGCATGGCGCTCGCGCCGGACGGTCGTCATCTCTATGTCGTGAGCTGGGAAGGAGCGTGCACGTCGGGTGTGGAGGACGATGCCGCCGCCTTGAGCGTTTACCAGCGCGAGGACGCGTCGGGCGAGTTAGTGCTGGTGCAGACCTTGCGCGACGCGCACCGATTCTTCGCCGCTTCGAGCCTCCTTGTGAGCCCCGACGGACGCTACGTCTCGACCTGGAGTGACACGCTTTCCATCTTCCGGCGCGATGGCGTGTCCGGCAGTCTGTTGTTCTCAGACGAGCTCGGAAGCGATGTCCTGCCTCGGCCGGAGCGGGCGGTTCAGAGTCCGGACGGTCGGTGGGTGCATGGAGACGTTGCGGTCGGCACGGCACCGGCAGGGCATCCGCTATGGGGACAGGTGACGTACCGTCGAGACTTTGCGACGGGTCTGCTCAGCCTGGCGAGCTTCGATGACACGCCGCGCCCGGCGAGCACGGCGCTCGCGCTGTCGCCGAATGGCGAGTCGCTGTTTCGGTTCGACGCTGCCGGCGTCAGCTGGCTTCAGCGCAACTGTGTCGGTTCGGACGACACGCTGTGCCTGCGATCGGAGGATCGGTTCAAGGTCGAGGTGGATTGGCAGGACTTCGACGGCGATCGCGGACGTGGCCGGCTGGTCGCAGACGGGCAGTCCAGCCAATCGGGGCTGCTCTACTTCTTCCGTCCGGACAATTGGGAAATGCTGGTCAAGATCGTGAACGGCTGCTCGAACAACGGGCATTTCTGGGTCTTCGGCGCGGCGACCACCAATGTCGCCTATTCTCTGCGGGTGACCGATACGTGGACGGGCACGACGGCGACGTATGAGAACGCGCTGGGCACGGCCTCGCCCGCGATCACCGACACGACAGCGCTGGCGACCTGCGACGTATCGTCGCCCTCGGGTGTCGAGCCTCTTCCTGAGGTGCACCGGCCGGGTCAAGTGCTGCCGATCGACCGTCGAGCCGGCGCCGACGATCTACGGGTCCGGACCAAGATGGGCCAGCCCGGGAGCTGTGACGACACGGGCGAGGCCCTCTGCCTGCTCGATGGTCGCTTCCGCGCGAGCGTCCAGTGGCGCGCCTTCGATGGCCGCGAGGGTGCGGGCGCACGGGTACCGATCCCGTCGGACGACTCGGGGCTCTTCTCGTTCTTCACGCCGACCAACTGGGAAATGTTGGTCAAGGTGATCGACGGCTGTGCCGCCAACGACCGCTTCTGGGTCTTCGGCGCCGCCAGCACCAACGTCGCCTATGACCTCACTGTCACCGACACCCTGACCGGCGAGACCAGAATCTACGAGAACCCGCTGGGCACTGCGGCCCCCGCCATCGTCGACACACAGGCGTTCGCGAGCTGCCCCTAGCAGACACCCCATCTGCCCCATGTCCGCGAATTCCGGCAGGGCTGTCGGTATTCTCGGACAGTGATGCGTCGTCTGGCAGATCGATGCTGCGTCTTTGCCGCGTCTCGCGGCAGGCGCCGGCCTTGCAAGGGGATCCGTGTGCACGGAGACCGCAGCATGGTGAAACGCATCAATGCCCAACCGCCGCGCGCGGCAACGTTCGTCTACGCCATCCTGGGGATGGTGTGGCTGGCTGGCTGGGGAGGCTTGGCCGCCCAGCCTGTGCTCGACAGAGCGCTACCAAAAGCCGCTCAGCAAGGGCCGGCCGGCTCGGAGCCGGCGACCGAAGCAGGTGCCTCTCGTCGCGATCTTTTCGCCGATACCAGCTTCTTCATCGAGCAGATTCGGGTCGACGGGCTCAAGCGTGCCTCGGAGCGCATCTTGCTGGCCGAGGCGCGCCTCGAGCCGGGTCAGGCGTATTCTGAATCCGCCTTGCGAGAGGCCGTCTTTCGGATCAACCGCCTTGCCTTCGTGCTCGACGCCCGCTTCTCACTCGAGCGTGGCAGCAAGCGGGGGGCCTTCACCCTCGTCGTCACAGTCCGAGAGATTCATCGATTCTTCTTCGGTCTCTCGGCCGAAGCGGTGATCTTCAATCCAAACGTCTTCCTGGCCGGCTCGTCCATCCGGCCGCCCTCACTCGACGATTCGACGAGCGGATTCGGTGCGACCGTCGGCGTACGCCACTTCCTTGGTAACAGCGGCATGGCATTCGCCGCAGCGAACCCAGACGGGTTCGAAGTCGGCTATGTGCAGCATGACCTATTCGGCCGCGGGGGTTTTCTGAGTGCCACTGTGGCGCAGCGGCAGTCCTTCGAGAACCGCGTCTTCTCGCTCGGTCTCGATCCACTGTTCGCCGCGTGGGACTTCGATCGGGCAAGCGAGCTGAGCCTCGAGGGGGGCGTGCCGATCGCCGGCAATCATGCGCTGCGCGTCCGATTCGAATACCTCGAGACGGGGAAAGGGCTCCGCGGCCAGCTTCTGCCGCAGTCATTGTTCTCGTTCTTCACCTTCAGTCTCATCGAGACCGACGACACCGAGCACCATCGGCTCGACGGGCGCTGGCTCTATGACACGACGGACGACCCGGTGCTGCCGACGCGCGGTCGTTCGGCCCACGCCGGCATCGCCCTCTCGAGCCTGCAGAGTCGACAGTCCCTGCGCAGCTTCAATCGCGGAACCTTACGCGTGCGCACGCTGCCGGAATACGATGCGCGGCTGCTCGAGGTCTTTGCTGGGGCGGTTCAGCACTGGCCGCTCAGCCGGAGGCAGTCGGTGTCGGTGGGGTTGCGTGCCAGTCTCGGGCGCTCGCGGGTAGATGGGCTGGTGGTCGACGAGGAGCCAGTCTCGGCACGCGACCTCGATGCTCTGGCGTTGTCGGCGAATGCGCGCTACTCCTTGGCGCTCCGCAATGCGCGGCGACGCGCGGGCAAGGGCGAGGTTCGGCTGGAGCTCAACGCGGGCTATGCGTACGAGTCGACCTCGCCCAGCCTGAGCCTGACCGGCAACCCGGTCGAGAAGATCGAGCTCGGGGCAGCCGTCGTCTACCGGACGGCCTGGGGCCTCTTCCGCTTTGGCATCACCTACCTCGACGCCCGTGAGGTCGGTCCATGACTGGCGCGACCCAACGGCCGATGCGTACGGTCTTCGATGCGGTTGTCCGGGGGCTGGCTGTGCTCGCGAGCGGACTGGCGATCGTGCTTTTGGTCGGATCGCCGCTGCGGGCTTCGCCGCCACAGCTCGAACGGATCGGGCGAGACGTGGCGCTGATCGAGCTGCCTTCCCTGCTCGATGACGAGGAGGTCCGCGACCAACTCGAGAGCGGGCTGACCACGACCTTCGTCGTCCGCCTCACGGTGCGGGATCGCCAGGGTCAAACGGTGCGGGGCGAAGGGTGGATCGCGACCCGCTACGAGCTCTGGGACGAGGTCTTCCTGGTCGGCACGGGCGGGCTGCTGGGCGCCATGCGCAGCCAGCTCGAAGACTTCGAGGCACTGTCCCGCTGGTGGCGCGAGCCGGTCGGCGTGCGGCTGGCCGCACCGAGCCTGCGCCGCGAAGACCGATGGGTGGCGCGTATCGAGATCGACGTGATCCCCTTCTCCCGCGACGAGCAGCGCGATGCTCAGCGTTGGCTGGCCGATTCGCTGGCCGCGCCCGAAGCAGGGGCCACGGAATCGATCGCGTCGTCGACCAACGAGGGCGGCGATCCGTTCGGCAACGTGCTCAACCTGCTGCTGGCGACGTCGATCCGGCGCGATGCATTGCTCAGCCGCCGCTACACGGTCGAGCTTCCCGCGGCGCCGAATCCGCCTGACGTGACGCCACCGCGGGAGAATCCCGAGTCGTGACTCTGCGCAGCGCCCTGTGGATCTTCGCCGCGTTGGTCATCGGCGCGACGCTCGGATTCTTCCTGCTCCAGCGTCAGCTCGCGGGCGCCTGGTTCGCCCTCGGGGTTCATCCGCAGGTGCTTGCCGCGCTGGAGGCGAGCCTCGAGGACCAGAAGAGGCTCGCCAAGCTGGACGCGGCCGATGAGGAAGCGTACCGGGCGCGCTTCGAGGCGCTGCAGGCACTCTCGAACCGGCTTCAGATCCTCTCCCATGCGCGGCAGCGCATTCTCGGTCGTTTCGAGTTGCTGCTCCTGACCGTGTCGGCCGGGCTGGTGATGGCCGGTGCCGTGGTGTCGGTCTTGCGTCGGAGCCGCGACGAAGCGCGGCTCGGAAAGCTCCAGACCGCGCTGACAGCGTTGTCGGCGGGCCGGACCGACATCGAGGTCGGGGAGCGCGCGCGTGACGTGATCGGCCGGATCGGACGCATGGTCGAAGAGACCTCCCGGCGCATGGCGCGCGATCGTCGTCGCCTGCGCGCCCTGCGCAACCTTGCCGACTGGCAGGAGGCGACCAAGCGTCACGCGCACGAGATGCGCACGCCCCTCACCGCCGCCCGTCTCGAGCTCGACCGGCTTCGCGGCTCGATTCGGCAGCAGACCGATGCGCGCGAGCCGTTGGCCAGCCTGGGCGAAGAGCTCGATCGGCTGGCGGTGTTCGCGCGCGGCTTCGCCACCTTCGGGCGCCTGCCGCGCCCGCGGCTGGAACCGTGCGACCTGGTGGTTCTGGCGCGGGACCTGGTCGAGACCTTCGCCGATGCCTGGCCGGAGCTCGATCTGGTGCTCGAGGTGGCTCGTCCGTCGACGTCGGATGCCGATGCCGATGCCGATGCCGATGGCGACGCAGCGCCGTCCTGGCCCGTGGCAGTCGACCGGGACCTCATGCGCCAAGTGTTGGTCAACTTGTGGGATAACGCGGCGCGTGCCGTGCGGGATCGTCCGGATCCAAACCCTGAGGCGCCTGGGGCGGAGGCAGTCAGCGGCGCCAAACGCGGGCGCGTGTGCGTCACGGCGTGGACCGCACCCCTTCTCGACGGAGTCGAGCTCGATGAGGTCGGCCTCGACGTCACAGACAATGGTAGCGGCGTTGCCGAATCGATTCGCGAGCGCTTGTTCACGCCCTATGTGACGGCCTACCGCGGTGCCGGAGGCTCCGGACTGGGGCTAGCGATTTCCAAGAAAATCCTGCTCGACCATGGAGGTGATCTCGACCTCCACGCAACGGGTCCGAGTGGAACGACGTTTCGTCTGACCCTGCCGCGTCTAACCGAGACGAGCTTGACACCGGCGCGTCGCAACGGCGCCCGTGACGACGGCTGATCCCGCACCCAGGAGTCCGAGGATGACCAGAATCCTGATTGTCGAAGATGACGACAAGATCCGCGCCAACCTGATCTATCTCCTGCGCGAGGCGGGCTACCAGCCGCGGGGCGTGGCGCGGGCCGAAGATGCGTATGCCGAGATTGTCGGCCGGCGTGGACAAGGCGACGCGGAGGCGCGACCCGATGAGGCCGAGGAGAATGCTCCGGACCTTCTGCTGCTCGATGTGCGTTTGCCCGGGCTGTCCGGGGTCGAGTTGGTGCGCTCGTTGGTGGCGGCCGATCGCCTGCCGCTGACCATCATGGTGTCCGGCGAGGCCTCGATCACCGAGACGGTGGAGGCGCTCAAGCTCGGTGTGCGTGACTTCATCGAGAAACCGTTCAGCCGCGAACGATTGCTCACGTCGATCGACCATGCCCTCCAGCACCAACGCCTGGAGCGTGAGGTTCGAGATCTGCGCGACAAGCTGGCGAATCCACCCGGGCTGCTCGGCACGAGCGCTGCGCTGGCCGAGGTTCGTGAGTTGATCGCCAAGGCCGCCGGAACGGAAGCGAGGGTGTTGATCCTCGGCGAGAGTGGCACCGGCAAGGAACTGGTCGCGGATGCGCTGCACCGGGGGAGCGTGCGGCGGGAGCAGCCCTTCGTCAAGATCAACTGCGCGTCGATCCCGCCTCATCTCGTGGAGTCCGAGCTCTTCGGCCACGCCCGCGGTGCCTTTACGGACGCTCGTGAGAGTCGCGCCGGGCTGTTCGAGGAGGCCGATGGCGGCACCCTCTTCCTCGACGAGATCGGCGACATGCCGCCGGCGCTGCAGTCGCGCTTGCTGCGGGTGCTCGAGGATGGCCAGGTCCGGCGCGTTGGCGAGAGCCGGGATCGGCAGGTCGACGTGCGGGTGATCGCCGCGACCCATCGTGACCTCAGCACGGCGATGGAGGACGGCAGCTTTCGCAGCGATCTCTACTACCGGCTGTGCAATCTACCGATCCTGCTGCCACCGCTGCGTGATCGGCAGGGGGATGTTCGTACCCTCTTCGAGCACTTCGTGGCTCATTTCCGTCGCCAGCACAAGACCGGCCGGCGGCGGGTCAGTGAAGATGTCTACGGGCCGCTCGAACGGTATTCCTGGCCTGGCAATGTCCGCGAGCTGAAAGCGTTGGCAGAGCGGTTGGTGATCTTCGGTGGGGATCCGATCTCGGCGGCTTCCCTGCCGGCTGCGATTCGTGATGGCGCCGCCACGTCCGGGAGCGACGATTCGGCAGAGGAGTACTTGCTTCGGCTGGCTCCCGGCCGCGCGCCGCTATCACTGCGTGACCTGCGCAACCGGGTCGAGCGCGAGTACGTCGAGTCGGTGCTCGAAGACAACGGCTGGAACGTATCGAGCGCGGCCCGCAAGCTGGGCATCACGCGCACCTACCTGCATCAGAAGCTCACCGATCTCGGCCTCGAGCGGCCAGGATCAGAAGCGAGCCCCGAAGCCGAAGGATAGATCCGTTCCGACCACGTCGCTGGGCTCGATCCAGCGGGCACGCAGCTCGGGGCGCAAATAGAAGCGCTTGCCGACCGGGATTTCACTTCCGAAGCCCGCGCTGAACATCAAAGCGCCATCGAAGCTGGGGGTCCAGAACAAGCCCGGGCCGAAAAGGAAGAAAATGTCGTTGCGGCGTTCGGGGCGCAGGCTGAGGCGCGCGCTGACATCGAGGAGATAGACGTCCTCGTAGGCATCCTCGACCACGCTCAACGCGCCTTCCAGCGTCCACCGCCGGCTCACCTGGGCGCCGCCGCGAATGCCGTAGGTTTCGACGTTGTTGCCGCTGTCGAAAATGCCGGCGACGAAGACCTCGGCGTGAAAGCGGGTGTCGTCGTCCTGGCCGTGAAGGGCGCTGGCGCTGGCGAGCAGCACGAGCGTCAGTCCGAGTTGAATCGTGATTCTGGTCGACATGGTGGTTCTCCTCATGTGGTGTTCGGCAACCACAAGCGCAAGCGGCATGCCATGCCAAAGCGCTCCGGGTAGGGCGAGAGAGGAGGTTTTAAGAGCTTTGTAGACAGGTATTTAGGGCTATTCGGCTCGCGCGGCTCGTACGCCCGGCGCCCGAGCGCACCGTCGGAAGGTGTGGGTTCGGTGAGACGGACCGTCGGCAAGTCTCGACAGGCTGGGTGCCAGGTGATCGTTTCGGTGGCCTGGTGCTAGCATGGCGAGCCGCCGCCTACCGCGGCGACCATGGCCCTCAAAGAAGCGTGGGCCTCCAGGAGCACTGCCGTGCACGTGATATTCGTCGAGCCTGCCTTTCCGTTCAATCAGCAACACTTCCCTCGCGCCCTGAAGGCGGTTGGTGCGCGCGTCACCGGGATTGGCGAGGCGCCGGAAGGTGCGTTGCCGCACGATTTGCGGCGTCACCTGGACGACTATGTCCAGGTGCGCAGCGTCGTTCACCAGCCATCGCTGGAAGCCGCCGTGCGCGCCATCCAGCGGCGCGGTCCGTGGGTCGATCGCCTGGAGGCGACTGTCGAGGCGCACATCATGCCGACCGCACACGTGCGCGAGGCCTGTGGCATCCCGGGTACCAGCGTCAAGACGGCCTACCTCTGTCGCGACAAGCCGGCGATGAAAGAGGCGCTGCGCAAGGCTGGGATCTCGTGTGCCCAATCGACCGGCACCGACGATCCGCAGGCGGTGCGCGATTTCGCCAGCAAGGTCGGCTACCCGTTGATCATCAAGCCGCGCGATGCCGCGGGTGCCGCGGGCACCTTCAAGGTCAGCAATGACGCCGAGCTCGAGAACGCCATTGCCCAGTCCGGCTTCGAGCATGGCGCGAGCGTGGCGGTCGAAGAGTTCATCGAAGGGCACGAAGGTTTCTTCGACACCATCACGGTCGGCGGACACATCGTCCAGCACTTCATCACCCACTACTATCCGGGTGTGCTCGAGGCGATGCGCAATCGGTGGGTCTCCCCTCAGTTCATCGCCACCAACCGCACCGACGCCGACGGCTACGACGAGGTCAAGGCGATGGGCAAGCGGGTCATCGATGCGCTCGACATCGGCACGTCAGCGACGCACATGGAGTGGTTCTTCGGCCCCAAGGGGCTGAAGTTCTCGGAGATTGGCTGTCGTCCGCCGGGCGTCGGGGCGTGGGATCTCTACTGCGCGGGCAATGACCTCGATGTCTACCAAGAGTGGGCGATGGCGGTGGTGCACGGTCGTCCGGGTGAGCGCGCCTCTCGGCGTTTCGCGGCCGGGCTGGTCAACCTTCGGCCGGAGCGCGACGGCACGATCCGCGGCTACGACGGCTTGGCGATCCTCGACCAGCTCAGCGAGTGGCTGATCGACCACCATCTGCCGCCGGCCGGCTCGTCGACACAGCCGGTGGAGGCTGGCTATATGGCCAATGCCTGGGTCCGCCTCCGGCACCCTGACTACGACCGCCTGCGCGCCATGCTCGATCAGGTCGGCAAGACGCTGCGCGTCCGGGTCAGCTGAGAGCGCCGCGTCCGTGCTGTCGGGCTGCGATGGGCGCCCGGAGGAGCGAGCGGGTGCGACCTGGTGTGGTGACGGCACTCACTTCGTGCTGCGATCTCGCGCGGCCGAAGCAGTCTCGCTCTGTCTCTTCGACGATCCAGCGGATCGGGTTGCGCGCCGGACAGTGTCGCTCGCGCGGCACGGTACCGACCGCTGGCATGCATTTCAGCCCGATGTCCTCCCGGGGCAGTGCTACGGCTATCGAGTCCACGGGCCCTTTCGTCCTCAAGAGGGCCATCGCTTCAACGCAGCCAAGCTGCTCGTCGATCCCTTTGCCCGAGCGATCACCGGTCAGCCGGTGCTCGACGATGCGGTCTTCGGCTTCGAGCCCGCGCGCGGCACGGAGAGCTACTCCAGCCGAGACTCGGCGCATGCCATGCCCAAGTGCGTGGTGGTGGATACCGCCTTCGATTGGCAGGGCACGGCGTCACCGCGCACCGCCTGGCGCGACACGCTGATCTACGAAGCACACGTGCGGGGATTGACCCTTCAGCACCCAGAGATTCCGGCCGAGCAGCGCGGGCGCTATCTCGGCCTGGCCAGCGAGCCCGTCATCGCGCACCTGAAGGGATTGGGCGTCACCGCGGTCGAGCTGCTGCCCGTGGCCCAGATCGCCACGGAGCCGTCCGTTCGCCGGCGGGGCTTCGACAACTACTGGGGTTACAGTCCACTCGGTCTTTTCGCGCCGCACGCTGGCTACGCTTCGGCAAGCCGTGGGCAGCAGGTCGCGGAATTTCAGACCATGGTGCGGGCGCTGCACCAGGCGGGGATCGAAGTCATCCTCGATATCGTTCTCAATCACACGGCCGAGGGCGGGCATGACGGGCCGACGCTCTCGTGGCGCGGCATCGACAACCGGGCCTACTACCGGCTCGATCCACGCAATCGGCGGCGTACGGTCGACTTCACGGGTTGTGGAAACACCCTCGATGTCTCATCGGATCTGGTCCGAGAGCTCGTGCTCGACTGTCTGCGTTTCTGGGTTCGCGACATGCACGTCGACGGCTTCCGTTTCGACCTCGCGACGACGCTCGGGCGTGGCGCGGAACCGGCGCCAGCGTTCCAACGGGCGTCGGCGCTGTTTCGGGCCATGGCCGAGGATCCTGTGCTCACCGGCACCAAGTGGATCGCCGAACCGTGGGATCTCGGGCCCGGAGGCTACCGACTGGGCGGATTCCCTGCCGGCTGGGGCGAATGGAACGATCGATTTCGTGACGGTGTGCGGCGAGCGTGGCAAGGCGACGAGATGACCGCCGGGGAGCTGGCGTGGCGACTGGCCGGCAGTCGTGACCTCCTGCCGCGAACGGTCTCGATCAACTTTGCGGCTTGCCACGATGGCCTGACCTTGGCCGATGCCGTTTCCTACAGCCGCAAGCACAATCACGCCAACCAGGAAGACAATCGCGACGGGCACGCCCACGAAGTCTGCGCCAACCGCGGAACCGAGGGGCCCAGCCAGGACCCGAGCATTCGGACGGCGCGTTCGCAGGCCGTCCGCAATCTGCTGACGTCCGTCTTCCTGGCTGACGGTGTGCCCATGCTCGGGCACGGCGACGAGCTGGGGCGCACCCAGCGCGGCAACAACAATGCCTACTGCCAGGACAATGCCAGCACCTGGGTCGATTGGCGGGGCAGCCGCGTGCTGGCGCGCTTCATCGGGGCGCTCGCCCGTCTGCGTCGGACCCTTCGTGCCGACGAGCGGGCGGCGCGCGCGGAGACGGCCTGGCGCGGGCCAGAGGCCGATGCTCCGGTGGTCTCCGACCCTGCCCACATCAACGGTCCAGCCTTCGCGATGGTTCGCGAGGACGTTTGCGTCTTGGTCAATCCGGGACCGAGGGAGATCCGTTTCGCGTGGCTATCCGCCGGCTGGCGAACGGTACTGAACACCGCACAGACCGATCCGCTGGTGGCGCAACGGTTGGCCTCGGAAAATGGGCAGATGGACGAAGCTCGACCCTCGCGCGCCGATCGTGCGGGCGCAGTGGCCGCGAGGTCGATTGTGGTGCTGATCGCCGACGCGACGGTCAAGTCTCGAGAGGCGGCGGCTCGCTCCGGGGCGTGCGTACGAGGTCGTGGTGGCTCGCCATCGCGCGACTGATCTTGTTGATGGCCGCGTGCAGCGCGGCCTGCTCTCTCTCGTCGAGCGCCTCGAGGACTCGTTGCTGAACGTGCTCCGCATGCGGCGCGACTGATCGCGCCATGCGGTCACCCTCCGCGGTCAGGCTCAGGGAGACGCGAGAACGGTTGTCCAGGTCGGTCGCGCGGGTGATCCAACCTTTGGCTTCCAGGGTACGGGTAAGGCGCGACAGGCTCGATGCATCGATTCCGGTGCTGCCTGCGATCTTGGACGGCGACGTCTCTCCTTGGAGCAGATGCAAGAGGAGATTGGCCTGGCTCGGGGTGATCCCGAACGGTTGCAGCAAGCGGGAAGCGGCAGCGCCGATCTCGCGGGACAAGACACCGAGCTTGCAAGCGAGCGAGCTGGCTTTGACAATTCTAGCGTTCACCGTCGCGTACCCCCTTGCACAGGTTCCATGCGAAAACCGTACCGGGGTCGTGAGATCTGCCGCACACGCGCGGCCAGAGTCGGTAACATGACGGGCCGCGACCGCGCTTACGCGGTGGGAAGCGCCGGCTGATGCGACGGACCGAATACACACTCGATCTTCTCGGCGACGAAGAAGAATGTCCTTATTTGTCTGCTCGACAGGCACGCATGCAATACAAGGTCATCGAAGGCTGCAGCGCCGAGACCTACCAGACGTTGCTCGAGCACGGTTGGCGTCGGTTCGGGCGTGTGTTTTTCCGGCCGATCTGTGCTGCCTGCACCGCCTGCCTGAGCCTTCGTGTCGATGCCGAAGGATTCGTCCCCGGGCGTTCGCGGCTAAGGACCTGGCGCCGGAACCAGGATCTGACCGTCCATCTCGGCCGCCCGACCGTCACACCCGACCGCATGGCGCTCTTCGCGCGCTACCACGCGGCGCAGAGCCAGACCAAAGGTTGGGAACCGCGGCCGACCACGCCTGAGGCGTACCACCGTGGCTTTGTCGAAGGCTTCGAAACTTTTGGCTACGAGCTGACCTTTCACCTCGGTGAGAAGCTTCTCGCGGTGGCTTTGCTCGACCGGCTGCCCAACGCCATTTCTGCGGTCTATTGCTACTACGACCCAGATCATGCGCGACGGGGGTTGGGCGTCAACTCGGTGTTGCACCACGTTGCGCTGGCACGCCAGCAAGGCATCGAGAGGGTCTACCTGGGCTATTGGGTCGAGGAGAACGCCAGTCTTGCCTACAAGGCTGGCTATGGGCCACACGAGCTACTCGTAGGGCGCCCGGAGACGGATGCCGCGGCGGTCTGGCAGGCGGCACGCGGCTGATGGAGTGCCGTTGCGGTAAGCTCTGCTCAATACAAGTGTGATTCCGAAGCAGGCTGCGTAGAGGTCGTGCGGCACCGGTTGGCCCGCAGCGCCCGTGCCAGAACGTACCCTTGTCTCCTGACGAACAATTGAACGTCGCGTCAGGCAGCTGTTCTGCTCTCGGTCGCCTACGAAGGAGCGGGAGATGGCTTACATTTGGTTTCTGATCATCGGTGCGGTAGCAGGGTGGCTCGCAGGTCAGGTCATGAAGGGGCGGGGCTTTGGCCTGGTCGGCAACATCGTCGTCGGCATCGTCGGCGCCTTGCTCGGCGGCTGGCTCTTCGGCGCCTTGGGGATCGCTGCTGGTGGTCTCATTGGCGCACTGGTCACAGCGTTCGTCGGGGCGATCGTGCTGATTTTCCTGATCGGCTTGATCAAGCGTTAGCGGTTCGAGCTGGCCGCACGTGCGAGCAGCTGAGCGCGCTCGTCGTCGTTGATGAAGGCGACGGCGAGGGCGTTTTGCTGAGCCTGGCGTGCGTCGCCGGCGTCGAGGCCGGCGGCCGGCGCGGCGTGCTCGAATTCGTGCGGCAGGTCGATGCCGCTGATCGTCGGGTCGTCCGTATTGATGGTCGCCAGCAGGCCGTGCTGGAGGTACGCACGAAGCGGGTGAGTCGCGAGGGACGGCACGCTCGAGGTGTGGACATTCGACGTCAGATTCATCTCCAGGCCGATCCGGTGCTCGCCGAGGTAGTCGAGTAGGGCAGGGTCTTCCCCAGCCCGCGTGGCGTGGCCGATCCGCTCAGCGCCGAGATCGCGCAGCGCCGACCAGATGCTCTCGGGACCGGCAGCTTCGCCGGCATGGACAGTGACGTGCAAGCCGGCATCGCGCGCGCGTGCGAAGTGCGGCGCGAACCAAGCGGCCGGGAAATTGGCCTCGTCTCCGGCGAGATCGAGCGCGGTGATTCCGTCCTTGTGCGCAAGGATGGCGTCGAGCTCGCGCGTGGCGCCGTCGACTCCGAAGTGGCGCGAGAGGATACCGGTCAAGTTGGCGCTGATGCCGGTCGCTCGGCGCCCCGCCTCGGTGCCGGCGATCACCGCTTCAACCACGGCAGCGGGATCCAGCTCGTGGGGTTGGGCCATGAAGAGCGGTGAGAAGCGCAGCTCCACGTGGGCGATGCCTTCGGCTGCTGCATCCTCGACATTCTCGAACGCAACGCGATAGCAAGCTTCCGGGTTGGCGAGCACCGCCGTCAGCCATTCGAACTTGGCAATGAAGGTCATCAGGTCAGGCTCGGCCTCGACGACCTGAACGTGAGGCCGCAAGCCTTCGAGGTCATGGGCGGGAAGGGCAATGCCGTGTTGCGCGGCGAGATCGAGGACGGTGGTCAGGCGCACGCAGCCATCGAGGTGGCGGTGAAGGTCGAGAAGGGGAAGGTTGCGGTCGATCATGGCGCGAATGGTAACGCGTCTCGATTCCGGCCGATCTTCTCGAGACCTCAACGGCCGGCTGCCCCACTCCGGTGGCAGTATTGTTGGCGGCGCTGCCCACTCTGTTGGCAGTGCCGCGGAGAGCTTTCCGGGACGTCGTCCCAGATTTGAAATGAGCGGTCGCTGTCCTCGTCACGAATGAGACGAAATCGGCATGCGATCGGCTGCTGGATCCGAATCGCGCTTCTCGGCGAATTATTCGTTGATGGCACGGCCGTTGCTCTGGAAATCTCTGTCCCAGTATTCTCTCGTCAGCCAAGACGGGCAGTGGCCAGGGTGAGTGTTTTCTCTGGCAAAGCGGCATTTTTTCTCGAGGAGAGCAAGTCATGGACCGTGGGCAGATTCAGGATAAGGTCAAAGAGATCATCGCCAGCGTCGCCAACATCGAGCCGGCCAACATCGCCAATGAGGCTTCCTTCATGGACGACCTGGGGCTCGATTCGCTGTCTCTCCTCGAGATCGGTGTTGACGTCGACTACGCGTTCAAGCTCGGTGTCGAAGAAGAGCGTCTGCAGCAGCTGCGCACAGTCGCGGAGACGGTAGACCTCGTCGAAGCGTGTCTCGCCGACCGTCCAGAAGCCCAAGCCGCGGCCGTGGCGTAGGCGCACGGAATGCCTTCGAGCGCCCATTCGACTTCCGGTTCTGCAAGCCAGCGCATCGGCATCACAGGAATCGGTCTCGTCACGTCCGTGGGCACGGGCCGCGAGATCGCGTGGCACCGCCTGCTCGACGGCACCAGTGGCATCTCGCCCGTTCGCTCGTTCGACACCAGTGCCTACAGCGTCAACCTCGGTGGCGAGATCCATGGCTTCGATCCCGCACCGTTCTTCGAGCACCTGGAACCTGCCACGGTGGGGCGGGCGTCGCAGATGGCGGTGGGTGCGGCGCGTCTCGCATTGCGCGATGCGGGCGACCTGCAAACCGCTGCTGAGCGGTGTGGCGTGGTGATGGGGACGACCTCCGGTGAACCCAGAGAGGTCGAGCTTTACAACGACGAAGTGATGGGTGGGCGCCTGGCGCAGTTGGGTGGTGGATTCATGCGTCGCTATCCGTGTCATGCGATCGCCGGTACGGTGGCGGCCGAGCTCGGGCTGGCCGGCCCGAACAGCATGATCCCGGCTGCCTGTGCCGCCGGAAACTACGCGATCGCCCACGCTGTGGACCAGCTTCGGGCGGGCCGAGCGGACATCATGCTGGCGGGCGGTGCGGATGCGTTCTCGCGCATCACGTACACCGGCTTCGCGCGGTTGGGTGCCATTGCCCCGGAGCGGTGTCAGCCCTTCGACCGCGGACGCAAAGGCATGGTGCCCGGCGAGGGGGCAGCGGTTCTCGTGCTCGAACGGCTCGACCACGCCCAGCGTCGGGGGGCGCGTGTCTGGGCGGAGGTCGCAGGCTACGGTCTATCGTGCGATGCCCATCACATGACTGCGGCACATCCCGAAGGGGACGGGGCGGCGCGGGCCATGGCAGATGCTCTGGTGGACGCGGGCCTATCGGCGGACGACGTCGACTATGTCAGTGCTCACGGGACGGGTACGCCCACCAACGACCGGTTGGAGAGCCGTGCGATGGCGCGTGTCTTCGGCAACCGCACGTGCTTCGTGCCCACCAGCTCGGTCAAGTCCATGCTCGGACACACCATGGGGGCGGCGTCCGCCATCGAAGGTGCGGTCTGTGCGCTGGCCGTGGCTGAAGACCGCGTGCCGCCGACAATTCATTTCGAAAGCGCGGATCCGGAGTGTGCCTTGGACTGTGTGCCCAATGTCGGAAGGGATATGGCGGTACGCGTAGCAATGAGCAATGCCTACGCCTTCGGTGGCAACAACGCGTCGGTGATCTTTCGCAAAGTGGCTTGAGCTCGGGGGAGCCGGTCGCCGGCCAACGAGTGGAAGCTGATCGAGGAGAGGACATGTACGACCGCGATGTCGTGATCAGTGGGACGGGCGTCGTGTCGCCGCTCGGAGACGACCCAGCACGCCTCATGCGCGCGCTCGCGATGGGCTCGCGGGCCTTCGCGCCAGTGGATGGTTTCGACTTCGAAGCGGCGGGTTTGGACGGGCGAGACGCGGCAGCCATTCGTGACTTTCAGCCGCAGACCTACCTGGGCGACGGCAACCTGCGCCCCCTCGATCGAACTGCCCGGCTGACCGTATCGGCGGCGGCGCTGGCGCTCGCGTCCAGTGGTTGGGACGACGAGGGTGTGCGATCGGATCACGAGCTCGGGCTCGTGCTCGGGACGATGTTCGGCAGTGTTCACACCATCGCGGCCTTCGATCTACGCGCCCAAACAGCGGGCCCGAAGTACGCGAAGCCGCTCGACTTCGCCAACAGTGTGATTAATGCCGCGGCCGGCCAGGCTGCCATTTGGCACCAGCTGCGCGGAATCAACTCGACGGTCGCGGGCGGACCGACCGCTGGCTTGAAGGCGATTGGCACCGCGGCCGACACGATCGGCCGCGGACGTGCCGAGGTGGTCCTCGCCGGTGGCGCGGAAGAGCTCGCATTCGAAGCCTGGGTCGGGTTCGCGGCCTGTGGCTGGATCGCTGGCTCGGGCGCTGGATCGAACACTGGGGTGCGGTCGAACAATGGCACGCGTGATGCTGGCGACGGGCCGCAGCACGGGGCGCCGCATCCGGTGCCCTTCGCAGCCGACCGCAATGGCTTCCTGCTCGGCGAGGGTGCTGCGCTCCTGGTGCTCGAGTCCGACGAGACCGCCGCAGCGAGGGACACCATGCCCCTCGGTCGTATTCGCGGTCACGGCAGTGCGTTCGACCCCAGCCGTGGCCATGATCCCGAAGCCTCCGCGGATGCCCTGGCGCGGGCGATTCGTGCTGCCCTCGATGGTGCAGAGATGAATCCGGCCGCGATCGACCTGGTGTCGTCCTCTGCGTCGGGCTCTGTGGCAGGCGATCGGGCGGAGGCGGAAGCCATCGCCCGCGTGCTCGGACCCGAGGTGCCGGTGATCGCCATCAAGGCCGCGTTGGGCGAGTGTCTCGGCGCTGGTGGTGCGCTCCAGACGCTGGCCTTTCTCGCGGTCGCCGCTGACGGCGAGGCGCCGGGGATTGCCGGTCTCGAGCGCGTTGCGGAGGACATCCCACTGACCAACGTGAGTCGCTCGCGGCGGCGGCTCGAAGTCCGCCACGGACTGATCACGAGCCTTGGCCTCGATGGCAATGCAGAGGCGTTGGTCGTTTCCGGAGGAATCTCATGATGCGTGCTGAGTCTCGCGATGGTGGCGACGTCGTCACGCCCGCCGCCCCCCCCGAAGGTACTCTCGAAAGCCTGGCCCCGCGCTATGACGTGGTGATCGTTGGTGCGGGTCTGGCTGGTCTGTCTCTGGCCCGGCATCTCCTGCTCGATACCGACAAGACGATCTTGATGATCGAACGTCAGGCGCAGGTTCCGCCGAAGCGCCAGAAAGTCGGCGAGTCGTCCGTGCAGGTTGGTGGCTACTACTACTCCAAGGTGCTCGATCTCGAAGAGCATCTGATGTGCAGCCATTTCATGAAGTACAACTTGCGCTTCTTCTGGGGCGCAAACGGCCGCGATGGCGCCGGCTATGAAGACTATGGCCAGTCGGCGATTCGACCGTTCTCGAACATTCCCAGCTATCAGCTCGACCGCAACGTCTTCGAGGGTGAGCTGTTGCGTCGTAACCTGCAGAACGCGCGTTTCACCCTGGCTGCGAACACCCGCCGGCTCGACATCGCGCTGGCAGATGACGGTGGCGTGCACCGAGTCAGCTTCCGGCGGGCCTCCTCGCACCAGGCAGGTTCAGGCGAGGAGAGCGATGGTGGGAGCCAGCACTCGGTCGAGGCAGGCTGGGTCGTCGATGCTTCGGGTCGCAACAAGGTGCTGAGCAAGCGTCTCGGAACGCGGCGAAAGAGCCCGATCCGACACGGGGCGTCGTTCGCCTGGGTCGACGGGCTGGTCGATGTGGAGAAGCTGACCGCGCGTTCGCGTCGCGCCAATCGCCTGGATCCGGCGCGCGCCCAACTCGGGCACCTGCCGGTCTGGTTGGCGACCAACCACTTCATGGGCGAAGGCTTCTGGTTCTGGGTCATCCCACTCCAAGGCAAGACCAGTCTGGGCTTGGTGTATGACCGCGAGATGATCGATTCGAAGGATGTGGCGAGCGCAGAAAAGCTGCTGGCTTGGGTGATCGATCGGTTCCCGTTGATGGAGCGTGACTTGCAGGATCGCAAGGTGCTCGATTGGTGGGGCTACCGCGACTACGCCCACGACTGTGGGCGCACGATTCATCCCACTCGCTGGGCGATGACCGGGGAAGCGGGCCGCTTCTCCGACCCGCTCTACAGCCCAGGCAGTGATCTGATCGCCGTCCACAACACCTTGATCGTCGACGCGATACAGACGGATAGCGACGCCGAGCTCGAAGCCAAGTCGCGGCGTTACGAGTCCCTCATGCGCGCGGTCTACGAAGCCTACGTACCCAGTTATGCGGTTTCGTACGAGGTTCTCGGCGATCAGGAGTGCTTCAGCATGAAGTACGTCTGGGAGCTGACGATCTACTTCGGCTTCTACGTCTTCCCGTTCATCAACGATCTCTTGACCGAGAACCGATTCATCATCGGCTACCTCCGTACCTTCAGTCGGCTCGGGCCGCTCAACACCGGTATCCAGAAACTGTTGGTGGACTACTACCGGTGGAAGAAAGTGAATGGAACAATCGGTTCGGACGAGCCGTGCCATTTCGACTTCATGTCGGTGCAATCGCTCGCGTTCGCCGAGCGCGCCTTCTATCGGGTCGGTGTCGACATCGAGACGGCGCGAAACGTCCTGCGTGACCAGCTCACCAACGTCGAGGAGCTCGCTCGCTACGTGCTCGTATTCGTTGCGTCACAGGTGATCGGCGCGCCGGAGGCGGTGAATCACGCGCGCTTCGTCGAGGAGATTGGCCGTCTCGATGCCATCGCCTTCGAACCGGACCGATGGCACCATGTGTGGATACGCACATCGGCGAGCAAGACGCGACACCACTGGAATCTCGATCCCGAGGCGCTGGCGGTATTCGAGCGTCAACAGGTGCCACACGGTGAAGAGGTCGCGGTGTGAACGAGGTGACTTCCGAGACCTCGGCTGAGGACGGGCTGCAAGATGATCCCGGGTTCACCGGCTGTGTCACCGATTGGGCACCCGAGCTCGAACACGCTTTTGCCGCAAGTCCCGCCGAAGGCGATCGGCTGATTGCCGTAGAAGGCGAGCTGCCGTCGTTTGTGCGCGGGAGCTACTACGCGATCGGTCCCGGGCGCTTCACGGTCGGTGGTGTCCGCTACGGTCATTGGCTCGACGGCGACGGGCTCGTGCTCGGTCTTCACCTGGGCGTGGCCGAGGCGTCCGTCGATGGACGCCAGGCGCGGGTGGCCCATCGCTTTGTGCGGGGGACCAAACAGGCTGACGAGGCCGCAGCAGGAAAGGCGCTTTACCGCACGTTTGGAACGGCCTTCGCCGACGATCAGCTTCGGCGAGGGCTGGGGCTCGAGTCGCCGACCAACGTCAGTGTCCACCCCTGGCAGGGACACCTGCTCGCGTATGGTGAGCAGGCGTTGCCGTGGCGGTTGGATCCGGTGACACTCGAAACGTTGGGGGAGGAGAACTTCGGTCGACTGTCTCCCGCCAGTCCGCTGTCGGCCCATCCTTGGCTCGATCGTCTCACGGGCGGACTGGCGAACTTCGGCATTGGCTTCTCACCCAGCCGGCCGACCTTGACCTACTACCGGCTCGATGCCCAGGGGGAGATGGTCGTGCGTCAGCGTCACGCCCTCGACCACCCGGTCTCGGTTCACGATTTCGGGTTGTCGGAGCGCTACGCGGCCTTCGATTTGGCGCCCTATGTGCTCGACTTTGCGAGCTTCCGGTCCGGTGCAAGCTTGTTCGATGCCCTGACGTGGATGCCCGAGCTCGGGCGCACCGTCTTGGTGCTCGATTGCGAAACCGGAAGCGAAATCGCGCGTGTGCCCATGCCTTCTGGCTATTGCCTGCACCTGGTCGAAGCCTGGGAGGATGGCCAGACGCTGGTGATCGACATGATCGAGATGGAAGAACCCATTTACGATCAGTACAGCGTTCCGGAGCTCTTTCCGGCGGCGCGATCGTCTTCGGTGGTGCGCTACCGGATCGATCCGGCTGCAGGGCGCATGCTCGGACGCGAGGCGCTCGATGGCGAGCAGATGCTCGATTTTCCGATCAGCGATCCGCGCTGCGCCGGGCGCGGCTGCGACAGCTTCTTCGCCAGCGCAATCAGTCGGAGCGGGCAGCCGGGCCGGAAGTTTTTCGACCGCTTGGTACGTGTCGACTGGCAAGCGGGTGGCGAAGCCGATGCCTGGCAAGCTCCTACCGGAACCTACCTCGGCGGCGAAGCAGGCTTCGTACCGGATCCGCAGCAGGCGTCGGAGGGCGCGATCGTCCTGCCGGTCTTCGAACCTGGTGCCAACCGCAGTCAGATTCTGATCCTCGACGCCTCCCGGCTCGCCGCCGGGCCCATTGCCCGGGTGCCGCTGCCCGTCATGCTGCCGCCTCTCTTCCACGCCTGGTTCGAGGCCGCGCCGTAGACGCTATCGGGCACTCGCTGCGCGCACGAAGCGGGCCAAGTCGTCCTTGTACTGAATGAGTGAGGGTGGGTGCAGGTACATCATGTGGCCCGCCTCGTAGTAGGTGATCTCGATATTCTCGCGCTGCTCGGGCAGGAGATCCATGTGCTCGATCGCGTATTCGGTCGCTACCTGGGGTGTCGCGAGATCGTAGTAGCCCTGCTGGACCAGGAGCTTCATGTGCGGATTGTGGCCCATGGCCCGTGCGAGGTCAGGCGTGGTGTTGGGGAAGGGAAGCTTGGCGGGACCGCTGAAACCCTGGTCCGGTGTGGCATGTCCCCAGTCCCACTGTCCCCAGATGCCCCCTGAAACACGGTATTCGCGGTCGCGGCCGAACCCCAGCTCTTGATGGTAGTAGTCGAGAAAGGTGGCCGTGAACGCGGCGCCGACCGCAGCCATGAAGGGGTCGTAGCTCATCTGCTCGCCGAGCAGATTGAAGCTCCGTCCGGCGAAGCGGGAGTCGATTCGCCCGGTGGTCTGCTTGCGCCCACGCAGCAGCTCCTTGACGAACTGGCCGTGCGTGACCCGCAGGTTGGCACGGTCCCAATAGGACACGCTCACGCCGGTGTAGTGGGCCAGCTTGGCCAGCACGGCTGCACGTTCTTCCGCGCCGAGCCGGCTGCCCTTGAGCAGCGCCGGGGCATAGGCGTCGTAGGCGAATGCCTTGACTTCTTCGAGAAAGGCGACCAGGTCGGCTGGGCGATCCTCGAGTGCTTCGTGGTACCAGGCCGTGGCGGCCAGGGTCGGCAGGTAGAGGACGTGTGGCAGGTCGATCCCGGTACCGTCGAAACCCGAGACGAACGACATGAACGGGGAAACCAGGACGACGCCGTTGAGTGCCATGCCGTGCTGGAGCAACAGGTTCCAGGCGACGCCACCCGCGCGCATACCGCCGTAGCTCTCGCCGAGCAGAATCTTGGGTGAGCCCCACCGTCCGTTTTCCGTGACGTAGGCTTTGATGAAGCGCGAGACGGAGTCGATGTCTTGGTCGACACCCCAGAAGTCCTCTCCGCTCGCATCGCCGATCGGCCGGCTATAGCCTGTGCCCACCGGATCGATCATCACCAGGTCGCTGACATCCAGGATGGACTGGTCGTTGTCGACCAGCTCGTAGGGGGGCGGCAAGGTGAAGTCTGCGTCCGCGACCTCTACCCGGCGAGGTCCGAGCACGCCCAGGTGCAGCCAGATCGACGACGAACCAGGGCCGCCATTGAATGCGAACATGATCGGCCGGCTCGCCGCGGCATCGACTCCGGTGCGCACGTACGCGGTGTAGCCGAATTGAGCGACGGGATTCTCCTCGGCATCGTCGACGATCAGGTAGCCCGCCGTTGCCTCATAGGCAACGCGTTCGCCACCGATCGTCACCTCGTGCTGGGTGACCGACGCCATCGGCTCCACAGCAGTCGTCTCGAGGGCCGGTGTATCCGCCATCCCGCCCGAGCCTTCGGATGCGTCCGTCGCAACGGGGCAGGTGAAGACCGACAGGGCGGTCAAGCTGGCCACCAATCCGATAAGGGGCGAGCGGTCGAGCATCGTGACAGCGAGCATGGTCCGTCCCATGGCATGGCTCCTTCCTACGTCAGCAGTGAGTTCGCTTTGGCGCTCGACTCTATCCCCGATCGCCCAGGACGGGCGGATCAAGACGGGTGCCGTATAGGCGGTTGCCGGTTGGTTGACTGGGTGGCTAACGTCGCAAGGGTCAAGGCGCTGCCAATTCGCGGCGTGCTGGGCCGGCGGTGAGGTTGGAGTTGAACCCTCTATGTGTTGGACGTTCCGCCGTCGAGGTACCCTTGCTCGTACTTCGCACGATCCGAGAAAGGAGATCCGAATCGTGGAACCTCGTTGCAGAACGCGCCCTGGCTTGGTCGGTGTCCTTGTCGTCGTCGGCTGGCTGGTGATCACCGTGGGCGTGTGGGCGGAATCGCCGGATGCTGCATCGCATGAAGCGGTTGGCCTCCGATACATGACCTTCGTCACCGGCGGCGCTTCACCAGACGAGCCATTGCCGATGCTGATCGCGCTTCACTCGATGGCATCGTCAGCGGCCGGCATGTCTTCCTACTGCCAACTGAACGACCTGCCGGC
>CALFAM010000334.1 GCA_937948815.1 uncultured bacterium
CAAACCGTCCAATGTCCTGGTTACCGAGCAGGACGGTGTCGCAATCCCAAAGGTCATCGACTTCGGGGTCGCCCGCGCGACCGATCGCGAGCATGCCGAGGCCACCTTCTTCACCGCACACGGTCGGTTGATCGGCACGCCAGAGTACATGTCCCCCGAACAGGCCGAGAACAGCCACGATCTCGACGTCCGCACCGACATCTACTCCCTCGGTGTGCTGCTCTACGAGGTACTCGCCGGCTGCCTGCCGTTCGACGCCGTGACCCTACGGCAGGCCGCATTCGAACGCATTCGGGAAGTCCTGCGCGCCGAGGAGCCGCCGACCCCGAGCAAGCGCATCAGCAGCCTCGGCGTCGACGCAGCCGCCATCGCCTCCCGGCGCCGTACGGATCCCTCGTCCCTTCATCGAACCCTACGCGGCGACCTCGATTGGATCGTCATGCGGGCCATGGAGAAGGAGCGCGAACGCCGCTATGGTGCAGCCTCCGAGCTGGCCACCGAGCTCGAACGCCACCTCGCACACGAGCCGGTCGGAGCCGGACCGCCGACCGCCCGCTACCGATGGTCGAAGTTCGTGCGTCGCAACCGAGCGGGTGTGGCGTTCGGGCTCGGCGCACTGCTGCTGCTCATCACCTTCGCCGCTCACGCCAACTGGCAGGCAGCGCGAACACGACAGGCGCTCGTACGCGCCGAGCAGGAGGCGGCCAAGAACGAAGAAGTCAAATCGTTCCTGACCGACCTTTTCACCACCTCGGACCCGAGCGAAGCACTCGGCGAAACCATCCTCGCACGCGATTTCCTCGACCGAGGCGCGCGCGAGCTGGCCATCGGGCTCGACGACCAGCCGTCCGTCAAGGCATCCATGATGGGGGTCATTGGCGAGGTCTACGCCAACTTGGGATTGCTCAGCGATGCCGAGCCCCTCCTCCAGGAGAGCCTCGCGCTCCGGCGGTCCCTATTTGCCGATGATCATCCGGAGATCCACGAAGCGATCCTCCAAATGGCCAACCTGATGCGCGCGAAAGATGATTCTGCGGGTGCTGCCGTGCTTCTCGAGTCTCACCTCGAGAACCTCGAAGGGGCCTCCGACCTGCTCACGGCCTCGGCTGCAGCCAGAGCCGAAACCTTGCACGTGCTCGGCAACGCCCAACTCGAAGCGGGTTCACTCGCGCAGGCCGAGTCCACACTGCGCGAGGCATTGGCAATTCGAGCGGAGCACGACGGCCGGCAACATGCATCGACGGTCGACACCCTGAGCAGTCTAGGACTCACCCTCTACGACCTCGGACGAAACGAGGAAGCCGAGGCATTGCTACAGGAATGCGTCGAAGCGGGCGAAGCAAGTCTGCACCCGGATCACCCCGAGCTGGCCACCCGGCGCGGCAAGCTCGGGCTCGTACTGCGGAGGCTCGGACGCTTCGACGAAGCGCATGCACTGTTCAGCCAGGTTGTGGCATCCCGGCGCCGGATCTACGGCAACGATCATGCGGAGCTTGCCAAGGCACTCGGCCACCTTGCGCTGGTCGACAGCGATCTCGGGGATTTCGCCGCCGCCGAAGCAGGCTTCGAGGAAGCAATTTCCATTCAGGAAGGACTGTTCGGTGAGGACCACGGCAGCGTGGCAACGGCGCTCGCCAATCTCGGCGCCTTCCATCGGCGACAGGATCGGCCGGAAAAGGCCGAACGGAAGCTGCGCCGCGCGCTCGCCATTCGCCAGCGAACGAATGGCAAGACGCACCCGAAAACCGCGACCACCCTCGACAACCTTGCGCTCGCGCTCCTCGATCGGCGCCAGTACGACGAAGCGCGCACCCTGCTCGAGGAAGCGCTGACCATTCGCCGTCAGCACTATGGTGAGGATCATGCCGAGGTCGCAGCCAACCTCAACAACCTCGCCATGGCGTACTACCGCCAGAACGACCTCGAATCCGCGGAAGAGCACATGCTGCAAGCCTTTGCGCTCCACGAGCGACTCTTGGGTCCGGACCACCCAAACCTGGCTTCCATGCTGAGCAATCTCGCCGGGATCTCGCTTCAGCGCAATCAACTCGACGTGGCCATCCCGCGGATGCAGCAGGCGACCGCCATCCTCCGGACGTCCCTCGGCAATGCTCATCCCCGCCTGGGCCATGCCCTGGCCAATCTCGGCGTCACGCTGCTGCGCAATGAGCAATTCGAGGAAGCGGAGACTGCCTTTGCCGAGTCTCTCGCCATCCAGGTGACCCACCGTGAACCGAACGACTGGCAGCTCTCGACGCTGCACTTGCGACGCGGCGTCGCGCTGGGCAAGCTCGGGCGTCACGAAGAAGCCGAGACCGCCCTGCTCCAGGCCCTGACGGGCTTCGAAGCGGCCCGCGGCACCCCACACGACCGCACCATTCCGACCCTCGAAGCCTTGATTGAGATCTACGAGGAATCGGGACGGTCCGGCCGGGCGCAACGTTTTCGCGAGCGGCTCACCACCGAGCAAGCAGCCGATCAGGCTTCTTCCGCCAGCTCGTCCTGACTCGCCATCTGGTCCGCCAGCCAGGCACGGGCGGCGGTCCAGTAGCGGTTGACCGACCGTGGCGAAAGGGCCAGGGCCTCGGCGGTCTCGGGCACGGTGAGGCCCGCGAAGAACCGCAGCTTGACGACCTTGGCCATGGTCTTATCGCGCGTTTCCAGGCGATCGAGTGCCTGGTCGAGGGCGAGCAACTCAGCCGAGCGAGGGCCATCCCCGGCCAACACCTCGCCAACCAAGCCACCATCGAGGCTCGCACGCCGCAGCTTGCCGCCATGCTTCTCGCGTCCGTAGCGGCGCGCACGCTCGATCAAGATCCTTCGCATGGCCTCGGCGGCGGAGGCAAAGAAGTGGGCGCGGTTCTCCCAAGTGGTGTCGGCGCCGCGGAGCAGACGGAGATACGCCTCGTTCACCAACGCGGTCGGCTGCAGCGTCAACCCCGGACGCTCACGGGCCATGTGAGTCCGCGCGACCCGCCGCAGCTCGGCATAGATGATCGGCAGCAGCTCCTCTTCAGCCTCCACCTTTCCCGCGGTGATCTGGGCCAAGACGTGGGTGATCGCTTCTTGGCTCATCCGCCCGTCCCATCGTCGATCGCGACCTGCACGACGCCATCCCTCACACGCACGGCGAACGTCTCGACACCCGCGCAGGCTGGCGCCGACAGCACCTTCCCCGTCTTGATCTCGAAACGCGCCAGATGCCAGGGGCAGACCACCGTCTCACCTTCGATCTCACCCTCCGACAGCGGCGCGTCTTCGTGGCTGCAGCGGTCGTCGAGCGCGTACACCGTGCCCGCGAGGTTGAACAACGCGATCTCCCGGCCCCCAACTTCCACGCAACGCGAAGCGCCTGGGGGAATGCGATCGATCGTGGTGACCGTGTAGAAAGTCGACATGGTTTCTCGCTCCGCGAGTGGATCCAGAAGTCGAGCGGATGGCAAGATGTTATCCGCAGTGCCCGGCGTGCTGCGTGCAACGATTCAGCGTCTCGATGTGGCGAACCTCGACGTGCTTGGCGCGACGCTTCGGGACGTGGTACGTTCGGCTTCTTCGGGACGTGGTACGTTTGGCTTCCCCACGACGTTTCACGTTTGGCTCCCTCGCAGAAGGGCGCCCCACGCCCGTCGAGCACCCAACCGACAACCTGGAGCTTGCTGCCGTGCCCCTCGCGACACGTGACGACATACGTAACCTCGCCATCATCGCCCATGTCGACCATGGGAAGACCACCCTGGTCGATGCCATGCTGCACCAAAGCGGCATCTTTCGCGCCAATCAGCAGGTCGCCGAGCGGGTCATGGACTCGATCGACCTCGAGCGCGAAAAGGGCATCACCATCATGGCCAAGAACACCGCGGTCGACTACCAGGGGACCCACATCAACATCGTGGACACCCCGGGCCATGCCGACTTCGGCGGTGAGGTCGAGCGGATCTTGCGTCTCGTCGACGGCGCCCTGCTGCTGGTCGATGCCGCCGAAGGGCCGATGCCGCAGACCCGCTTCGTGGTGAAGAAGGCTCTCGAAGCGGGACTTGCGCCGATCGTGGTGGTCAACAAGATCGACCGCCCTGACGCCCGCGCGGAAGCTGTGCTCGGCGAGGTCTATGACCTGCTGATCGACCTCGATGCGCCCGAAGAGATGCTCGAATTCCCGGTGCTCTACACCAGCGCCAAGGCGGGCACATCCCGGCGCACCCCAGACGGCGAAGACGAGAATCTGGCCGCGCTGTTCGAAACCATCCTCACCCACGTTCCGGCTCCGAAGTACGATACCGAGCACCCCTTGCAGGCTCAGATCACCTCGCTCGATTGGGACGACTACGTGGGACGCCTGGGAATGGGCCGCGTCTACCACGGCACCCTGCGGCGCGGGGATGTCTTGGCTCTCGCCCACCCTGACCCCAAGGGTGGCGAGCCTGTGATCGAGAGTGCCAAGATCTCCAAGCTCTACAGCTACCGTGGTCTCGAGCGTTACGCGGTCGAGGAGGCCGGGCCTGGCGAGCTGGTCGCAGTCGCTGGCATCGACGAAATTCAGGTCGGCGACACCCTCACCGATCCCGAAGATCCACGGACCCGGGAAGCGATCCGGATCGACGAGCCGACCCTCGCCATGACGTTCAGCATCAACGACGGCCCATTCGTCGGCCGCGACGGCAAGCACGTCACCTCACGCAAGCTGCGCGAACGCCTGGACAAGGAAGCACGCGGCAACGTCTCGATCCGTGTCGAGCAGACGGGTACGCCAGACACCTCACGGGTGGTCGGCCGCGGCGAGCTGCAGCTCGCCATCCTGATCGAGATGATGCGCCGCGAGAGCTACGAGCTCGTGGTCGGCAAGCCGGAAGTCGTGATTCGCGAGATCGACGGCAAGAAGTCGGAGCCCATGGAGCTGCTGATGATCGACTGCCCGGAAGAGCACATCGGCGCGGTTACACAGGCGCTGGGCCCTCGTCGCGGGCGCATGATCGAGATGATCGGCGCCGGCAGCGGTCGGGTGCGGGTCACCTACCGCGTGCCGGCACGCGGCCTGATCGGCTTCCGCACCGAGCTACTCACCGAAACCCGCGGTACGGGCATCATGAACCACATCTTCGATGGCTGGGAGCCGTGGAAGGGAGACATCCCCCATCGTTCGTCAGGTTCCCTGGTCGCCGACCGCACCGGCAAGGTCCGGGCCTACGCGATCGAGCAGCTCCAGCCCCGCGGCACCCTGCTGATCGGACCGGGTGAAGAGGTCTACGAGGGCATGATCGTCGGCGAGCACGCGCGATCCAGCGACTTGGACGTCAACATTACCCGCGAGAAACGCCTCACCAACATGCGTTCCTCGACCAGCGACGAGCTCGAGCGCCTGGTTCCACCCAAGCGCCTCAGCCTCGAGCAGGCATTGGAGTTCATCAAGGGCGACGAGGCTTTGGAAGTCACACCAACGGCCCTTCGCCTGCGCAAGAAGATGCTCGGCGCGACCAACCGTCGGGTCGCCGCCAAGCGCGCAGCCAAGTAGACGCCGAGTAGCAGGCCGCCGAGAGAGACGCTCCGCGGCCCGCTCGACCTGTTGGGCCAACGTCGCTCAGGGCAAGGTGTTGCACCGATAGAGCAAATCGACGTCCGAGCGGACGGTGCCCGACATGCCGTGTTGCTCACACATCCCGTTGGGGCCGTCGGGAATGCAGTTCGTGATGAAGTTCGTGAACTCGCCGCAGGTGTCGCAGCTGGTCGGAATCAAGTCCCGTGCATTCTGCAAGGCCGCGGCTTTCGAGGCTGCGCACGAGTTCGCACATCCCCAGGCGATCACGGATCCGCCAGGCAGGCAGACGCCACCGAATCCTGGGAACGCTTCGGTCGCGGGAGCCGGCATGAGCGTCCACACCAGACCGGCCACGGCCAAAATCGGCAACAAAACGATCAGCTTCTTCATCGGAAACCCCCTTGCAGTGGCGACTCCGGTGATTCGGACTCGCCACGTAGATGGTTCGTCGCGCGAGAACACTGCGTCTTTCGCACGACGTTCGGGTTGTCTTCGGGTTCTTCCGAAGAGTCGATGATAGGAACCTGCCGCCGTTTCCGCATACGTGATCGAACGGACCCACTGCGGCCTTGCCGCGTACGAGGAGGGACGCTCGATGAGAGAAGAACTGGCGCGGGGTCTCGAAGTCGGAGATTGGAAGCTCGACATCTCGCGCGCCGAGCTTCGTTGCCCGGCTCACACCCGCCATCTCGAGCCTCGACAGCTGGCACTACTCGTACATCTCGCCGAGAGGGCCGGGCAGATCGTCGACAAGGGCGAGCTGCTCGACGCGGTCTGGTGCGGCGCGGTCGTGGAGGAGGTCGCCGTACCGCGCTGCATCTCGGAGCTGCGCAAGGCCATGGGTGACGACGCGCGCAAGCCGACCTACATCCAGACCGAGCCGCGGCGAGGCTATCGCTTGATTGCCGACGTGCGCCCGCTGATCGCTGACGTTACGTCCCCTGTTCCAGGCGACAGCCATGATCGGCCTTTGCTCCTGCTCATGGCCGCCTTCCTGGTGACGACAGCCGTCCTCACCGTTCTTCGCTGGCTCGTCCGTGAGCGCTGATCGCTGGCGGGCTACGCGGGCACGAAGGTTCCAGGCCGGCCGCAGCCAGACGGCACTGCGGACGATCGCCGCCGGGGATCCTAGCGACGCAGGGTGAGCGCCGCACCCACTGCAAGGAGCAGTGCGAACAGGGCGAGCATTCCGGCGTCGAGGGTGGGCACGACCGTACCGCTGCCCACCAACGTGATGATCAAGCGTGGGCGCGAGGCCGGGTCGGGGTTCTCGCGGCTGGCAAAACGCTTCGTGCTCGGTGTGATCGACTCGTCGGCGAACACCAGCCAACCGAAATTGGAAGCGGGATCTGCCAGCCATTGCTCGACGTTGGCGACCAGCTCCGGGCTCGAAGACCAGGTATAGGTTCCGGGCCCATCGACCGGCGTGATCGCGCTCGCTGTGCCGATGAAGTCGCCCCCCTCGTTGACCCACGTTTCGTCCGGAAAGAACGTGTGGAGCCACGTGGCGTCTCCCATCTCCGAAGGCGCACCACCACCACCGCCCATGCCGTTCGAGTTCGAGACGCCTTCGCCCCAGTCGCGCTGCACGCGATGCAAGCCGACGAAGATTTCGCTGGCAATGGTCTGATCGACGGTCATTTCCACGCGCACCGACTCGATGGTCGCATCCGGAGGCAGCGCTGCTGCAACATCGAAACGAACAACCGCACGGCGCAGCGAGCCGACGACGGTGTTGCCCGCGAAGAGGTGCGGCCCAATGCCATTGCTCACGGCGCCCGTCAGATTCTCGATGAGCGTGTTGTCACGGTCGGGCGTCAGGACGATCTGCTCGCCCGCCCGCGCGGACCAGGGCATCAGGATGGCCACCGCACAGAACAAGGCACCGGCAAGCACGAGCGGACGCTGCGAAGCGAAGCTCACGGTGACCAGCTCTCCGGATCGGCCAGGTAGGCGTCGATCACGGCCCGGTCTGCGTGGGCCAGCAAGCCAGCCTCCGTGCCGGCATCGAGGGTTGCACCGAGGGCGGTGACGGCATGGAGCGTGACGCCATGACCTGCCAGAAGCGCGCTGCCACCCTGCTCACGGTCGAAGAGCACCAGAGCGTCCGTCACCTGTCCGCCAGCTTCCGCCACGGCTTCGAGAAAGCCGACCTTGCTCCCGCCGTCCGTGATCAGGTCTTCGACCAACAGCACCCGTTGGCCCGAGAGGGTAGCCCCTTCGACCCGCCGTCCGAGACCATAGCCCTTCGGCTTCTTGCGAATGTAGGCCATCGGCCTGGACAATCCCGCGGCCAAGAACGACGCGTACGGTATTCCCGCCGTCTCGCCGCCCGCAACGACGTCGTACGCAACGCCGCGCGACGCCAGCAGCGCAGCGGCCGAGGCCACGAACAAGCGGACGAACCCCGGGTCACCGATCACCTGGCGTCCGTTGATGTAGAGCGGCGAACGCTTGCCCGAGGCGAGTTGGAACGGCTCGATGGCCGACACACGTACGGCGCCCAGGCGCCACATCTCGACCGCAAGGGCCCGCCGTAGATGGTCTGCAGCGCCCGACGTGCCGTGCGCATTGGAATCGGACTGTGTTGCAGGAGAGGTGGCGGAATCGGCGGATGCTGGATGGTTGGTCATCGCGATGGCCATATGGTGTTGAAGGCCAGAAGCAGCCTCCGGAGCGCGTTTTAGCACATCCCCCCACCCCTCGCCAGCGCGTGAACGCGGCCGAGGTCTCCACGGTTCAGTGACAGGTGGCTGCTCACCAGGGACGATCTACCGACCCTAGCCACTTGCATGAGTATGCTGCCGCGCTATACTTGCGCTGACAACCGTCAATAGAGTCGAGCCGCAACCGAGCTCGTGGAGGGATCCGGCCTTGTCAGAATCATCCAAACCGTTCCCAGCACCCTTCCGGGCGTTGCTCACGCGAATCACGGACGCGGTCGACAACCTGGATGTGGAAGGCGCCATCGAGCTGGCCAGCGAAGCAGTTGCTTGGGGCCATGAACACGGCAACCAAGAGGCAGCTGATCGCGCCGAGTGCAACCGGCTGGGCTTCCAGGTTTTCCAGAAAGCGGATCAAGGCGTTGCCGCCAAGCTTCAAGGGCTCCTGATGCGGAGCCGGCGGATCGGCACCCGCTTTCTCGCTGCCTACAACCTCTCCTTGCTCTACGATCATCGCAAGCAGTACGACAAGAGCCTGTTCTACGCGCGGATCGCGTTCGAAGCAGCGGAAAAGGGAGACGACCCCGTTCGCCTGCTGAATTGCTGGAATCGGATTGGGAACATCCAGATCATCCAGTGCTTCTTCGAGGAGGCACGCACGTCCTACGAGCAAGGCTTGCAGCTGCTCGACGACGGGCACCAGCTCCTGAAGCTCACCCTGCTCGACAACTACGGCTACTGCCTGCTGATGCTGGATGAGCATCAGCGTGGTCTCGCCAAGCTCTTCGAGGCTCGCCGCCTCATTCGCAAGCTCGCGATGCCGCAGCTCGAGATTCGGACCGGCCTCCGACTGGCGTTCTGCTATGCATACATCGAGCTCGACAAGCTGGCCCTCGCCAGGCGCCACGGCACGACTGCGCTGCAACAGGGCACGCAGTACGAGTCGCCCGAGCTGGTCGAGAAGGCGCTCTACTTGCTTGGCGAAGTGGAGAAGAAGGCCGGCCACGAAGATGCCGCCTACGGCTATTTCCAACGTCTTCAGGATACCTTCCACCCCGAGCAACCCGAGCTCGCCGACCTGCTCATGGCAGTCGAGTCCCACCGGCTCGTGAACCTACGCGCATGATGATGAAGACACGCTTCTCCATTCTCCTCGCGGCATTGCCGATCACGCTTCTCGCGCCCGCGGCTCATGCCGACGACTCCACCCAGGCATTGATGTTCGAGGGGCAGCTCCTCGAAGTTGAGTCCGGTGCATACAGCTCGTTCTTCGAAGACGACGCACAGCCTGCCGAGCAGCCGGTCCTGGTTCTGAACATCCGCGACGGCGCCACCACGACCACCGAACTGGTGCCGACGACACAGGACGGGGCTGACGAGCGCTCGCCGCTGCTTCTCCACGATCCAGCGACCGATCGAGCCACCATCGTGTGGGAAAGTCACGCGGACGAATCCATGGCGATACGTTTCGCGGAACGGGCACCGGACGGCACATGGACCGAGGGAATCCCCTTGGTCGAGATCGCGAGCGCCGCTGGCAATTTCTTCCGTTCGATCACACGCGAGGTGCTCAAGCTCACCCTCCCGGACGGTCGCCCCGCTGAGGCACATCGGGAGATGGTCCACTTCGTCTGGTGGCAAGACGATCAGCTCGCCTATGCGTCGCTTCTCGCAGTTGGCGGCAGCGTGGTCGCCAGCCTGATGCAGCCCGACCTGTTGGCGCTGTTCGAAGGCAACGACGAGGTTTCGCCCACAGTGCCCTCTCATCGCCTGCGCGAAACCATTTCCGTGTCGAGTCTCAATCTCGGAAGCCTCTCGGCGACGCTGGTGGACCCACGGAATGACCGGATTGTCGCCATCGAGCTGTCTGCTGCGCACGTCGAGGTGCAGTCCTTCGTGACGCAGATTCGAGACGAGATTCTGGCCACCCTCAATCCCGACTCACCGATCTCCGCGGAGATCCGCACTGAGATCATCGCTTCAGGGATTCGCACCGAAATCATCGCCTCGGGCCTCGACACCGGCATGGACGACGCGCTGATCGACTTCATCTCGACGACCGGCGAGAACTTCACAGCCGGCTACTTCGATCTGAACCCCCAGGCCACCGCTGCCGATTGGGTCGAAGCCCTCACGGATCTTCTACTGCAGCTTCTGGCCAGCATCTACGCAACTGCGGATGGTGCTGATGGCCCCATCCAGATCGGGCTCGGAGAGCAGAGCATCGTGCAGGTCAAGCATGTCTTCGACCAACCTGCTCCCGTGACCGGCGACGGCGCGACCCGTGTCTATGTCGCACCGGGTGGACGGTTGGCCGTCATCGGCTGGCACGATCCGGACAGCGAGACGGTTTTCTGGATCGAGTCGACCGCCGATCCCGAAGCACCCTGGACCGAGCCGCGCTCCTTGTTGCTGGACGAGGGGCTCGATCTCGACCAGGCTGACGCTCTGCTTCGCCAACGCGTGCAATAGCGCGACGAGCGCCCGCTGGGCCCCATCACGGCGCGTCTGGCATCGTGATGGGGGTGATCCAGAGGATGGTCACGTAGGGCCCCGCAACGGCCTGGTAGCAGCCTCCAGGACGACCGATGCTTCAGTAGCCTGTGCTACGTTTCACCGGTCATGACGAACACACCTTCGAACCACCCCCGCGTCGTCTGCGTGACCGGTGGAGCCGGTTTCATCGGCTCGCACCTTGCTGACGCTTTCGTTGCCCGCGGCGACCGCGTGATCGTCGTGGACGATCTCTCGAGCGGTCGCAAGTCGAACCTCCCGCCCGAAGCCGAGCTTCACGAGCTCGATATCCGCAGCCCAGAGGCCGCCGAGCTGGTCGCTGAAGCTGGGATCGATGTGCTGGTGCACCAGGCCGCCCAAATGGACGTGCGGCGCTCGGTCGCGGATCCGACCTTCGATGCCAGCGTCAACATCGTTGGCAGCATCAATCTCTTCGAGGCAGCCCGCCGCGGAGGGGTCGGTCAGATCCTGTTCGCCTCGACTGGCGGTGCGATCTATGGCGAGCAGTCTTCATTCCCGGCGGACGAAGATCATCCCTTGCAACCCGTCTCTCCGTATGGCGTGAGCAAGCTGGCCGTCGAGCGCTATCTCTTCTTCTACCACCAGGCCTATGGTCTCGACGCGACCTGCCTGCGGTACGCGAACGTCTATGGCGAGCGCCAGAGCCCGCATGGTGAAGCGGGCGTCGTGGCGATCTTTCTCGATCTGCTGCTCAACAGCCGGCAAGCACGGATCAACGGCGATGGAGAGCAGACCCGCGACTATGTCCATGTCTCGGACGTGGTGCGCGCGAACGTCGCCAGCGTCGGCCGTCCTGGCTTCAACGTCTACAACGTCGGTACCGGCGTCGAAACCTCGGTCGTCACGTTGTACCAGCAGTTGACCGCCGCGCTCGAGGTTGATGCCCAAGCTTCGCATGGGCCAGGCAAGCCAGGTGAGCAACGTCGGTCGGTGGTCGACAGCGGACGAGGTCGCCGCGCGCTCGACCTCCCCGCGCCCTGTCCGCTCCCTGACGGTTTGGCACGCACAGCGCACTGGTTCCGCTCGCGCCATCAAGATGAAGATCGCGCAAATGCCTGATCAGCAATGGTTTCCTCTGCGGTCGCGCGCCCTTCAACAGAGGATGTGAAAATCCCTGTGGAAAAGTCGCCTCTAAACAGCAGGAAACCCGCCCACAATCGGTGTTTTCACCACTTTGCACAGTATCTTGTGCAAAGTATCTAAATCACTGAAAATAAAACACTTACAGAACGTCACTACGTTCCCTGACGGTGCGCGGTGGCGGGTCTTGGCGTGAACTTTTCCACAGTCTCGAGACATGTTCCGTTTCGTGTCGTCTAAACGCTGTCAGAGCAACAGTTAAGACCGATTCATGTAATCCGAGCGTAAAGAACGTCCCCACATGAGGACACATCTGGGATGTCCAAAATGCCCTGCCCAAATCGCCCACCCCTCGGCCGGCTCGAAGATTGGGAAGGGAGGTTCTCACGACCGCGGGCGGCTCTCGAAGACTCCAGAAACAAAGACAAGTGACGATTCTGTCCCGTGAAATGGTCCGGAAGGATTGGAGCATGACGCCAGACTTCACACGCCGACCCATTTCGACAGCTTCTGTGAAAAAGCCTGTGGAAAACTCGGCGGATTTGTCACCTGGACCCGCAGCAGGTCAGCGCTCAGTACGCTTTGCACAGCAGTTTGTGCAAGACCAGCAAAGCACGTAGATTCAGAAGCTTACAGATTTCATGTCGAACGACGGTCAAGCGACTGTCGTTCGAATCTCATTGCTTTTTTCCACAGATTGGGAGGCGACGCTAAATGCGTCCCTAAACAGTTCGCAAACAAGTACTTAGCGCAGGGCATTCTTGAACCCCTTGGCTACCGGCACGTAGGTGACTGAGTCTACGCAGCTTGTCGCCGTCGCAAGGCTGAGCGGCGTGTCAGAGGGCCCGCTGCAGCTGCTCGAGAAGCCGACGCCAGGCGTGGCCACGGTGGCCAATTCGATCCTTGGTCTCGTCGCTCATCTGGGCGTAGGTCGCCTGCTGGCCTGCAGGGACGAAGATCGGATCCCAGCCAAATCCATGCTCGCCAGCGGGCTCGGCAAGTAGGTGCCCATCGACCGCTGCCTCACCGACCCACCGTTGCTCACCGTCAAAGTACATCAGTGCACAATGGGCGGTTGCCCGCGGGTCGTCCAGCCGATGCGCCATGCGCCCGAGGCCGGCAGCGCCGACCGATTCCAGCAGCCACTTGACCAGCGGCCCCGGGAATCCGCCCATCGATGCCAATGCGAGCCCTGTCTCGTCGACCACAACCGGTCGCCTCAGGCGCCGCCAGGCCTCGTCGGCCTTGGCTTCGAGCACGGTGACCAGGTCGAGAGACTGGATCTCTGGCAGGTCAATGGACTGGTGTTCGAGGTGGAATCCCGAGATCACCTTCGCCAGAAAGCGGTGAGCCTCGCGTAGCTTTCCCGAGTTGCCCGTCACCAGCACAAAAGGAGGCACAGAGGATCGCGCTGGATCGCTCGCCCCATCGCTCATCCGGTGGCTCCGCGAACGGCGCCACCGGTCGGGCGAGCTTCTCCTTCGGCCAGTACGCGAAAGGTCTCGACTGGCGCGCTCAGGCCCCGAATCTCGGTCGGCCCGAGGGAAACGACCGAGAAGCCGGGGCCGAGCATGGCGCGCGTGGCGGGGCCGATCACCACGTCACCTGGACGAGCCACTGAGCTCTCCAGCCGCGCGGCAATGTTGACCGTGTTGCCGAGCACGGTGTAGTCGACCCGTCGCCGGCTTCCGAGATCGCCGACCATCACCGGGCCACTGTTGACACCGACTCGAACGCCGAAGCCGCCCAGACCCTGTTGCGCGCGCTCGGCGTTCCACCGCCCGACCGCTTCCTGGATCGCCAGGGCAGCTCGAACGGCCCGGCGTGCATGATCTTGTTGGACCATGGGTGCTCCGAAGAACGCCATGACGCAGTCTCCGATAAATTTGTCGAGGGTCCCTCCGCAGTCGAAGATCGCTTCGACGGCGTGCTCGAAGAATGCTTCCATGACGGCGGC
This sequence comes from uncultured bacterium, assembly GCA_937948815.1. Classification (GTDB taxonomy): domain Bacteria; phylum Acidobacteriota; class Thermoanaerobaculia; order Multivoradales; family J023; genus J023. Next base: position 13,766 of record CALFAM010000334.1, read on the forward strand.
GACGCTCGCGGGCGGGGCCTGGGCACAGAAGGAGGTGAAGCCCACGACATCCGCGAACAGGATGCTCACCTCTGCAGGTTCCAGCCGGCGAATCGGCGCCACGTTCTGGTCCGCGACATCTTCCAGCACCGACTCGATCACCGCGGGCGAGTGATACCGCTCGAGGCGGCCGCGCACCTGCTGCTCGAAAGCGATGCGCTCGGCGTGGCGCAGCCGTTCGACCGCGACCGCACCGTAGTTGGCCAGGGCGGTGAGCAGATCGACATCGTTCTCCGTGTAGGCGTTGGTGTCGCGCGGCGAGTCGACCTGAATGACGCCGAAGATGCGATCCCCAGACCACAGGGGCGCGCACATGGCAGCGCGGATCTGATGCAGATAGACCGACTCGTTGGCCGCCAGGCGCTGATCGGCCTGGGCATCCGCCGTGACCAATGCCACCCGCTCGCGGGCAACCGTCTCGAGCATGGTGTACGAGACCGGCACGGAGCGGGGCTTCACAGTGACTTTGTCCCCCGAGCGCATCAGGGCACAGCGCAACGTGTCGGTCTGCTGGTCGCGCAGCATGACGAAGCCACGATCGATCGGCAATGCGTCGAAGGCGACCGATAGCAAGCCCTCGAGCACGGCTTCGACGGTCGCGGCCTCGATCAGCAGTCGCCCGAGTCGGGTCAGGATGCCGAAGACTTCCTGACCATCGCCCGAGTCGAGCCTCGGTCTCTCTTCTTGGGCCTCGAGAGAAGCACGCTCGAGAATTCCTTCGCCTCGCTCACCGAAGGCGGCGGTGAACGAGGCCAGCGATCGAACGATCGTGGCGTTGGCAAAGCTCGACGGCTCATTCAGAGGTCGGCTGTTGGCCAGGGCGATCGCCGGCGGCTCTTCCCGCCCTTCCACCACCAGCTCGAAGGCGCCAATGGTCAAGCGGTCGCCGCTGGAAAGCTTGACGGCATCGACCCGCTCACCATTGACCACCAGCCCGTTGGTGCTGCCATTGTCGGACAACACCCACCCCTCGGGAGCGCGTCGCAGATGGGCGTGCAGACGCGAGACCGAGTAGTCCGGAAGCTGGAGATCATTGTCGGCCCGGCGGCCAATGCTCAAGCGGTCACCTTCGAGGGCGAGTGTACGCAGGTCGCCACCGCTGATGACACGCAAATGGAGCATCAGCCCCCCGGAATCGCGCGTGCGAGCGGCATGGTCATGCAGCGCGGCCCACCGCGGGCCCGCGCCAGCTCGTTGCCGAGCAGCGCGATCGCCGTCGGTCCCGCGCCGAGCACCGGCTCCTTGCGCACGAGCACGTCATCCTCGGTGAGAACCCGCCAGCCACGACGCGAGAGGGTATCGAGGGTGCGGCGATTGCGCCGGTAGATGACAATGACACCGGGCGCGATGGCGAACGCATTGGCGCCGTCGGTCCACTGCTCGCGCTGCTGGTCGATGATGCTCTCGTTGCCCCCGCAGGCGACCAGCTCGATTTCGATCCCGAGCTCGCCAAGCGCCGCGGGTAGATCCTTCGCCAGCCGATAGGAAACGTCGTTCGCCGCGAGGTCGATGCTGTAGACGTGCCCAGCCTCCGAGCCGCCGGGGGCAATGACCGGCAGGTAGGCCAAGCAGGTGCCCTCGTCGATGAAGGTGAAGACGGTGTCGAGGTGCATGTAGGAGCGCTGGGCCGGCAGCTCGACCACCACCAGGTGACGGAACGACGAACCCGCCGCGCGCAAGCCGTGCACCAGGGCTTCGACTCCCCAACGGTTGGTGCGCTCCGACAACCCGATGAGCAAGACCTCGGGACTCGCGACCAGCACATCGCCGCCTTCGACCATCGGCTTCGGTTGGCCCGGTGCCATCGGCAGCGTAAACAATGCATCGCCACCACCGAGGGCATGGCGGAAAGCCGTCTCCGCAATCAACGGCTCACGACTACGGGCCTCGGTCGCCATCGAGGAGATCAAGACGCGATCCCCGAGAACGGCTTGTGGGTCGCGCTGGAAGAAGTAGTTCGGGATCGGCGGCAGCCGGTAGAAGCCACGCATGCCTTGAACCAGGGGCTGGGCATGCGCAGTGCCGGCCTGCTCGGGACTGGGGTGTCGAACGCCCGTGATCAGGGCACTCGCCAGATCCGGCGCTTCGAGGGCTGCGAGCTCTTCACCCAAAGCCGACTCGACCTCGCCAGATGTGGTCAAGCGATCGAGCAGCGCCTTGCGCACCTCTGGGTCACCCAGCGCATCCGCTACGAGATCCTGCGGATCGAGCGTTTCCACGCCCGCGGCTTCCAGCACGCCACGAAAAGCATCGTGCTCGGCGCGCGCCTCTTCTCCGTCGAGGATGTCGTCGAAAAGAAGGCGTTCCATCATCGACGGCACCATCCAGTCGATCTCGCGACCGGGACGGTGAATGAGGACGCGACGAAGCGGGCCGATTTCGGAGAATACTTGGAATGTCATAGCTGCCCCGAGCATATCTCGGATCGCGGTCACGGCTGCCGCAGCAGTCGCCCAGGCCCCTTCGGAGCGCCCGAGACCACTGTTTCGAGACCTGCCAGAGGTCATCGGCTCGTGCTAACGTCCGGCCGCCCGATATCGACCTGCCGGCGCGTGGCGCACGCCACCTGGCTCCACGTACCTGGCAACCGAAGCCAGCCAGCACGGAACCCGAGAGACCCATCGCCATGTCTGAGACCCCCACCGTGAATCCGAACGCACACGTCACCGTGGATCCCCGCGCCGACAAGCCCCAGAACCCGTTGCACGAACGCTACGCATCGGACGAGATGGGGCGCTTGTTCTCGGCGCGCCACCGCTTCCGCACCTGGCGCCGGCTGTGGATCGCACTCGCCCGCGCCCAGCAGCGCTTGGGGCTCGACATCAGTGACCGGCAGATCGAAGCGCTCGAGCAGGTCAAGGACACCATCGATCTCGAACGCGTGGCGCGCATCGAGCGTGCAACGCGCCACGACGTGGTCGCCCATCTCCGTCACTTTGCTGAGCTGGCCGACGACGCCGCCGGAGATGCCACGGGACCGGAGGGTGCCGGCGGCGTCCTTCACCTCGGTGCGACCAGCATGTTCGTGGTCGACAACACCGATGCCCTCATCACGCAAGAAGCGCTCGACCTGCTTACCCGAAGATTGGCGGCCGTGGTGCGCAATCTGGCGACCTTCTCCGCCGAGCAGCGCGACACGCCGTGCCTGGCCTACACCCACTTTCAGCCCGCCCAGCTGACGACGGTCGGCAAACGGGCCAGCCTGTGGTTGCAGGACTTTCTCGAGGATCTGCGGGAGATCACCCTGCGGCGGGACAATCTGCGGTGCCGTGGCGCCAAGGGCACGACCGGCACCCAGGCCAGCTACCTGACCCTCTTCCGCGGCGACGATGCAAAAGTCGAAGCCCTCGACCGCGCCATCACCGAAGAGCTCGGTTTCGAGCTGGCCTTCCCGATTACCGGCCAAACCTACCCTCGCAAGCAGGACAGCCAGGTACTCGCTGCACTTGCTGGAATCGCCGAGAGCGCGCACAAATTCGGTGGCGACGTTCGCCTGCTGATGGGCGTAGGCGAGCTTTCCGAGCCTTTCGACCGTGACCAAGTCGGTTCCTCCGCCATGGCCTACAAACGCAATCCAGTGCGTGCGGAGCGTCTGTGCGGGCTATCGCGTCGCCTGCTCACCGATGCGCTCAACGGCCCGCTGACCGCCGCCACGCAATGGCTCGAGCGCAGTCTCGACGACTCCTCCAACCGGCGCCTGGTGCTGCCCGACGCCTTCCTCGCCGCCGACGCGATCGCGGGATTGGCCGCACACGTGGCAGAGGGACTCACCATCATTCCCGAGACGGTCGAGGCACGCATCGCGCGAGAGCTACCGTTCATGGCTACTGAGACCCTGCTGATGGAGGCTGCAATGCGCGGCGGCGACCGGCAAGTGCTCCACGAGCGGCTGCGCGTCCTGTCATTCAAGGCACAGGAAGCGGTCGCCCGTGGCGAGGCCAATCCGCTGATCGAATCCATCGTGGCCGATGAAGACTTCCATCTGACCATGGACGAAGTGCGGCCCTGGCTCGCCCCCGAGCGCTTCACCGGGCGCTCGGCTGCGCAGGTCACCGCCTACTTGCGCGATCACGTCGAACCCGCCCTCGACGGCATTGAAATCGCCGAAGCCGAATCCCCGCGCGTCTGAGCCTCCCTCGCGCCACACCGCAAGGGCTCTCGGCCGAGACCGGCGGAGAGCCCTCCCCTCGCATCCACGACCCGCTGATCGTTCAACGGGGCGGAGACGGTTGTTCGATCAGGGAATGAGCGGCGGACACCGGTCGATGCAAGTCAGCTTGTCACGCCCAGCTTGCCGCACGCATTGCGTACGGTTAAAGAAACACAAGGCAACGATCGCGGCATCCGCTACACCGCAAGCGATGATGCAAGGAATGACCAGCGGACCGGTCGCCGGGCAAGCGAGAAGACAGCCGACCACACCAGCCCCGGCTGCCGTGATGCAAGCCCGATAAATGTTGGTGCACAACCGAACGTCAGTCTCATGCTCTAGGATGCAATAGTGGCGACAGGTCGACTTAGAGGCCGGCGAATCGCCCTCGGATATTGGACTGAACTTGGGAGCCTGACGACCGCTCAGCTCTCTGCCGAACTCTCCCGCGACAACTTCGAGATCGTGAAGGTTCGAACCGGTCATGAGCGTCACCATTGCGGACTCCCGCACGATATCTTCGTCATCCTTGACCCTGATATCGAACCGCAAGGCCGCGACATATTGTTCCTGCCCATTTGTCTGGTAGACCGTACCGACAACCAGCTCGCGCTCGTACTGTTCGACACCCCGCGCTTCGAGCGTCGCGCGCATCGCTTCAGTCGACGTGACGGAGAGCGGTATGCTCGAATGAAGTCGAAAGCTCCCTGAAGATTCGGCCGCCTTGCCTTGCGGACGTTTCTCGAGCTCCCACAGATCGGCCCCGGATGTGTCACGAAGGTACCGAACGGCACCAGGGTCACCACTGCCCGTTTCGAAACGGACTGTCGATATGGCATCAACAACCGAAACAGCCTTGCCGTCGGCCTGTGCCAGCGCCGAGGCCGTGGGCAGAAACATCAAGAGCAGACACATCATCATCGTGAACGGAGCGGAACGTGAGACCCTGGATCGCAACATTGTATTCTCCTTGCGCGAAAAGAAAAGTAGTGCCGAAACGAGCACACACTCGCCGGCCCGTCCCGAGCCAAGACTGTTTTCTTGCTCACGAAAATCCTAGCGATCCCGCCTCCCGCTGGTCGCGACGCATCTTGTGAAAAACACGACAGTTCTTGCGCCCCGAATATCGCGCATTGGCGAGACCAACGGGTCTTCACCGGCAAGAACGAGATGTCGCCTTCCGACCGCGACGGGCGAAAGGCGACATCACCGTACCGTGTACGTCACGGCAAGAAACAGGTGCGGCAGATCACGCTGCTATCCGCCGCACGCGATCAGGGGTCACAAAAGAAGGCGAATGGCAGGAAAGGCGCTGTGCACCCTGGGCTGAACCGATCCCAGCAGAAGGTGTTGAAGAAGCTGGTGGTGGTGCTCGTGGTTTGCGAGCAGTCAGCGTTGGTGGTGACCGTCGTGGTCACTCGCCGGTTGCGCTCGCGGGTCCGAATGTAGTCATCCAGGAAGTTGAACACCGGGAACCTCAAGCAGCGAACCGGACCGATGGCGGTTTGGCTGACCACGGTGTCTTGTGAGGTCGATGTGCTGCTTGGATTGCATCCACCACCACCTCCATTACACCCATTGATGCAGTCGCCGTACTCGGCATCGCAGGCCGCGAAGCACGAGGAACCACCCCCCGGCGTAAACACGCACTCGTCGTAGCAAAGGTCTTGAACGATTCCACAATTTGACTGACAGGACTTGGATGGCGGCAGCGCGCCACCGCTCCAGGCCGCCGTGGACGTCGCGCGGCTACCGGTCCCAGAGCGCTCCGTTGCCACCGGCAGTGGACCATCGGTGCGCAGGTGGTCCGAGGCCGCCACGATGTCGGCCAGACGGCGATCCGCGACGACCAGACCGCTCGCATAAACCACCACGCGGACATCCTCTCCCTGTGCTGCGGCAGTGCGCAGGCGTGCACGCAGGCCAGGCTCGCCACCGAGAAGCTCGACCACGGGACGTTCTAGCGCGGGCGCTTCGAAGCCGAGCGCTGCAGCCATGTCATCTTCTCTCACCACCACTTCTTCCAGCAGGTGACGCTCACCATTCAGCAAGAAGTCAAAATAGACCCGCTCACCAGTCACCTGGGAACCTTCCAGCTGCATGAGCAGGATGGACTCGTCGACCAGTGCACGGTTGCCTGCGACGTAGTGGTCAGAATGGGCCTGCAGGTAGGCAGCGGCTTGCTTGTAGGAACAGGAGGTGTCCCCCTCGCCGCTCAGTTCAGGGAATGGCGCGCCAGCGAGCGGCGGCGCCAAGGCCACGAGAAGGATGAGCATTCCGAGTCGGTTTCTCCGCATGATGAACCCCCAGGATCGTCGTTGTCGCACACTTCGAGCCGGACCAACGCACGGTCTGCCGACGGGAGTGTCCAAGCTCGTTCGGTGCGGTCGTTCTCCTTCATGTCCGCGTCGGCCAAGGTCAGCCTAGAAGTGACGAAGATTCACTGTCGCGTCACTTCTTGCGCATTCCACGTCAAATCTTGTGACTCTCATGCCTGACCGCAGGTCGGACGGCGAACAACCGAGCCAGCGACGCGACGCCCGCTCCATGCTCCGCACACTGCCGAAACCGCAACGATTCGCGACCTCGAGCACCGAAAGGTCCGAAGTCGCCAACAGACGCGCGGCGGCTTCGAGCCGCACCCGCTGAAGGTAAGCGGGAAATCCCACGCCCACCGACTGCTTGAAGACCCTGCAGAAATAGGTCGTCTCGAGCCCTGCAACCGACGCTGCATCCGCGAGGGTCAAGGCTTCCGTAAAACGCGACGCCACGAGCGCGGCTACCTGGCGAAGCGGGCGAAGCCGCTCCAAAGCCTCGGCGCGAATCTCCGTCGCGTCTATCGTCATGGCGCCAGGCCAAGCATCGGTGGACTCTCCCCCAGACCACGATACGTCTCCAATCATGAGCTCCCCTTTTTGGCAACGTTCTGGGCCTGTATGCGGAAAGCGCTGCCATCCCATGTCATCGCCAAGCCATCCGACTGGATTGCGCCCGGATGGCTGGAGCACGACCCACCCAACCGGGCGAGATCACGTGAAGGGAGGCGAGCAGGACCGCGCGCCGAGAGGAGGCGCCGAGCAAGGATGGATCGGATCAGGCATCATAGGGGCGCGATGCTCACCTTGCCCCACGCCCCGCACACGTCCATCCGACGGGTGCTCACGACGCTGCTCACCACCGTGGTGGTCCTCAGCCTACTCACCGCCTGCGGTCTTCGGCGCCCCAAGGTGGGGGACGGACCCAAGGGGCCGGTCCAGCGCGGAAAAGCGTCCTGGTACGGCAAGCCGTTCCATGGCCGGGCCACGGCGAGCGGCGAGATCTACGACATGCACGGGCTGAGCGCTGCCCATCGTGCCCTTCCGCTCGGCACCTGGGTCCGGGTCACCCACTTGGGGAACGGCCGCTCGGTGACCGTCAAAGTCAACGATCGCGGCCCCTTCATCCGCGGCCGTATCATCGACCTCTCGCGGGGCGCCGCGGAAGCGATCGGCATGGTGATCGAGGGTGTTGCCGAAGTCGAAGTTCGGGTGGTACGGGATGCCCCGGATCCAGATCACGGCAAGGAGTACGTCGTACAGATCGGCGCCTTCCGCGATCGCGACAATGCCCTCGACCTCAAGCTCCGCGTGCAATCGACCCTCCCCGAAGCCTGGATCGTCACCCGCAGCGGCCTGCACCGCGTCTACATCGGCCCCTATGACCGCAAGCGCGATGCCGATGCCGCTCGCCGCCAGGCCCGGCAGCACGGTCACGATGCCGTGCTGCTGACCCGCACCGCCGGCGCTTCCCAGCGATGAGCCCGGCGCGCGCGCTCGACACCCGCGACCGCACGGTGTTGGACGCCATCGCGAGCCAGCTCGGAACGTCCCTCGGCACCGACACCCCTCCCGCGCGGCCCCATCTGTGCTTCGCGACCATGGACGGCGCCGTTACGTCCCTGGCCATCCGTCACGCGGATCTGGCCACGGCTCCTCGCGGACTCGGCAAGCTCGAAAGGCTTCGGACCCTCGACCTCACGGGCAACCGCTTGACGAGCCTGCCTGGAGACCTCGGCGAGCTGCCTGACCTGCAGTGCCTGGTGGTCGACGACAACCGCCTCAAAAAGCTGCCGGCAGCGGTGGTCTCGCTGCCCACCCTCCACAGGCTCCAGGCACGCGCCAACCAGATCACGGCCTTTCCCATCGCACTGTGGCGCAACCGGTCTCTGCGCGTGCTCTCGATCGGCGCGAATCCACTGGTCAGTCGCCCCGACGACGTTGGCGCCTTGTCCAACCTGAACGAGCTCTACCTCGATGGCTTGGGCTTGGACCAGCTACCGGAAGGGCTGTCGGCCCTCGACCAGCTTCACACCCTCGACATCGGCCACAATCGGCTCACGTCGCTCCCTGATTCTCTCGGCGCGCTACGCGGTCTCGACCGCTTCCTCTATGCCAGCGACAACCGCCTGACGAGCCTGCCCGACGGGCTGGCGAACCTCGACAAGCTGGCCTACCTCGGCGTCACCCACAACGGCCTCGAACGCTTCCCCGAGCCCATCTGTCAAATGCGCGGGCTGCGGGAGCTGAGGCTGTACGACAATCAGCTCCGCATCCTGCCGGCGACGATCGGCCAGCTTGCAAACCTGCGTGAGCTGTATCTGCGAAACAACTTGCTGAGTGCCATTCCCGAATCGATCGGCCGGCTGCAGAACCTCACACATTTCGACCTGCGCAACAATCACCTGGGCGAGCTGCCTACCGCCGTCGGCGACCTCCACGCGCTCCGACACATCGACCTGCGCGGCAATCGCCTGGTCACCGTACCCGATCGACTCGTCGCGCTCCCCAGCCTCACCAAGCTCGATCTGCGCTGGAACGAGGCCGCCTTGTCGACAGCGCAACGAACCGACCTCGAGGGTCGTGGGTGCACGGTCTATCCCTGAACGCGGATAGAATGGCCACATCACCCGAAACCACGAGGCGGAATCGCCGCCCCATCACGCCGAGATTCGAAAATGGTACAGAACACTGCAGCGACCGTTCCCGAGTACCTCGATTCCCTCCCTGAGGATCGTCGCGAAGCGATCACCGCCGTCCGTGACGTGATCGTCGCCAACCTTCCCGAAGGGTACGAGGAGACCATGAATTGGGGCATGATCACCTACCAGGTCCCCCTCGAAACCTATCCCGACACCTACAACAAGAAGCCGCTCATGTACGCAGCCCTGGCCTCGCAGAAGAACCACATGGCGGTCTATCTGACAGGGATCTATACGTCGGACGAAGCACGGGAGAAATTCGAGGCCGCCTATCGCGCCACGGGAAAACGTTTCGATTGTGGCAAATCGTGCGTCCGCTTCCGCAAGCTCGACAACCTGCCCTTGCCGTTGATCGGCGACACCATCGCGTCGATGCCCGTCGATGAGCTGCTCGCGGTCGTAAAGGAAGCCCAATCACCGCGCAAGGCGAGGAAAGGCCAAGGTAAGGGTAAGGGAACGTGACGAAGCGTTAGGCAACTCCAGCCGCGCGCGACCCGCGCATGCGGAAGGCGAGGTAGGCAAAGATCAAAACGCCCGCCCAACCCGCGAAGAGATCTGCCCACGAAAACGTGCGGGACGGAAAGAAGCGCTGCGAGCACTCTTCCAGACTGATCGCCAAAAGAAAGATCGCTGTGCGCCGTACGAAATCTCGCGCTCGTGCACCGGTCCCCGTGGCCGAGAACCCCCAATTCATCGCCCACGACACAGCGCCCATGATCAGGAAGTGAGCGGTCACGTCGCCACCCGGGACGTGACGCACGAATCGAAACAAGTGACGCTTGTCATCGAGCGTCACGAAGAGACTCAGGCCAGCGGTCATGGCGATCGTCGTCACGGCCATGACGCGGGGAATCGTCGGCACATCGGCTCGTTTCGTAACCATGTGCCTGACGCTACGAGTCAATTGTGTCGTCACCGTGGCAGTGCAGTGACAGATCACGGAACGGCGCGCAGAGTCAGCATGGAAATCTCGGGCGGTACCAGGAACCGAACGGGGAGGATGCTGGTGCCGGTACCCGGGCTGACGAAGAGATGCCGCCCGCCTTCGACCACATGACCCATGGCGAACCGTTCGCCAAAGGATGACGGCACGATTGGACGGCCGATGCCAGGCAGATAGACCTGGCCGCCGTGGGTGTGGCCGGCGATGGTCAGGGCGACCCGTTCAGGCACCTCGGGAAAGAGATCGGGATTGTGGGTAAAGAGAATCGTCGGTGCATCCGCCGGCACCGGCCGCAGCGCGGCTTCGATGTCGTGCCGACCTTCCCAGAGATCGCTCACGCCGGCCAACCAGAATCGGCAGCGCTTGGTCTCGATGAAGCGAGCTTGGTCCTCGAGCACCGGTATCGACGCGGCTTCGAGCGCGCTTCGCACCCGCACGGCATCGAGCCACCAGTCATGGTTGCCGAGCACCGCGAAGACGCCCGCTGGTGCCTGCAGCCGCCCGAGCACCCGCGCGGCTTCTTCGGGCGGCACGAAGGTGCCACCCATCACACCCTGGATGACGTAGTCCCCGGCGAGTAGCACCAGGTCCGGCGCAGCCGCCTGCGTCCGCGCCACGATCGCCTCGAGCTTCTTGAGGTCGTTGAACGGCGAACCAACATGGAGATCAGCGAGCACGGCCACCCGCAAGCCATCGCAGGCCTCGGACCAGGTAGGCAGCGCCACGATGGAGTCGACCACCCGAAGACTCGCGGGCTCGAACCAGAACGCACGCAGGCCGAGGGCGATCAGCACGACCGCCACGCACCCGAGCACCGCCTTCACCATTCGCCTCGGTGTTGCAGCCACGCTACTGGTCCCTGCTGAGAATCAGCCGCTGGTGAGCAGCGACCGTTGCCAAAACGAGCGGACCCATCTGGGCCATCGCGATGCGCCGATCGCGCAGCCGCGTCGTCGTCTCGTTCTGCCGTGTCGCTGCTACGCTACCGGCCTGCCGAATTCGCGCCTCATGACGCGCAGGTTCCGCTGCAATGCCGGAGAGCCACTCCAGGGGAAGAAC
>CALFAM010000335.1 GCA_937948815.1 uncultured bacterium
TGACCACGGTTTGCTTGCTAGAAGGCTCCGAAGCGACCAAACGCTCGACGGAGCCGATCACGTCACTCGATCCGAGAATCAACGCACTGTCGCCAGCCTGGGCGCGGTCGTCGCCCGAGGGGATGACCAGCTCGCTGCCCCGAAAATAGGCGACGACCAGACAACCCTTGGGCAACGAGACATCGCGTAGGGGCCGCGCAACCAGAGGCGAGTCGCTTTCGAGATGAATCTTGCGGAGCTGCACGCGCCCCTGGACCAGGTACTCGACCGCGACCGTGCTGTGGCCCAACACGTAGTTCAGGATCTCGGTCGTGGCCAAGAGCTGGGTCGAGAGCAAGAGGTCAGCGCCGAAAACTTCTTCGTAGAGCTGCCGATGGGTCGTGATGTCTTCGGCGACGCCGACGCGGACAGCTGTGCGCCGAGCGCCGAGCCGCCGAGCAAGGACGGAAGCGGCGAGGTTGGCCTCGTCAGAAGACGAGACTGCCAGGAAGAGATCGCAGTCCTTGACTCCGGCCTGCTCGAGGACGGGAACGTGGGCACCATTGCCCGCGACGACGGCTACGTCCAGCTCTTCTTCGACGCGCGCGCGCCGAGCGGCATCGATCTCGACGACGACGACATCGTGACCCCCTTGCGAGAGCACCCGTGCCAGGTGGAGGCCTACTTCGCCCACGCCCATGACCACGTAGCGTCGCTTCTTCGTCTTCATTTCATACTTTCCGGTCGGTGAGTTGCCATCTTAGCCCGCTGTCGTCGGCCCCGCGCCGGTCCGCGAGGCGCAGCAGCCGTCCGCAACGGCTCGCGCGACCCGGTAGCAGAATACGTGACGGGCAACGCGCGCGCGTCGCTCGATCGCTCGTTGGCACCGGAAGCGAACGGCTCGAATGAACGGTCGTGCAACCCGATCTGGACGCGTCGAAACGGTGCGAGGAGTGTGTGGCTAGATTGCGCCATACCGCTCGTAGCGTCATAATCAAAACAAATCCCGCCGGGTAGTGCGCACCAATGAGTGCGACGAGCGCTGCAACGTGGCGTTACGGCATCGGCCGCACCAGCATCGGGGCCGCAAGCCTCGCTTGTGCAAGGAAGAATTGACAGCAGGAGGTTAGCAGTGCGTACGACGAGAGTTTGGATCTTGGGAGCGCTCGTGGCGCTGGCGTTCGTGGTGCTACCCGCGACGGCACAGGCTACTGGCAGCATTACCGGTACGGTGACACAGAACGACGGTAGCGCAATCAGCGGCGTCACGGTCGTCGTGAGCGAGCTGGGGTTAGTGGAGATCACGGACCGTCAAGGTGCCTTCACGTTTGACGATGTGCCCGAAGGATCCTATTCGGTGAACTTCTCGCTAGGCGACAACGGCGAGACGGCCTCGGCTGAGGTCACCTCGGGTGGCGCTGCCGAGATCGCACAGGTGGTCGATTGGGACTTCAGTTTCGCCGAAACCATCACCGTCGTATCAGCTTCGCGCCGCCGCGAGCGGATCGTCGAAGCGCCAGCTGCTGTGACCCTGGTTGCCGAGGAACAGATCGAGGAAGCTGCCTCGACGGGCCAGCTCGCGAAAGTGCTCGAGTTCACGCCTGGTGTCGAGGTGACCCAGAGCGGCATCTTCGATTACAACCTGAACACCCGAGGCTTCAACAGCTCGCTGAATCGTCGCGTGCAGCCGCTGATCGACGGCCGTGATCCGACGGTCCCCTTCCTCGGCTCCACCGAGTGGCAGGCCCTGGGCAACATGCAGGATCTCGCCAGCGTCGAGCTGGTTCGCGGCCCGAGCTCGGCGCTCTACGGCGCCAACGCCTTCAATGGTGTGCTCAACCTCACCACCAAGGCTCCTGCCGACAGCATTGGTGGCCAAGTTCGCTTGACCGCTGGTGAGCAGGAAACGCTCCGTGCCGACTTGCTGTGGGCCACCGAGCTCGGCGGCGACTGGTATTTCAAGCTGAACGCGAACTACGGCGAAGGCGAAGACTTCACCCGCGACCGCCGCTTTGTGACCGAGTATCCGGGCCTGCCCCGGGAAGCCGGTGAGCCGTCGAACGAGTACGACTCGACGAACTTCGGTCTGCGCTTCGATCGCGACTTCGAGAACGGCCTCTTGCTGACCCTCGAGGGCGGCCAATTCGAGTCCGACGGCAGCACCACGGTGACCGGTATCGGGCGCGTCAACGTCGGCACGGTCGAGCGGCCGTGGGCGCGTTTCAACCTCTCGGGTCAGCACTTCAACGTGCTCAGCTACTTCAACGGTCGCGAATCCCCCAATCAGTTGGCCCTCGCCAGTGGTGGTCGCATTTTCCTGGATACGGAGAACCGCAACATCTCGGCCCAGACCAATTGGGATTGGAAGGAGGGCAAGGTTCGCCTGGTGGCCGGTGCCTCCTACGAGGAAGAGGAGATCGACTCGCGCAACGACCAGGGCTTCCAGACCCTCGTCTTCGCGCCGCGCGACGAAGACTTCACGGGCGTGTTCGCGCAGATCGACTTCGACCTCTCGGACGACCTCAAGCTGGTGCTGGCCGGTCGCTGGGACGACAGCTCGCTGCACGATTCGCAGGTCTCACCCAAGGCGGCCCTGGTGTGGAGTGTCAACTCCAACAACACCTTCCGTTTCTCGTATAACGAGGCTTTCCAGGTCGCGAACTACAGTGAGTTCTTCCTCGATGCGCCGACCGCCTTCCCGGCGCCTGCGCCTGGCCTGCCGCCGATCTCTCAGGTCGATCTGAGCGGTATCGAAGAGGCGGTCTGCACGCCGTTTGGCGTGACCTGTGGCTTTGGCTCGCCGGTCCGCGTGCGTGCGCTCGGCAACGCCAACCTCGATTTGGAAGAGATCAAGGGTTTCGAAATCGGCTACAGCGGGATCCTTGGCCGGAAGGCATACCTGACAGTCGACTACTACAGCAACGAGATCGACAACTTCATCACCGACCTGCTTCCCAACGCGCTGGGTAGCATCAATCCTGCCTTCGGTTCGTACACACCGCCGGCCGGGCATCCTGCGCCGAGCCTGCTTCTCGGGGCGCTGGCCCAGAATCTGCCGCTGCAGCTTCTCGCCTTCCTGTCCAACAATGTGGACGGCACGCCGATCTTCGCGCTGGCGTCGTATACCAATGCCGGTGCGGTCGACACCCAGGGCGTCGACCTCGGGCTGAACGTCTACATTCGTCCCGAGTGGGTCTTCGATTTCACCTACTCGTGGTTCGACTTCGACATCACGGAAGAAGCCGTGGGTGGCCTCGAGTCGAACGCGCCCGAGCACAAGTTCAGCACCGGCATCACCTACAACGGAGCCAAGCTGAGCGCCTCGCTCAAGTTCCGCTGGGTGGACGACTTCGTCTGGTCCGCAGGTGCGTTCGTCGGCCCGGTCGACAGCTACAGCCTGGTTGATCTGGGCGGCTCGTACCGGATCAACGAGCGCGTCGAGGTCGGGCTCAACATCTCGAACCTCTTCGACGAAACGCACTACCAGTCCTTCGGCGGCGATCTGATCGACCGGCGTGCGCTCGGCAACGTCGTCTTCCGCTGGTAGACGCTGATTGACACCCTGGGACCCCTCGCTTATGCTCGGCCACCGCGTTTCGGGCGGGGCGTGGCGCAGTCTGGTAGCGCACCTGCTTTGGGAGCAGGGGGTCCCGAGTTCGAATCTCGGCGCCCCGAAATAACCTGGCTGACGTCGCGGCGCCCAGGTTGCCGAAACGCAAGGACGACGATTCGACGGCTGCCTGTAGCTCAGCTGGATAGAGCGGCGGCCTTCTAAGCCGCGGGTCGGGGGTTCGAGTCCCTCCAGGCAGGCCACTGTCCTGTCGGGGCGCCTCGCTCCGACACGTCTTGACACCTCGTGCGCCCGTAGCTCAGCTGGATAGAGCGACGGCCTCCGGAGCCGTAGGTCAGGGGTTCGAATCCCTTCGGGCGCACCATCCTCCTCTTCCCGAAATCCGTCTTCGGTTCCCACTCGAATACAGAGATCAGGATGATGCGTGACCGGTCAATGGTTGTTGGCGGTGTCGTTCCGCCCGTTGGCTAGGTGCAACGCCCAGTTCGACCGTTTCTGATTCGGGGTGCAGGAGGTGCGCTTGGGTACGCTGCAGGAAGAGATCAAGCAGAGCCGGCCGTTTCGTTCCGCCGGCCAGGAAGCGTCCGTCGCGCTGTTGCGTACGGCGGATTTGGTCCGGCGCTCGTTCGCGCTGGTCGTGGAGCCGTATGGCATCACCCTGCAGCAGTACAACGTTCTCCGCATCCTGCGCGGTGCGGGCGAAGAAGCGCTGCCTACCCTCGAGCTAGCGCGCAGGATGGTCGAGCAGACCCCGGGCATCACGCGGCTCCTGGACCGTCTGGAAGCCAAGTCGCTGGTGTCGCGGGCGCGCTGTCCACACGACCGCCGTCAGGTGCTTTGCCGCATTCTGCCGGCCGGCCGCGATCTCCTGGCCCAACTCGACGAGGTGATTGACCGCACGGAAGACGCGGCGGTTTCCGCGCTCGATGACGGGGAGCAGTCCCGGTTGATCGCGCTCTTGGAACGGGTTCGAAGCAGCGTGCTATAGTGGCGGATGCGAATAAGCTGCTCATCGGGAGCGTCCCGTTTCGGGAGCCCGTCATGATTCTGGAGTCGCTCATGAAACGAATTCTCTTTGCTGTCGTCGTCTCGAGCCTGTTCTTTGCCGTCTCAGCGAGCGCTCAGGTCTATACCGTCGTGCTCAAAGGCGGAGCGAGCTTCGACACCCGCTACGAGCCACTCGATGCGGAGTGGGATGACAGCGTCTCGATGATCTTGACGGATCAGGGCAACTGGGTCGCGCTCGAGAAGACTGACATTCTCGACGTCATCTCGGACGTCGAGGCGAGTGGGTTTGGCCACCGGATCGATACTTCGACGCTGGTTCTCGGTACCTATCACGAGGGCTTCGAAGAATCGGATGGCCAGGGTGGCCAGCCGGGCCAGGGCGGCCAGCCGGGTGGATCCTTCGATCCGCGCCTGAATGGCAACGTTCCGATCGACGGCGATCTCCTTGCTCCTCCGCAATCCGACTCGTTCTCGATCGAGCAATTCGCCGACCCTGGCCAGGCCGGCGATGGAGGCGGAATACCAGTGGAGTACACGGTCTACTAGTGACCCCAGCCGGCCGACGACGCGCAGTCAACGCCTCCTCTCTTCGAGGAGGCGTTTTCGTAGGCGCGGCATGGATGCCGAAGTCCGGGCCGTTGCTCGGGCCCGACGTGTGATCGCACTGACCGAAAGGAACGACGTCCGACATGCTCCTCGCTCGGATCGGCCCGGAAGGCTTCTACATCGCGGCGAACGCCAAGGAGGAAATGCGCTTCCTCCACTCGGACCCCTTCGTGGATCCCCAGGGGAGTTGGCGCTTTGGCCGCCGCATCGACCTGGGAATGGCCGCGCTGATGGCGCCCGTGAACCCCAGCAAGATCGTCGGTGTGGGTCGAAACTACGCCGCGCATGCCCGTGAGCTGGGCAACCCGGTTCCTGCGGAGCCGTTGCTCTTTCTCAAGGCGCCCTCCGCGATCATTGGCCCGAACACGCCGGTCATCCTGCCGCCGATCAGTAGCCGGGTGGAGCACGAAGGAGAAATCGCCATCGTGATGCGCAGTCGGCTCTCGCATGCGAGTGAATCCGAGGCGCTCGATGCAGTGCTCGGCGTGACAGCAGCCTGCGACATCACCGCGCGCGATCTTCAGCGGCAAGACGCGACCTTCGCCCGAGCCAAGTCTTTCGACTCCTTCTGCCCCATCGGCCCCTTCATTCGCCTTGGCCGAGATCTCGAGGATCTGTCCGTGTCGACCCGCGTCAACGACGAGTTGCGCCAGAGCGGGAAAGTCGGAGACATGCTGACCAAACCCGCCACGCTTCTTGCCTACATCTCGCGAATGATGACACTCGAGCCGGGTGACGTAGTGTTGACCGGAACACCGTCGGGCGTCGGGCCACTGGAGCCCGGCGATCGACTGGA
>CALFAM010000336.1 GCA_937948815.1 uncultured bacterium
AGCTCGCGCGCCTGCTCGGCCACCTCGGCTACCTGGATGATGCCCTGCGCGAGTTCCGCACGGTGGCCGACGCGGTACCCGGTCATGCCGAAGCGCGGCGCGGCGAGGTCACCGTGCTGCTGCTCGCCGGCCGCTTCGGTGAGGCGCGCGTGCGGCTTCAGGATGCCTTGGCGAGCTTTCCGCTGGATGCCGGCTTCGCCCATGTGCAGGCACGCCTGCTGTCCTCGTGCCCCGACGAAGCCGTTCGCGATGGCGGCCTGGCGCTCGAGATCAGCAACCGTCTGGCCGCGGTCCGCGACGATCTGAGCGTGCGCGAAACGCAGGCCATGGCGCTGGCGGCCGCCGGCCGGTTCGGCGAAGCGGTGGCACTCCAGCGCGGGTTGATCGACGCGGCCGCTGGTGGCGCGGACGCCACCACGGAGCAACGTCTGCGCCTGCGGCTCGAGCGCTTCGCGGCCGGGGAGCCCTGGATCGCGCGTTCGGGAGAGGAGATTGTCGCGGCGACCCAAACACGGCAGCCGCCCGAAACCGATGATGCTCGAACCAGAGGATTCGCGCCTCTCTAGCCAGAAGCCATCAACCAACCGCGTCATCGCGACAGCCAGCAGGGAGGATCACCATGCACGCGACACCATCGGCTCTCGCGCCCCCGCCTCATCGACCGACGATTTCCTGGCGGGCGATTCTCGCGCTGCTGCTCTCGACGATCACACCCTTCGCGCTCGCCGCGCAGCAAGGCCCCACGCAGACAGCCTCCTCGTCTCCGCCCGCCCTGTTCACCGGTCGCGTCAACGTCGACGTGGTGAACGTCGAGGTGTTCGTCAGCGACGCAGACGGCGAGCCGGTCGTCGGGCTGACCGCCGCCGACTTCGAGCTGCTTCGTGACGGCAAGCCCATGGAGATCACAAACTTCTATGGCGCACGGCGGCGCGCGGCAGCCACCGCGGGTTCCGAAGCATCGGCCGCGCCTCCGGCCAACGGCGCGCCGGTCGCGTCGCCCCCCCAGCCGATACACCTCGTCGTCTACGTCGACCACATGAACATTCGCCCGGCCAACCGCACCCGGGTGCTCGAGAATCTTCGCGACTTCCTCACCGAGCGCGCCAGCCTGGGCGATGCCGTCATGCTCGTGGGCTACAACCGCGGCGTCGAGGTCGCCACGTCCTTCACCCGCGACACAGCCAGCATTCTTGCCGGCCTCGACCACCTGGCGTCGGTCGCGCCACGACGCACCATCACCGCCATCGAGCGTGCCCAGGCCATGCGCCAGGCACGTGGCGCGGACTTCCAGACAGCCCTCGGCGCGGTTCAGAGCGTCGTGCAGCGGCAGCGCCGCGAGCTGAAGCTGACCACCAAGGCCCTGCGCGAGACCGTGCGCGGCCTCGCCGGCCTTCCAGGCCGCAAGGCGTTCTTCTACATCAGTGACGGCCTGCCGACGCGGCCTGGGGAAGCGCTCTTCCATGCCCTCGACCGAGGCGGTGGGCAAGCGGGCTCGTTCGATCCGGTACGCGCCGCCAAACGTGAGGACCAGAGCCATCTGATCAAGGCGATCATTCGAGAGGCCAACAGCCAGCAGGTCACGTTCTATCCGATCGATGCGCGCGGCGCCGCGGGTGCTGATCGCCTGAACGCCGCCGCGGGTGATTCGGGCAACATCGCCGGCAACACGCTCGCGGCCGGATTCGCCGAGCTCAACTTTCAGGAGCCGTTGATGGATCTGGCAGCGGGTACCGGGGGCCATGCCGTGCTCAATACCTTCGCGGTAGATCGCGTCCTCGGTGAGACCAGCCGCGTTCTCGACAGCTACTACTCCCTGGGTTTCAGCCTTGCTGAGGCCGACGACGATGCCTTCCACAAGCTGGAGGTCAAGGTGCGCGACCGGCGCTACCGCGTGCGCCATCGAAGCGGCTATCGCAACAAGTCGGAAGTCGAGCGCGTGGGGGACCGGACGCTGTCGGCACTGTTTCTGGACGCGAATGAGAATCCGTTGGGCATCGCCATGGATTTCGGCGCGCCGGAGAAGAAGCGCAAGAACTTCTTGCTGCCCATCCTGATCCGCATTCCATTTCGCTCGCTGACCCTGCTGCCCCGAGACGATCTTCGGCAAGGAAGGTTGCAGATCTTTCTCGCGGTGCGCGACGAAGCGGGACGTGTGGCAGACTTACACCAACAGCCGTATCCGGTTTCGGTCACGACTGCGCAAGCCGCTCAGGCGGCCGAGCAAGACATTGGCTACAGCGCCACGCTGGCAGTTCGCCCGGGCCTCGCCGTGATCTCGGTGGGGGTCTGGGACGAGGTCTCGGGCGAGACCTCGTACTTGCTCGGCAGCACGCAGGTCGGCAATCACCGCACGAGGCGCAATCGGCAATCGCCCGCCGTCGAGCCCTGAAGCATCAGTACGAGACCGCAGGAGATTGGAAGATGACACGAGCGATTCCGTCAGCGTCTCCGCATCGAGCATCGCGGCCCACACCGCTTTCTCTGTTGATCCTCCTGCTGCTCGTGCCCACACCAGCGCCCACGCGTGCCGACACGGGCCAGGCGGGCGATATCGATCCCTCGGCACTTTTCATCGGTCGGGTCGACGTCAGCGTGGTCAATGTCGAGGTCTTCGTCAGTGACCCGGATGGCAACCCGGTGACGGGTTTGAGCCAAGAAGACTTCCTGCTGCTCAAGGACGGCGAGCCGGTCGAGATCTCCAACTTCTACGCCGCCGAGCGCCCTTCACGCCTCGAGGAGAACCTCCGCGCGCTCGACGTGCCGGCGCGCCAACAGACTGGTGCCGAGGCAGCCTTCCTGCCCAATGATCGTCAGCTCAATCTGGTGGTGTACGTCGACCACGCCAACCTTCGCCCCCACAACCGCAAGCGCGTCCTCGACGACCTACGCGGCTTCTTGACCGAACGGGCTGGCCAGGGCGACAACGTCATGCTCGTCGGTTTCAGCAACTCAGTCCAGATCGAGCAGCCCTTCACCCGTGATCCGACGCGCATACTCGACGCCCTCGACCGTCTGGGCAAGGCGGCCACGCGGCGCCAAATCGACGACCTCGAACGCCGTCGCATTCTTGCGCGGGTGGCCGAGGCGGCACAGGACACCGTCAGCCGCAATCCGACAAGCCGGCCGATCGACGGAATCCAGACCGCGTACGGCTCGATCCGCAGCTACGTCTTGGAGCGGCGCAGCGAGCTACGCCTGACCACCAAGGCCCTGCGCGACACCCTGCGCTCCCTGGCAGGCCTGCCCGGGCGCAAAGCGTTGATCTATGTCAGCGACGGCCTACCGGCCCGTCCGGGCGAGGAGCTCTACCAGGCCATGGCCGACCTCTTCTCGGCCGGTGGCGGAACCGGCGAGCCCGTGCTCGATCCGACCCTCGAAGCCCTGCGTGACGACCAGGGTCAGCTGTTCAACGAGTTGATTCGCGAGGCCAACGCCCAGCAGGTGACCTTCTACCCGGTGGATGCGCGAGGCCCTCGCGGCGAAGGGCGTCTCTCCTCCGAATTCGGCAACCAGGCCGGAGGCCCGGCCGGGAATGTCGCGCTGGCCGCGGTCGCGGAAGCGGGCTTCCAAGAGCCGCTGATCGCCATGGCGGTCGCCACCGGCGGCCGTTCGATCCTCAACACCTTCGCCTTCGAGTCCGCCCTCGGACAAACCGGACGCGCGTTCGACTCGTTCTACTCTCTCGGCTTCACCCTGCTGGAGGGCGGTGATGGCGCGTTTCACACCTTGGATGTGGTCGTTCGCCATCCCGACTACAAGGTGCGGCACCGCACCGGCTTTCAAGACAAGCCCGAAATCGAGCGGGTTGCCGATCGAACGCTGTCGTCCCTCTTTCTCGAGGCGACGGACAATCCCCTCGGCATCGGGCTCAGCTTCGGCAATCCAGCCAAGAAAAAGGGCAACTACGAGCTACCGATCCTGATTCGGATCCCGTTCCGTGAGCTGACCCTGATTCCCCAAGGCGATCAGCAACAGGGGCGGCTGCAGATCTTCCTCGCCGTGCGCGACGAAGAAGGCCGCGTCTCCAGCTTGCATCAACAGCCCTACCCCCTCTCACTCACCCGTGCGCAAGCGCAGCAGGCCAAGGACCAAGACATCGGCTACAGCGCCCAGCTCGCCGTGCGGCCAGGAACCGCGACCGTCGCGGTGGGCGTGTGGGACGAGCTCTCGGGTGTCAAGGCCTTTGTCCAAGAGCGCGTGCTGGTGGGTAATCGTCGTCTCGATGGCGGCAACCGACGTCGAGGTACCCGTCCGTGAGCCACGAACCAGAGACTGCCGACGACAATCGCCTCGCGGGGCTGGGACCCCGCGCCCGATCGATCCTTCTCACGCATACCACGGCCCTGGCGCTGACCCTGCTGCTCGGCTTCGCCGGGTTCGCGTCCCGGCCCGCCGCGGCCCAACCTCCCGAAGCGCAAGCGCCCGAAGCCCAGGCACCCGACAGCGAGGCAGAGCACGCAGACACGGGCGCTCCGGTAGCCGAAGAGACCTTCTTCGATTCCCTCGACCTGACCGTGGTCAACGTCGATGTCTACGTGACCGACAAGGCGGGTCGGCCGGTCTCAGGCCTGACCGCGGACGACTTCGAGATCTTCGAGGACGGACGGCCGGTGAAGGTGAGCAACTTTTACACCGTTGCCGGCGCAGACACGGCGGACCCGGCAAGGCTCGAGCCGCTGCCGGCAGACCGCCCTGGTGCCGATCTCGACCTGCCCGTGGCAGGTGTGCCCGCGGACCAGCAGCTGTCATTGATCGTCTACGTCGACAACCTTTTCGTCCGGCCGTTCAACCGCAATCGTGTGCTGCGGGAAGCGCGAGGCTTTCTGCGTCAGGTGCTGCGCAACGGCGACCGCGCCATGGTCGTGAGCTTCGACCGCAGCCTGCACGTCCGCCAGCCGTTCACCACGGACCACAGCCTGGTCGAGACCACGCTCCTCGAGCTCGAAGAGCTGACCGGCTGGGGGGTGCAAGCGCAGAGTGAGCGCAAGGACGTGATTCGACGCCTGAACAACTCGCGTGACGCTTTCGAAGCCGAGGGTCACGTCGAAGGCTACGCCACGGCCCGCTTCTTCGAAGTCCGACAGACCATCCAAGCTCTCGAACAGCAGGTCGAGGCGCTGGCAGGGTTGCCCGGCCGCAAAGCCATTCTCTACGTGAGTGACGGCTTTCCGATGACGGCGGGAGAAGATCTCTTTCATCTCCTCGAACTGCGTTACCCCGGACGCACGGGCGGCCAGCTCTCTGCAACGCGATTTCGTGCTCGCCGTATGATTCGCAGCCTCACCTATGAAGCCAACGCACACCGGGTCACCTTCTACACCATCCAGGCTATCGGGCTGCGCTCGCCCAGCTCGCTGTCCGCCGAATCGAGCTCGAACGACGGCTCGCTGATCGAGATCGACACGGTGTACGAGGCGAGCCACGAAGCCTCGATCGAGATGATGGCTCGTGACACCGGCGGCCTGGCGGCGCTCGGAACCAATAACATCCGCGGCGCGCTGGAGCGCGTTGCCGATGACTTTGCCAACTACTACTCGCTCGGCTACATGCCGACGCGCTCTGAAACCAATCGCTATCACCGCCTCGAAGTCAAGGTGAAACGCAAGGGATTGCGCGTACGGCACCGCAGCGGCTACCGGGCGAAACCGATCGACACCCGCATGACCGAATCGACACTCGCGGCGCTGCGCTTCGGCGGCGCGCGGAACGCCCTGGGAATTCAATTCTCGTCCGGAAGGCCGAGCGACGAAGACGGCGGCCGATTCTTGGTCCCCATTGAGGTACGCATCCCGATCGGTAGGGTCGCGCTACTGCCTCGCGCACAATCCCACGAGGGCAAGCTGCGCGTGTCCGTCGCGGTCAAGAACGACGACGGTGACGTGTCTCCGGTGACCATCGAGCCCCTGGGTCTGTCGATTCCCGATCACGCCATCGACACCGCCCGTCAGCAACACTATGTCTATGCGTTCGCGTTGCGCATGCGCAAGGGGAGCCATAGCGTCAGCGTCGGTGTGCGTGACGATCTCGCGGGCGAATCATCGTTCACCATCGGTGCCGTGGAAGTTGGATCCTGACACCGTCGGAGCGCTGTGGTCAGAACGCCGCGGCTCGTCTCTCGAAGCAATCACTCATGCCACTTCGTCCGCGGTCACCGAAGCAGCATTCCGGAGCTGCTGCTCCACCGCGAACAACGCCGAGCTGATCGAGCCCTGGATCCAGCCGGCTGCTGGCGAGAGGTGTTCTCCTGCGAAGAAGACGTCACCCTCTGGCTCGAGACCGTTCTGGAAGAACCGACTGACGTCGCCCGGTGCAGGCAAGACGAAGGCACCACGCGCATGGGGCTGCTCGTTCCAATACCACGAGACCGATCGCTCACGCTGAACGAAGCGGTCGATCTCGGGATGCACGCGGCGTAGATCTTCGATGGTCTTGCCGATTGGGTCAGGATGAGCCGCCAAGGCCCGGGCCGAGGCTCCGACCACGTAGCTGGCCAACAGCACACCGGGGCCCCAGACCTGGGAATCGCCCAACGATTCGGCTCGTTCGTCCGACTGCGCACCCTCGGGACCACCGTCAGCCATGGCGTGGGGCGCCGTATAGAGGGTCGAGGAGACTGCTTCCTCCACCGACCCGTCTCGATCCGCACAGGGCGAGCGATCGTTGTGGTCATTGGGATAGTAGGTCTGACGGCTCATCTGCCCTTCAGCCGTATCGAAGATCGTGCGCCCGCCGAAGATCGCGCGCTGCTTGCCGCCGTGCTGCCAGAAACGTTCGCGGCAGGTGAGCCCCACTTTCACACTATGAACATAGTCGAGGTGCTGAATCGCGGCCTGCTTCTGAGCCCCCAGCCCACGCAGGCGGAGATGGCGAAGGACCGCATAGGGAAGGGTGCAGAGGAGCTGCTCATCGCGGTTGCGACGCAACAGCGGAGGTCGCTTCTCGAACGTTACCTGCCAACGCCGACCCTCGATGGTCAGGGAATCGACCGGGCAACTCAAGTGGATATTCTCGTGGCCCACGGCCGCCGCCAGGCCAGTGGTCAAGAGATCCATGCCCCCACGGGCGCTTCCCTCTTCTTCCTTGTACAGTTCCCATAGTGGTCCCCGATTGGTCAGCTGGTCGCGTATGAACAAGAGCAGCGCACGATCGAAATAGTCGGCCAGATGTCCGGCGTCGGCGAGCAGCCGCAGCCCCCCGGTGCTCAAGGGGCTGCTCGGATCCCCGACATGCTCTTCGAGAGCCCGCCCTGTCGAAATGCGATCGACCCGTTCCAAGGCCGCACCGCGAATCTGCCCCTGCAACATCTTGTCGCGCCAGCTCGGATCGTCGGCGTCCAGCTTTCGCATCTCGATCTGAATGATGCGTCCGAACAGCGGCCCCGGGCCGCCCCGCTCCACCAGCTCACGTTCCGGCAGCGTGAGGTTGTAGCAGCTGACCAGCTCGGCGAAACGCCGGGCGGGCCGCTGACTGCCACAAAGGTCATAGAAGGCATTGCCACATCGATCGTTATTGAGGAACAGCCGCCGCTGGAGCCCGAGCATTCCCGTGGCATAGTGGAAGGTGTAGTCATGCTGATCAGGTACACGCATCGCCCCGAGCTCGACGAACGGGCGCGTATCCGCTTCACCCTGAGCGGGCCTCGGACCGAGACGCTGGGTGAGAATGCGCCCGCCGATTCGATTCGATGCTTCGTAGATCGTCGCACGATGTCCGCGTGCCTGAAGCTCCAGCGCGGCCGTCAGTCCGGCGACTCCCGCGCCGAGAATGTGAACGTGCTGACGGCGCCCCAACCGGCGGCTCACGTCGCGGATTCGTTGCAGCCGGTCCGCGATCGGAATCAATACATCGTGCGTGTTCGCTTCTTCGTATCGAGTCATCGCAGCTCTCCTCGTGGCACACGGTTCGTGCCGTCGTTCGCACCGATCACGTTTCGCGTCACTGCCACCGCATCGATCCAGATCACACTCCCCGGCAACGGCGGCCGCGCCACTTCGAAGACCATCCGCGCGGGCCGGTAGCCGTCGGGGAAGAAGAAGGCCTCGCCATACGGCCCAGCCACGATCGGCGCGTCCCGGCGCAGGTCGGCAAAGTAGAGCGTCGTGCGCACGACGTGTCGAAGGTCGCTGCCAGTAGCTTCGAGGATCGCTTGCACATTGGCAATCGCCTGGCGTGCCTGTTCCAGCGTGCCGGTCAGCAGCCGACCGTTCGGCGTCAATCCTCCTTGCCCGCTGACGAAGATCGAGCCGCCGTGCTCTACGGCCTGACAGTAGGCATCACCGATCGGCGCCGGCGCGTGCGGCGTGACAATGCATCGGGGTCGCTGGCGAGACGCTTCCGACGCGCGTCGCTCTGCAGTTCCGTCGTTCGTTTGGCCATTCGTTTGGTTCATCACATGGCTCTCGGATGGTAGGTTCATTGGATCTCGACGAGCTGCATCATGCCCAGGTCTTCGTGCGTCAAAATGTGACAATGCAGCACGAAACGGCCCGGGAAACGCTCATAGCGCGTACGCATCTGGAGGGACTTGCCCGATGGCACGATGATCGTGTCGCGCCATTCCGCGGGTTGGCCCTTGGCGTCCAGCATCTGAAATGCGTTGACGTGAATGTGAAAGGGATGCGCTTGGCGCGTCCGGGTATCCGTGTTGCCGAGGCGCCACTGCTCGGCCTCGCCCAGCTCGAGTTGAAAGTCGGGATGCACACGACTGCCATCCCATTCACGGCCGTTGATCAAGAATTTGGGCGGCGGTGCGCCCGAACGATCGGCCGAGAAGACGGCCTGGCGCCGCCGCGATCGAGCGACCTCTTCCGCAGTGATGTCCGGGAGCATGTCGCGCGGCCACGGCAGCGGCGTACCGTGGGGAATCAGCGTCGAAAAGCAGGTCGGATCGCGTTCACATGGCGGGCCCTCTTCCTCGACCTCGATGACGGCGAGCACCTGACGGTCATCGAGCGACGGCCATGCAGCGAGCTCATTGTCGGTCATCTCTCCTGCAGCCAGCAGGAACGGAGAAGGCTGCTTGAGCAGGAAGTACTCGCCTTCCTCCACGGGAGCCTTGACCATCACGTCGGTGCGATAGCCAGGCCCCATCTCGACCACACTTCGGCGACGAACCTGCTTCAAGGTGATGCCATCAATGGCGATCTGATGAAGCGGGACCACCCGCCCCACCCGCGACACGAGTACCAGCGGAACCATTTCGAAGATCCCCGCATCGATCATTCGCCAACGCTCGACCTGACCGGGACGGAGATGGATGCGCGGCTTGACCCGGCCGTTGATGGTGGTGTGCTTCGGCGGGCCGGCCGGGCCGTTGGGCCGGTCGGGTGGATCGCCTCGCCAGTTTCGCAGGATGTCGTCGAAAGACTTGACTTCTCCCTGCCGATCCCAGGCGAGCTGCTGCAGGACAAAGATCCGTTCGTCGGCCCCGCGGACACCGGGATACTGGTCAAGATCTCCCTCGAGAATCAACGCTCCGGCCATGCCGCTGGCGAGCTGCACCGACGTCGTGCCGTGGTGGTGTGCGTGATACCAGAAGGTTCCCGGGTAGTGCCGACCGGAGACCGCAGGGCCATCAGGTCCTACCGCGGGCAGGATGTCGAACCGATAATCGAAAGGGTTCTTGGCATGATCACCCGGCCGGATGGCAAGCAGCACATTGTCACTCCGACCCGAGGGGGAGATATGCAGCCCATGGGTGTGGAGGTTGGTCGTATTGAAGCACTTGGGGATCGACATGTCGTGATGAGGGTCACTCGGATCGTGATCCTGCTGACATTCCCCGCCTTCCTCCGGCAACAAATTGTGCAATCGGACATCGAGCGTCTCGCCGGCCTTGAATCGGATGGTCGGACCGACCAGGCCGCGGTTGTAGGCACGCAGATGGAGGTCGTAGTCCTGGCCGTTCATGCGCAACGTGTTGCGCGCCATTTCGACATTCAGGTCGAAGCGGCCCGCGGCGTTGCGCTCGAGGACGGGTGGCGAGAACCATGTGCTGGTCGGTGCATCGTAGAGCGCCGAAGACGTGACGTCCGCAGGCGCGAGCTGAACGCGCTCACCGGAAGCACTCTCTGACTCGGCAATCGACGGCGCGGCCGGGCGGGGCTCGTCGATCTCTTGCGATGGCTTCTCCAACGACAGACAGCCCGCGGAGAGCACGCCGACGGCGAGCACCAGCAACGAGCGCCGGCAGGCGTGCGCACACGTACGCGTGTGGCCGTTTCCATCGCTATGGCTGTCATCGCGGCCGTCTCCTGCTCGTCGGGCTGCAGAAGCTTGATACGTCATGATTCATCACCATCATCGCGGACGCAGTCTGAGCCATGGTCATCAACAGCCACCGCCGATGCGGCGTCTTGGCGCAAGGCCGGATGCAGAATCTGGTTTTCCTGCCGTGTGATGGCGTTCATGCTCATGGCGCGCTGCAGATAGCTCTGCCATGCCGGCTCTCGGCCCAACGCGGCCCGCCGCCGGGCGCGCTCGTCGAGTGAACGGTAGGACCACAAATGAACGATCTGGTTGAGCGCGCCAATCTCACTGGCATACCAGCCGACCGGCTCACCAAGCACACGCTGCTGGACCGCGCGGCCGTAGCGTTCGTAGAGCTCGACAAAGGCATTTTGTGTTCCGACCCGAAGCGTGTAAGTTCGGCAATCAACGATCATCAGCGTCTCCTCCAAGGGTGCTGGCGTCGATGTCGCGAAGCCTCGATCGGCCTGTCGGACACCCACGCTCGTGCACGGTTCAGGGAAGGAGTGCAGGAAGCGCCCCAAAGGTCCCAACCCAATCCGCAACATGTCGAGAATCACGCTCGTTGGGCCACCCCAAGCACCATCAAGCCGCACGCGTGAGTCGGCGCCGCCCAGGGCCCGTTTCGCGGCTTCGGCACGGTTTGCTCGCTGGCGGATTGCTGCGTTGGCCGTCGCACTGATCAGTGCGGGACTGTCCGGGACGGCTGCACGTGGGGAGGATGCGTCGACCGCACCCGGAAGCGTCGAAACCCTGAGACCGGGTACCGTGTTCGAGAGGTGGCTCGCGCGGGGTGCAGCCGATGTCTTCCATCTGCCGCCCGCTCGACAGACGCAGGTGCTGACCGTCGAGCAACGCGGTGTCGACGTGGTGGTCGATCTCGAAGCCGATGACGGTACCCACATCGTCGGCGTGCAGAGCCCGAGCGCGGATCGTGGGCTGGAAACCGTGCTGATCCCTCCCGATTGGCACGCGTCATCGGCTCAGGGACTGACCGTTCGCATCGCCGCGGCCTCGCGTGCCGAGCCCCCCGGCCCTTACCGGATTCGGATCGACCCGCTCACCGATGAGGACACCTTCCGAATCGATGCCGAGACCGCGCTCCACGAGGTCGGGCGGCGCTTTCGCCTCAACGGCGGTGGCGACGCCGAAGCGATGGCAGCGCTCGTGGCGAACGCCGTGGACGGGTTCCGGGCTGCTGGCAACGCGCCGCGCGAGGCCGCGGCCCATGGCTTGGGTGCGGCCTTGGCGAGCGCCCAGGGTCGACTGGACGACGCCCTGGCCCACGCTGGCAGCCACCGGGCCTTGAGTGACCGGACGACGAGCGAGGGCGCGCCCGCGGAACACGCCATGGGCATGCATGCCTGGGCACTCGCCGCCGAGGGCGGCCTACGCCTGCGGCGCGGAAATCTCGACGCGGGAGAGCGGCTGCTGCAGGCCGCATACGACGCCTGGCAGTCCGTGGGCGACCGGCACGGCATGATCGATGCCCGAGCCGGCCTCTGCCTGGTTGAGCATCGACGTGGCGCTTTCGAGCAAGCGTCCCGCTGCTACCGCGACGTGCTCGCGAGCGCCCGAACGCTGGACGATCAGGCCCTCCAGGCCGTGATGTTGGGCAACCTCGGGGGCGTCCAGGCGGCACTCGGCGAGCCGGAACGAGCTCTCGAGGCCCATCAACAAGCCCTCGCCCTCCACCGCCTGAACGAGCACGGGCAAGGCGAAGCACAAGCGCTCAACAATCTCGGCGCGCTGTACCGCTCCCTCGGCGAGCCCGATCGCGCCGTGGCTTCCTATCGACGCGCGCTCACCCTCTTCGAGCACGCCGGCGATCGCTATTGGCAGGCGAGGACGCTCAACAATCTCGCTTTCGCCCACCACAGCCTCGGGGACCCGAAGCGCGCCCGGGTCCTCTTCGAACGCGCCCTGACGCTCCGTCGGGAGGTCGGCGATCCCGTGGGCGAGGCCGTGACCCTGAGCAATCTCGGCCAGGTTCATCTGGCCCTCGGTGACAGCCGACAGGCACTGCTCGCCTTCCGCGACAGTCACCGCCTGCGCAAGGCGAGCGGCAACCGGCGGGGGGAAGCGGCGGCGCTTCAAATGATCGGGACCGCGTTGATCACGCGCGGATACCCCGGTCTCGCCCTCGGAGCCCTCGACCGTGCGCTGGCCATGCAGTCCGCGCTCGGCGACCAACCACGCCAGACACGTGTGCGCCTGCGCCGAGCCGAGGCCCTGCTCGGCCTCGGCCAGCTGGCAGAAGCCATCGCCGAGCTGAACACGGCGGCGGATGACTTCGACCGGCTCCAGGATCCGGTGGGTGCCACGGCCAGCCTGGCTGCCCTCGCCCAGGCAGCCATCCAGGGTGGGGCGCTCGACAGCGCCGAGCAGCACCTGGCTCGTGCCCGGCAGCGCATCGAGTCACTGCGGGCGCGCATCGCCGACCCGATTCAGCGCGCCACCTTCCTCGATGCCCAACGCCGCGTCTATGCCTTGTCGATCGACCTCGCCTTCGCGCGTCACCAGCGTGAGCCAAGCGCAGGCCACGACCGCAGGGCATTCATGCTCAGCGAGTCAGCACGGGCGCGAACCCTCGGTGAGCTGTTGGCCGGCCGCGCTGTCGGTCACGAATTGTCTCCGACACTGCGCGCCCGCCTGGTCTCTGCACAACGACAGCTCAGCGCACGCTCGGAACAGGTCCGCAAGCAGCGTGCGGCCAGTTCGAAGAAGCGCCGGTCAGGATCCGCCGACCAGGCGCTGGTGGCCGCCCTTGGTGACCTCGAAGCGGTGTGGTCAGCGTTGCGCGCGCGCAGCCCACGCCTCGCCGCCTTGGTCGATCCGCCGGCCACGACGGTCGAGGACGTGCAACGCGCCCTGACGCCTGACACCCTGGTGCTGGTTTACCGTCTGGGAGACTCCCGTAGCTTCCTGTGGGCGCTCACCCAGACCCGGTTCGACACGCACGTGCTGCCGGCACGCCGCGAGATCGAGGCGCTGGCGCGCACGACCCACCGTGATCTCAGCCAGGTCGACCTGCGCACCGGCCGCAGTGACTCCGCCGCCCGGGACCTCCTGGCCGACATGATTCTGGGCCCCATTGCCCAGCGCCTCGATCATCGTCGCGTGCTGGTGGTCGCCGACGGCGCGCTCCACTATGTGCCTTTCGCGGCGCTGCGTCGGCCGCCGAGCGCTCCCGAACCGGCGACGGCGGGCGACGAGCATGCACCAAGCGAGAAGCATCCGCCGCTGCTCGTGCACCACGAGGTCGCCCATCTTCCAGCCGCCAGCTTGCTGCGAGCCCACCCTGCTCCGGATGCCTCTGGACCGGAGCGCGCTCTCACGACCTCGAATGCCCCCGCCATCGCGGTACTGGCAGATCCGGTCTTCGCACGATCCGATCCGCGTGTGGCCGCAGCAATGTCCACCACCGAAGAATCGACTGCCGAGGCAGCGGACCTGCTGCCCGGGATCGAAGCTCTGCCGCGCCTGGCCCACAGCCGGCGGGAAGCTGAGGCCATAGCCGCGCTGGCACCCGGACGCGTCGATCTTCATCTCGGTTTCGATGCGCGACGCGATCGGGTCATCGACGGCGCATTCGGCCATTACCAGGTGCTGCACTTCGCCACCCACGGCTGGATCGACACCGCGCATCCTGAGCTCTCGGCCCTGGTGCTCTCACGCTTTGACCGAACCGGCGCCGAGCAGCCCGGTCTCCTCGGCCTGTACGACGTCTACAACCTCGATCTCGACGCGGAGCTGGTGATCCTCAGCGGATGCCGTACCGCGTTGGGACGCGCGCTGTGGGGCGAAGGCTTGATCGGCCTGACGCGAGGCTTTCTCTACGCCGGTGCGCAAAACGTGATCGCCAGTCTATGGACGGTCCAGGATCAGGCTACCGCGGCGCTGATGGTCTCGCTCTATCGCGCCCTGCTCGACGACGAGCGTCGTCCGGCCGATGCGCTCCGCCACGCACAACAGCGCATGCGCGCCGACGCACGCTGGCGCGACCCAGCCTTCTGGGCCCCCTTCGTCCTGCTCGGCCCTGGGTCGTGAATCGGCCGGGCCTGGGACATTCCGGGCCCTGCCCGCACCCTGTCATCGAATCGACGACACACCTTCCGACCGACCACCTTCGAAGAGCAAGGAGCCGCACCATGCATTCACCTCCCGAGACCGCAATCCCACCGGCAGGACCCAAACCCGCTTCACGCGAACAACGCGTGCTGCCCGGCCGACTCGTCGGCATCTTGTGGCGCGTGCGGGTCGGCCGGGACGATTGCCGGGTGCGGATCGACCAAGGAGACGCGCCCGAGCAGTTCACACTGTGGTTCGAGAATGAGAAAGGGGATTGGCGTCACGGCGACACGCTGATCTGGCACGCCGACACCCACACCTTCGACAGCCCCGATCGCTCGGTCTCGTTCTGGCATCGCTCGATCCGGCAGCAGGATGGGGTCGATTCCATCTTCGCCTTCCTGCATCGAGCCACTCCGGCATGCCAGCTCATGCCGTTCGAGCGCAGCTTGCTC
Organism: uncultured bacterium; assembly: GCA_937948815.1. GTDB lineage: Bacteria > Acidobacteriota > Thermoanaerobaculia > Multivoradales > J023 > J023. Next base: position 14,775 of record CALFAM010000336.1, read on the forward strand.
ACCGCCCTCACGGACTCCACGGGGGACGACGATAGCGCCATCAATCAGGCTGTGGCCTGGGGCGCCGAAGAGGAAGTCGTTCGTCGAGGCTAGTGAGGAGGCGCCTCGATCAGCAAGCGGATGACGATCGGCTCTCCTTCATCCAACCCGCGCGGCGGCGCGAGCGGGGCTGCCCGCAGGCGGTAGCTGCCTGGCGGCAGCCACGACGAGTGCACGCTGACCGAGAGCTCGCCCCGGGCGTCGACCACGGCGTCCTCGGTTTGCCAAATGATCTCGCCGTCGTCGCGCAGGATGCTCAGCGCGCGACGGGCGCCTTCAACGGCGCGCGGTGCGGGGACGGTCACGAGCCACCACTCGGGCTGTGCCCCGAGACGAATTCGCTGGACCGCCTCGCCATCGTCTGACCTCAGCACCGCCAGGCGAATGATCGGCGTGTTGGCCTGGGGGGCACGCGCGGCGGCGAGGTCGTCCTCCAGAATCGTGATCTGACGATTGGCGAGAAGGGTCGCCAGGACCAGGGCCACACCCGCGAGCCCTGCCGCGAGAAGCAACGGCAGGGACGGGCGGCGTACGGGCGCCCGGGACGATGCATCATGCATCCCGTCCCGCGCCACCTGGCGAAGCCCGGCTGCGAGCTCTTCCGCCTCTTCGACCGCGGCGATGCACTGCGGGCAGTCGAGGAAGTGCTCCTCGAACCGCGCGTGCGTCTCGGCGTCGAGGCGGCCCGTCACGTAGCCCTCGACGATTCCGTCAGCCTCGATCGCTCGATGATGCAATGCACTCATGCTCGTTGCCTCGCCTCGACATCCGGCTTCGATCTACCCCAGGGCCGCGAGCGATCGAAGAGCTCCCGAAGGCGCTTGCGGGCACGAAATAGGACTCGATTCAGCCGGCCGGGGTCAATGCCGAGGTCACGACAGATGATCTCGCGGGGATCCTCACTCACGTAGTACCGAATCAGCAGCCTCCGATCCCGCTCGTTGCGCAGCTCCCCCAGCAGGCGACGCACCTGATCGGCCTGCTGATGGCGGATCGCCTTGTCGAGCGCGTCGCCGGAGGGCGCCGGCGCCGGCCTTTTCCCGACGCCATCCTCCAGCTCGACGTAGCGCGAGGCCTTGCGGCGATCCATGATGAAGAGGTTGCGCGCTGTTGCCCGGATGAATGCCGCCAGCTTGTCCGGCGCGCGAAGCTCGTCTCGCCGGACTTTCTCGAGCACCAACCGGAAGGTCTCCTGCTCGAGATCGGACGCCAGGTCCGGGTTGCGCGCGAGGCGCCGCAGCAACAGCCGCAAGCCCGCGCCATAGCGTTCGACAAGCATGCGCTCTGCCGCCTCGTCGCCACGCTGAATGCGCGCCACGAGCTCCGATGCTACGGAGCCCTCTGCGGCCTCGATCATCGCCTGGTGATCACTCTGACTCGAGCATCGCGGAAGCGGCAGCCGCGCCCGCCTCCTGCGGCTCGGCGGCGGCCGGGTCAGCGACCGACGAGTCTGCAGGCGCAACGCCTTCTGGAAAGCTGAACCAACGCGACACCAAGGTCGACTCCGCGAGCCAGGTGGGTTGAGCGATTCTGTGAGGCCGATCTTCGGGCCAGCCGTCGACGGCAGGAAGATCATAGGTTTGGTCGACCACACGTACGTCGAGTGTTCCCGTGTGCTCGAAAGCGAGGGCAAGGCCAGTCGAAGGCAGACCGACGATGCGAAAACGAACCGGCGCACTGGCTTCACCTGGAAGTTGCACGCGGTTGGCGTCGACCCAGACCGCTTCGATGGTGCCGGCTTCGGCCGGCTTGGCCTCGATCCAGGCTGCCGCGCCACCGCGCGGTGACAGCAGCCGCACACGCAGGAACCGCGGCTCGGCGGTGATCGTTTGCAGCTCGGGTGCCGCCACCGAAACCGTCGTCGCGGAAGCCGTCAGCATGGGAGCGCCGCGGAACGGAAAATCACTGGGCTCACGCGTCTTGGGCTCCTGACCGTTCCCGCGCTGCAAGACGCCGATGTTGTGGCTCGCTCGGCGATCTGCCGAAACCCACTGCGCCTCGCCCGAGTCGGCGTCGAGTCGATAGGCCAGCGAGTCGACCGCCGGCCGCTCGGGGGAAGCCCCGTCGGACACGACCACCCTGAGCAGCACGGCGAGACCAAGAACGCCGAGAACGAGCGGGGCGGTCCGCAGCTTGCCGCTGACCGCCGCCCAGAGGGGCGCAACCAACCAGATCACCAGGGTCCACACCGTCGCCAACACGACCGTGGCACGTACCGTCAAAGCGTCTTGCAACAAGGCGAGGATGGGCACCATCAGGACCACGCCGGGCAGCGCGCCAAGGGTGAGCAGGAGGGTCGCAGGCGCCGACTTGGGTCCCCGCGACAGCATGAACGTCGCCACCGCGCAGCCGAGCGATGCAGCCACCAACGGCCAGGTGAGCAGGAAGCTCGCCCCAGGTACCGCAATGCTGACGCCAATGGCGAGCAGCAGCCAGAAGGCGAGGGTTCCGAGCGCCAGGGCTACCGGTCGGTCGGGGAGCCGGCCTCGTGCAAGCGCCCAGGCCGCCGCACCCGTACCGAGCGCGAGCAGGGCGAACGTGATCATGCCACCGTCATAGGGCAAGCCATAGGGACCTCGCGCCAACGACGGCGCAAGCCGAAGGAGCAGCCAGAAGCCCGAGAAGGCGACCGCCGCAACCAAGACCAGGGCCAGCAAGCCGAAGAGGATGGCGCGCAGCAGATCGGTCAGCTCGAGCAGTCCACGCCCACGCGCGAGCAACACGGCACTTCCCCACAGGAGCGCGGCGAGCAAGGCCAAGGGCAAGGCCAGCCAACCCGGGTAGCGAATCAACTGGGCGCCCAGCGGGTTCCAGTAGATCGAGGTCCCCCGCGCATCGAGGTCGATCGGCCTTTCTGACAGCTCGACGGCCAGCGCCAGCGCCGCATCACCCATTTGCTGAAGACTCCCCAGATCCAGGGTCTCGGGACGGTCGAGGGCGGTGTGGTAGGCGGACAGGCCGCCGATGAAGGCGATGTTGAAGCCCGCGATGTTCTGCCGCGCGAAGACCGTGAGGTCGGTGTCGTTGGGCAGGCGGCGGTAGACCTCGGCTGTCAAACTGTTGGCCAGGGTTGCCGCGCCGCTGTTTGCGAACGCTTCTACCAGCGGCGCGTTTGCCGGGCCGCTGGTCTCGAACATGATGGCCGGGCCGCGTTGCCCGCGGGCTTCGAGGTTGACCACCACGCCGACGTCGCTCTTCCACGGATGTTCATCGACAAAGGCGCGCGCGCCCATGAGGCCGGCCTCTTCGCCGTCGGTGATCAAAACGATGATGTCGCGCCGCGGCACCGGTCGCGCCCGCAACGCACGCACGGTTTCGAGCACGGCGGCGGTTCCCGAGGCGTCGTCGGCCGCGCCCGCGGTGGTCGGTCGCGTGTCGTAGTGCGCCATCAGGAGCACGGCGGGGCCAGCTTCGCGCCCGGGCAAGCGGGCCACGACGTTTTCGACCACCGCCGCGGAGACGAATCGACTGCCGCGAGCTCGTGCGACCGTTGCCCGCTGCACCTGCGGACGAAGACCGAGCTGCCCCAGCTCCGCCAAGAGCTTTTCGCGCGCGGCGGCATGTGCAGGCGTACCGACCGGCCGCGGTGAGGCTGCCAGCTCATTGACGTGGATCATCGCTCGGCTAGCCGAGAAGGCCTCGGCCGGCGCGTCTGCAGGCAGAGGCGCCGGCGGACGGCTCGCCCGAAGGCTGACGATGCCGGCGACCACCAGCACCAGCAAGCCGAGCACAGCATGACGGGCGGCGAGCGGCGTGCGCAGTTGGCTCTTGCTCATTGGGCTCGGGCTCATGGATTCACCACCAGGGCATCGAGGTCGTGCGGCGGCCAGGGGAGAACCATGCCGCGCCCGACTCCGCGCGCGACGGCCTCACCGTAGAGATGATCGATCAAGTACATGGCTGGATCATAGCTGCGTGCGCCCCCTTGTGAGGTGATCGCGGGGCCGTCGTGCACGACACTGGGCCCACGCCGCAGATCGAGAGCCGGGAAGCGCTCCGCAAACGCATCGAGATCGCCCGGGAAGGTGGTCATCGCGCGGTCGGCGAGCAAACCGGCTTGGGCGAGCACGAAGGCGCCATCGCACAGGGAGATCACGAACCGTGCCTTCTGCCCACGCTCGCGCACCCAATCGATCATGCGGGTGTCCTCGAGATCCGAGCCCATCGAGTTTTCGGCACTCGGTACCACCAGGACATCGATCGGCGGAGCGTCGTCATACCCATAGTGGGCTTCGATGCGCAAACCTTCGAAAGTGTTGACGGGCTCACCGTCAGGAGACACCGCGAACACTTCCATGCCGGGCTCGGTATGGAAGATCGTGTGGTGAAAGATGTCCCAGGGCGCGATCAGCTCGGAGTTGTAGACGCCGTCGACGATCAAGAAGCCCACCTGGAGCGGTCGATCAGCCGGGAGATCCTTCGGCGTCGGCAAGCGCTCCCAAGGAAGGGAGGGCGCCGCAGAGGGCATTGCCGAATCTGGGGCCGGT
>CALFAM010000337.1 GCA_937948815.1 uncultured bacterium
TGGTTCGGATCCGTGCGGGTCAACGACAACCCGATCGATCTCGATGCTTCGACGGCAACCATTGGCAGCTCCATGCCGCCGACCACCCGTGTCGGTGAGTACGTCGGTATCGCTTTCGGTGAGTGCTCGGCACGGATGACCTGGGCAGGCGACGCGCCGGCCGGCGGCAGCATGGACACCTACTACGACGAGGACCCCGAGGCAGGAGGCGATCTCGACGGGCCGATGCTGTTCTGTCCCGACGATGTCGTGCTCGGGTGTAACGACCCGACCAACCCCGAACGCACGGGCAGCGCAACCGCTCGCGACACCTGCGACCGGGACCCGGTCGTCGACTTCTTCGATGTCTCCGATGGCGGCAGTTGTCCTCCGACCCCGGTGATCGACAACATCTTCCGAAACTGGACGGCACGCGATGCAGCCGGCAACTTGACGACCTGCCAACAGCTGATCACCATCCAAGACTTCGATCCACCAGCGATCACAGTCCCGGATCCGCTCAACCTGACCTGCAACAGCCCGGGTGGCGTGCGCGACAGCGACCCGCAGGTCACCAACTGGCTCGACCAGGCGAGTGCCCAGGATGAATGCAGCGACGCTGATCTCAGCATCAGCGGAGTTCCCGATCTCTTCCCGGTGAGCTGTGACGGCTCCAGCTCGACCTTCGTCACCTTCTCCGCCTTCGACACCTGCGGCAACGCCGGTTTCGAAGTGTCTCCGGTGACGGTCAGCGACCCGTTCCGGCCCAGCTTGACGTCCCTGCCCACCAATGCGCGCGTGGAGTGCAGCGCGCCGGGAGGCACACCAGTCGACGATCCGCAGGTGGTTGCCTGGCTCGACCAGGCAACCTCTTCGGACAACTGCGGTGCAGCACCGATCACCCACAATGCGCCAGCGCTGATTCCGCGAAGCTGCATTCCCGGCACGCCGGTCGACATCACGTTCACGGCGACCGACGTCTGCGGCAACGCACGAAGCGGGACCCGGCAGCTGAGTGCCGTGGACACCAAGCCTCCCGCCATCACCGCCACGCTCGAGGAACGGACGTTCTTCGAGCCGGATCACAACTACCGATGCATCGAAGACATCCGCGCCATGGCCACGGTGGCGGATGTGTGTCAGTCGTTCCCGATCGACTTCGCGATCAGCTGTGTGTCGAGCCAGTGCGACGACGCACCCTGCCCAGAGTTCCCCGGCCAAGACGGCGACGGCATGACCGTCAATGACTGCTTCTACGACGCCACAGAGGATCGGCTGTGCGCGCGGGCAGAGCGGGCAGACACGGATCCCGAAGGTCGTATCTACACCGTGACGGCAACGGCAACGGATGCCTGTGGCAACGACAGCGAGCGGGACCTGATCGAGATCTTCGTGCCGTGGGGATGCGCGGAAGGCGACGCAGATTGCGTCTTCCGGGACAGCTTCGAGTCGGGCAATACCGCCGCGTGGAGCATGGCAACGCCCTGACGGCGTCGCCACCGAGAAGGCGGACTAACGCCAGGAGGCGCGCAGCTTGCCGGAGGCGTCGATGCGGACCATCAGCGTTCGGTGCCCCTGGCTACCCGGGGCTCCGGCCAACTCGATGCTCTGGGTCGACGCCCCTTGGCGCCACAGGTAGATCTTGAGTGGCTGGTTCCCCGGAACCGTCACGGAGTCCTGCCGCTTGCCGCTTGCCTTCCCACGCCCAAACATGCCGCTTCCCTCGAACTCGAAACGGTCGCGATAGACGCGTTCCTGACCTTGGTAAATCGTCAGGATCCCTTCCGCAACCTGGCTCTCCAGATCGATCGCCACCGCGATCCCCGCAGCTGCCGATGCTGGCGGCGGCGTAGGCCGTGCCGTGGGGGGAGGCGGCGTCGATGGACGGCGACGCGGCGGGGGCGGCGCGGGCTGGGGTGAAGGGGGTGGCGCGACCCGGGGCGTCACCGGGGTGGTAGCACGAGGCGTCGTCCGTCCGCTCGCGCTCGCGCCGCCCCCGAGGCGATTGCCCGCACGCGCGCGCCGTGCCAATCCATCTTCGGCGGCCGAGGCCAGGCGGCGAGCGTCGCGGTTGCGCGGCTCGGTCTCGTTGACCTGGTGCGCCAGCTCGAGCACACGCTCGTAGCGCCGGTCACGTAAGGCTGATCGCGCCTCCTCGAGCAAGGCTGCGACCACGGCTTTCGGGTCGTCCTCGGCAGCCCCATCACCGGCTTCGGCGTCGGGCGCTTCCTCCCCCGCGGCCGAAAGGGGATCCGTCGGTCCGGCGGCAGCTTCGGCGGCCAGCTTTTCGAGTGCCTGATCGCGCGCGCGCGCCAGCTCTGGAATCGATCCGTGAATGGCCAGCGCACGATCGAACGCGACCACGGCCGCACGGGTGTCTCCGGCCTCGAGATAGCGCTGCGCTGCCGCGTGATCCGAACGCCAGGCCTCAGCCTGGGCAGCGCCGGCCGCCCGATCACCACCACCGAAGAGCCAGATCCCGAGTCCTGCAAGCGCAAGCACACCGATCACCAGCCCACCCCACAACAGGCGCCGATCCCACTTCGCGGGTGGCGAAGCAGGCATCGCGACGGCGGGCGTTGGCTCGGCAGCCGGCGGCGGTGCGACCAGGGTTCCGCTCGGCACCGGCGCCGCGCGCGCCTCCGCGATCGCGGCTTCGGGCGACGATGGCGGGGAAACGGCTGCTGAGCCGCCGATCGGCCCCGGCAGGCTGGTCGTCCCGACACTTGGCTGCGGAGCTGAGAGTGGCACGTCTGTCGCGCTCTCCACCTCGGGAGCCATGACATCCGCTGGAACCGAGGCTCCGGTTGGAATGCCGGCCGCTGCTGGCGGTGCGATGCCCGCGCCACTCTCATGCGCGCTGACTGGGGTCGGGGCCGGTACACCTGCGGGCACTGCCGGTGGAATCGTTTCGGCACCGAGCTCGTGAACCCCCGACGGAGGCGGTGCCGACGGCGCGGCAGGCTGGGTGACACCTGGTACCGGGGCAGCGGGCTGGCTCGGCGCGCCGAGAAACGACACGCTCGAAGGGACGACTGGGCGCCGCTCCTCACGGAGCTGCTCCAGATCAGTAGCCAGCTCCTTACCCCGCTGGTAGCGATCGTCCGGATCCTTGCGCAGCGCCTTGTCGAGAACCGCCATCATCCCCGGCGGCAAGCTCGCGATGCTCTCTTTGGGTGGCGAGAAGGGCTCGTGGACGATCCGGTGGGTCACCATCGTGAGATTCTCGCCAGCGAACGGCTTCATGCCGGTGACCATCTCGTAGAGCAACACACCGAGAGAGAAGAGGTCCGCGCGGTGGTCCACCTCGCGCCCCTGGATCTGCTCCGGCGCCATGTAGTTGGGCGTACCGAGAAGCTGCCCCTCGACGGTGAGATTCGAAGCATCGATGCGGGCAATGCCGAAGTCCGTGATCTTCGCCTGCCCACTCTTGGTCAGGATGATGTTGGCCGGCTTGATGTCGCGATGCACCACGCCGTGCTGGTGGGCGTACTCGATGCCATTCGCGAGCTGGACACCGACGTCGATGGTGAACGAAAGCGGAAGCCGCTCACGGCGCTTGAGGAGCTGCTTGAGATCCGTCCCCTTCACATACTCCATGGCGATGAAGACAACGCCCTGCTCCCCTTCCTCGACCACCACGTCGTGGATGGTGACGATGTTGGGGTGATTGAGAATGCCGGCACTTTGTGCCTCGCGAAGGAAGCGTGCGCGAAACTGCTCGAGCTCAGCGCCGGAAGCACCGTAGCCGAGCCGGAAAGTCTTGAGCGCGAGGCTTCGCCCAATGAGCGGGTCGCGGGCGAGATAGACCACGCCCATCGCGCCTTTGCCCAGCTCGCCGACGATCTCATAGCGGCCTAGCTTCTTCTGCGTCATCTCGATCTGAAGTTGGAGCCAGAGGACAAGACAGACATTGTAGGCAGCTCCACTCGGGGCCGTCAAACGAGGGCGGTCAATCGGACGTTTCGGAGGGTGTTTCGGCGGGCGCCCAGCCCCGCGATTGCCCTCTGTCGGTCGTACGCAACTCGGATGGTATAGTTCCCGCCTTCTCAGCGTTCCCGATTACGGCAAAGCGACCAGGAGGTTCCCGAGCGATGCAGGTGGAGAGCCCGACTCAGATTCGCAACATCACCCTGGCTGGGCACGGTGACACAGGCAAGACAACGCTGGCGAGCGCCATGCTTTACACCGGTGGAGTGGTGAATCGCATGAATCGGGTGGAGGACGGGAACGCGGTCACCGATTTCGACGAAGTCGAAGTCGCCCGCCAGTCCTCGGTCTCCTTGGCTGCCTGCCACCTGCCCTGGCGGAAACACAAGATCAACGTCATCGACACCCCGGGCCTCGGGCTGTTCGGTGCCGAAGCGCGGGCGGGAGTGCGGGCCACCGACACGATGGTCCTGGTGGTCAACGCCGCCTCCGGTGTCCAGGTCACCACCGAGAAGCTCTGGGTCTTTGCCGAGGAGGTGAACCAACCGACGTTGATTCACCTCAACAAGCTGGACCGCGAGAACGCCGACTACATGGCGGTGGTCGTGAAGCTTCGTGAGCGCTTCGGACGCCATGTTCGCCCGCTCTACTTCCCGATTGGCAAGGAGGGCGATTTCAACGGCATGGTCGACCTCCTCACCGGAAAAGCCTTCACGTACGACGCGGACGGCGACGGCAAGGGCAAGGAGATCGACGTACCGGCCCCGTTGACCGAGCAGATCGAGAAGTTGCGCAGCAAGCTGATCGAAGGCATCGCCGAAACCGACGACGCCCTGATGGAGCGCTACTTCGAAGAGGGTGAGCTGCCGGAAGATCTGCTCCGCGAAGGGCTGCGCAAGGCAGTGCTGAATCGCTCCATCGTGCCGATCACGATCGGCGTGGCCGCGCATGGCATCGGCACATCGGCTCTGCTCGACACGATCGTCGAAACGCTTCCTAGCCCGATCGCTCGAGAGACCTTCCCGGCGACCACCATTGGCGGCGATGACGCGCCAGTGGCCATCGATGCGGACGGCCCGGCAAACGCGCTGGTCTTCAAGACACTCAATGACCCCTTCACCGGCCGCATCAGCCTGATGCGTGTGGTCAGCGGCACGCTCAACGGCGACGAAGCCATGTGGAACAGCCGCGAAGAAGGGCTGGAGAAGCTTGGCCACCTGCTTACGCTGCAGGGCAAGCAGAGCACGCAGATCAGCAAGCTGGTCACCGGTGACATCGGGGCCGTCGCCAAGCTGAAGAGCACCCGAACCGGCGACACCTTGTGCACCAAGGACGCGCCGATTCAACTCGGCTGGATCTTCGTGCGTGCCCCCGCCATCTCCTTCGCCATCGAACCCAAGGCTAAGGGTGACGAAGAAAAGATCGGCGAGGCCCTCGGACGGTTGATGGACGAAGATGTCAGCCTGCGCTTCGGCCGCGATTCGCAGACCAATGAGCTCTTGCTTTCTGGCAGTGGGCAGCTTCACGTCGAGATCACGATCGCCAAGCTGAAGAATCGGCACAAGGTCGACGTCATCCTTCACCCGCCCCGTGTGCCGTATCGCGAGACCATCAAGCGTGCGGCGGAAGGCCACGGGCGGCACAAGAAGCAGTCCGGTGGCCGCGGTCAGTTCGCGGACTGCAAGATCACCATCGAGCCGCTGGCCGATGGCGAGAGCTACGAGTTCAAGGACGAGATCTTCGGCGGGTCGATTCCGCAGAATTTCCGCCCCGCCGTGGACAAGGGGATCGAGGAAGCGCGAGCCCGCGGCTACGTGGCGGGCTATCCGATGGGCGGGTTCCGCGTACGACTGCTAGACGGCCAGTTCCACGACGTCGACTCGTCGGAAATGGCGTTCAAAGTCGCAGGATCGCTTGCCTACAAGGACGCGATGTCCAAGGCGGCACCCACCATCCTCGAGCCGATGATGCACGTCGAGATCACCACCACCGAGGAATTCATGGGCGACATCATGAGTGATCTCTCCTCGCGCCGGGGCCGGCCGCAAGGCATGGATGCCGATGGTGCCACCCAGATCATCAAGGCGACGGTGCCGTTTGCGGAGATGCTCGACTATGCGTCGATCCTGCGCCGCATTACCCAGGGGCGCTCGTCCTTCACGATGGAAGTCGAGGGCTACGAGGAAGTACCGCGTCAGATCCAGCAGAAGATCGTTGCCGAATCCAATCGCGCCGAAGAATAGGCATCCGCGCACCATGCGCGGGCAACCGCAACGAAGAGGGGCTAGCCGCTTGTTGGGCTAGCCGCTTTCGTTTCCGGTGAGCGCCCGACCGGAAGCGTCTACTGACCGCGTCAGCCTTGATCCTGCGCCGCGCTGAGCATCGCCTCGAAACGCGGCACGTCTTCACTTCGCCCTTCCGCGGTGAGAAATCCAGTCAGCCGGTCGAGCGCTCGTCGCTGGGAACGGTCGGCCGCGCCGAGGTCGATCAGCCTTTCGAAACCTGCGACGAGTAGGATCTCGGCCTCTTCGCGGCGTCCGAGTGCGGCAAGGGCCTCTCCCAAGATGCTGTCGACCTGCGCCAGTAGCCAGTGCTCGCCTCCCAGGCGCTGTTGCCACGTGGCGCGACCGACCCGCAAGTTGCGCTCGGCGACCGCCGCCTGGCCGAGACGAACGCGCGCTGCCTCGATATTGGTCTCGATAAAAAAGACCCGCCAGTGGTCGGGGCCAGCCATCTCGATGATCGCCTCGCGCGACTCCTCGTACGCTTCGATCGCCTCTTCGTACGCCCCTTTCGCGTAGCGTACGCCGCCCAAGTTGTTGGAGATCATCGCGTAGTCACGGTGCTCCTTACCGTATGCGCGGAGGGCTAGCGCACGTGCCTCCTCGTACACCGACTCCGCCTCGTCCCACTGCTCCAGCCAGCGCAGGCTGAGCCCCAGATCGTTCAGCGCCATCAGCTGAAAGGGATGATCTTCACCATAGTAGGAACGGTGCTTCCGAACGGCTTCCCGGAGTGTCGGCACGGCCGCCGCATAGCGACCACGACGGATCTCGACCAGACCGAGAAACTCGAGATTGGTAATGCCGAGCGATTCGCCATAGGCACCAGCTTCTTCCGCCAGCGCCAAGGCTTCCCGAATGGGCTCCTCGGCCAGGTCGAATGCCTGGCGAACACACAGGACGGAAGCCAAGGCCGTCAAGCACGAGGCGACGTCTGCAGGGGCGGCTTCCGGGATCTGACGGATCATGGTCAACGCTTGCCGAGCCAGTGCCTCAGCCTCGTCATAGTCGCCTTGCTCTTTGCGCGTTCGCGCGAGGGCGCGCAGGGTCGCGGCGGTATCCGGATGCGCTTCCGAATGGAGCTTCCGACGGATCTCCAACGCCTGCTCGAGCTGCTCCCGCGACTCGTCGAGCGCACCGAGTCGCAGGAGCATCGACCCGGTCGTATGCAGGAGTTGCGCACGCAGCGGGGGCTGATCGAGCACGCGATTGGCCAGCGCACGCTTGCTCCCCAGGACGAGCTCGCGCGCGCTCAGCTCCCCACTTGCCGTACGAAAGGGCTCCGCGTGGGCGACCAGCTCCTCGAAGACGGCAAGGACTTCGGCTTTCTGGTTGCGCTCGTGGCGAGCGATGTTTCGTTCCTCTACCACCCGGCGTGCGAATGCGGCGAGCGCCAACGCCGAAGTCGCCATCAGGGCCAGTACCAGGGCAGCGACGGTGACACCGGTCCGGTGTCGACGCACGAACTTGCTCGTTCGATACCGCCAGGTGCCGCGACGCGCTTCGACGGGCTGTCCCTGTTGATATCGCGCGAGATCGACGACCAGTTGATCGACCGTCGGGTACCGTTCTTCCGGCGCTGCCCGCAACGCCTTGAGCACGATCGCATCGAGGTCGCCAGAAAGCGCTCGACGGAGCGCCGCCGAGCCGATGCCAGTCGGCGGCTCGCGGCGCGCCGGGCCCGTGCCGTTCGGATCCACCGGCTGCTCCGCTGCGAGACTCGGCCGCAGGGGCTCGGTCTCGCACAGCACCCGCTCGATCTCGCCTGGCGAGCGGCCCGTAAGGTCATGGGGCAACCCTCCGGTCAACAGGCGATAGAACAAGACGCCGAGCGAGTAGACATCGCTGGTGGTGGTCACCGTGCCGCCGCGATACTGCTCGGGGCTGGCATAGCTCGGCGTCAGCATCCGGTCTGACGCGGTCGTCGGTTCGAGATCGACCGACCAAGCTTCCGGATTGAGCACCTTGGCGATGCCAAAGTCCAAGAGCTTTGGGTCGCCGGCAGCGGTCACCAGGATGTTGGAAGGCTTGATATCGCGATGAACGATCAGGTTGCGGTGCGCGTGCTGAACCGCCTCGCAAACTTTGACGAAGAGCGCGATGCGCTTCTCGAGCGAAAGACGGTTGTGTTGACAGAACGCATCAATGGGCAGGCCTTCGATGTACTCCAGGACGAAGTAGGGCTCACCGCGCTCGGTGGCGGCACCGTCGTAGAGCCGGGCGATGTACGGATGCTCCAGGCTGGCGAGGATCTGTCGCTCGGTCCGGAGCCGGCGAATCACGCCGGGACGCACCATGTCCCGACGCACCACCTTGACGACCACGCGGCGTCGGTAGGCGTCGTCCGAGCGCACGGCGAGATACACCGTGCTCATGCCACCCTCCCCGACCTGCTTCAGAATGCGGTAAGGACCGATGGTCGCCGGTTGATCCGTGCGCCCAGGATAGAGCGTCACCTCATCCTTTGGATCGCGCCGCGCTCGGAACGGTGACGAATCTGCCGGCGGCTTCCGCCTTCCGGCCCTGCCCGCCTTCGAAGCGAGAGTTCGCGCAGCAATGTCGCCCTGCGGCATCCAGACCGGCTGATCGTCGACCACCGGAGGCTGATCCAGGATCGTCCCGACCTCCCCATCCGCCGCGAGCATGCCGATCACAGCCTGCTTGATCTCCGCGCGATCCCCGCAGGCCTCCGCGGCATACGCCAACCGCTGTTCGGGCGGTAGCGCGATTGCCGCCTCGAAGATGCTCCACACTTCCTCCCAATGCTCGGCGGAAGTCATTGCCGCTTGTCCTCGAGGTAGCTCAGAAGCCACGCGCGGGCCGCACGCCACCGGCGTGACACGGTCGCGCTCGAGAGGCCCATGACCTCTCCGATCTCTTCCCGCCCCAAGCCGCCGAAGAAGCGTAGCTCGACCACCCGCGCTCGCTCGGCATCGAGCGCGGCAAGGTCGCGGAGCGCATCGTCCAAGGCGACGAGGTCATGGGGCGCCGTGGCCTCGTCTTTCGGATTGAGCTCGTCGATCGAGATCCGCACCTGATCACTGCCGCGCTTCAGGCGGGCCCGAGCGCGGGCGTGGTCGACCAGGATCTGACGCATGAGCCGGGCGCTCATGGCATAGAAGTGGGCGCGATCTTGCCAACCGATCCGATTCAGGTCGACGAGCCGGATGTAGGCCTCGTGGACCAGGGCCGTCGTCTCGAGCGTGCTTCCGGCTCGTTCCGTACGCAGCAAGCGTGCAGCAACGGCCTTGAGCTTGCGATACGTCGCCGGCATCAACTCACCGAGCGCGGAGGAATCCCCTCCGCGCCAGGCGATCAAGAGACCGGTGATGTCATGCGAGACGTTCTGCGGCATGGTCCATCGACCGACGGTCAGTTCTCCTCGAAACCAGGCAAATCTCAGGGCCAGAAGACGTTGTGAGCGTAGCAAACCCCATTCTGGCCGATGCAACAGAGCTGGCCAGTCCCCTCGAACTGGCCGCTCGAGTTGACCTCGCACCACTCGCCACAGCGATCGTTCGGATTGGTCTGCGCGCAAAGACTGTTATGGCTGTTCGCGTAGGCGGAGTACACCCACTCGCCACCACCCGCTCCCCAGTCAATTGACACGGTGCGGGTCGGCAGGATCAACAAGACGATCACGATTGCGCCGATTCCGAGCAGGATGGCAGAAGGCTTGATCATGTTTGCCAGCTTGGTCATTCTCATTCTCCTTTACCCTTGGGCATGACAGCGAACCGTTCATCGCGGTCCGCCAGGTTCGCAACGACGACGCCCCGATGCATGGCACCGTTCCCCGGTCGATCGTCGTCACAGGCAGGCGCTCCGTCCTTGGCGCCTCTCGCAACGTACAGGCGTCCTTCGGTTCCCAGGTGTATCAAAGACGCTTTCGCCGAAGCCTCCCGTTTCACCCCCGGTATCGACATACGTACCAGCGCCGGACATGACCCTCTCTGTTCGATGCCCCCGGTATTGTTTGCGACGAAGCAGGCCGTTCGGTAGGGTCTTGGTTCGAATGGCCGCGCCCCGGCGTCGGCGAACACCTCAATCGCAGGAGATTCAAGATCATGAAGCAGCTCATCGCGCTCGCGCTCGGCTTTGGCCTGGCCGCGGTCGGCGGGGCCGCCACCGATGGCGCCGCCGACACTGCAACCGCCAATCCGCAGATCGTCATGGAGACCACCAAGGGCACGATCGTGCTCGAGCTCGATCCGGCGAAGGCACCGAAGACTGTGGAGAACTTCCTTAGCTATGTCGAATCCGGACACTTCGACGGCACGATCTTCCATCGAATCATCCCCAAGTTCATGGCCCAAGGCGGCGGCTTCACGGCTGACATGAAGCAGAAGCCGGTCGAAGCACCGGTCGAGAACGAGGCAGACAACGGCCTCAAGAACCTGCGCGGCACCGTCGCCATGGCCCGCACCAGTGATCCCCATAGTGCGACAGCCCAGTTCTTCATCAATTCGATCGACAACGACTTCCTCAATCACACCTCGAAGACCCCGCGGGGCTGGGGGTACACCGTCTTCGGGCGCGTGATTCAAGGTATGGACGTCGTCGATGCAATGTCGTCCGTCCAGACGACGCGTCGCGGCGGCCACGGTGATGTTCCGGTCGAGCCCATCGCCATTACGTCCGCGAAAGTAAAGAAGTAGCGTCCGATTCGCGTGCTCCATGGGCTCGCGTGCACCCGTTTCGAGGCGCGAGCCATCTTGGGCGCTCGCGGTCGGTGGAGTACCGCATCGCGGTAGCTGATTCATCCCACGATGAGCGCCCTCAACCTCCTCTCCCTCTTCGGCTGGTTGGCAATCTGCAGCCTTGCATGGATCATCGGAGGCTGCCGGCACCCGATTCCCTGGCGCACGGTCTGGGGCTCCACCTTGCTGAGCTTTGGCCTGGGCGCCATCGTCTTCTTGGTGCCGGCCAGTCATCGCTTGCTCCTGATCCTGAATGACATGCTGGTTGCCGCCCTGGCCAGCAGCACCCGCGGTGCTGAGTTTCTCTTTGGCCCCCTGGCGCTCGGGCCCGGGCAATCCACTGCGGCGGGCGAGCCGTCGATCGGCTTCGTACTGGCGGCTCAGATCCTTCCCGCGGTCGTCTTCTTCTCCGCCGCGATGGCGGCCTTCCACCATCTCGGCCTGATCGAACCGGTGGTTCGCTGGCTCAGCCGTCTCTTCCACCGAACGCTGGCGCTATCCGGCGCCGAAGCCTTGTCGGGATCGATCCACATGTTCTTCGGAGTCGAGACCGCGGCAGCAATCCGCCCCTACCTGCCGCGTATGACCCGCTCGGAGCTCTTGACGGTCCTCACCACCAATCTGGCGACGACCGCCTCGACGGTCCTCGCCATCTACGTGCTCTTCCTCCGCGACGCCTTCCCGCAGATCGCTGGGCACCTCTTGTCTGCATCCCTGCTGTCGATCCCCTGCGCCGTGCTCGTGACCAAGCTGATGCTGCCCGAACGCGACCGGCCCGAAACGCTGGGGGCGGTACCGCCCATGGACCGCTCCGAAAGACAGCACAGCCTCTTCGCTGCCCTCGCCACAGGTGCCAATGAAGGCGTCCGCGTGGCTGCCGGCATTGCCGCGATTCTGATCGCCGTGCTCGGGATCGTCGGCATTCTCGATGCCCTGCTCGCGGTCGCGAGCACCTGGCTTCTGCCAGGAGGCGCAACGGCCGAGCCACTGAGCCTGGCTCGCATGCTCGGATGGGCGTTCACCCCACTCGCCTGGTTGCTGGGCATCGAGTCCGCTGATCTCACGATCGCCGGCCGTCTCCTTGGCCAGCGGCTCATCCTGACCGAGGTCGTCAGCTATCAGGAGCTTGGGACGCTCGCTGAAAGTGCCCAGGTTTCGCCCCGGACGATGCTGATCGTCTCGTATGCACTTTGCGGCTTCGCCCACATTGCCGGGATGGGAATCGCGGTCGGCGGCTTCAGTGCCCTGGCCCCCAAGCGCCTGCCCGACCTCGCCGCCCTCGGACTGCGCGCCATGGTCGCCGCCACCCTGGCCACTCTACTCACCGGCGCGCTGGCCGGCTGCTTCTACCACGGCCAAACCAGCCTGCTCGGCCTGTAGCGGAAAGTCAGGGTCTATGCTTGGTACCCGCGCGACGAGCGCGCGCACGTCCGTGTGGGCGCGCTAGGGATGGATGATGGTGGCTTCGCCGACGGTTCGCCGGTAGGTGAGGCCGAGCGATAGGGGAAAGCGCTCGAGGCCTTCAGTGCGGAGACGAGGCGCGTGGTCACGCTCGTAGGCTTGGAAAGCCTGACGCGACGGGAAGCGGTAGCGGACTTCGTAGGCGATGTCATCGCCATCCATGGCAACCACCTGCGCTGCGGTGGCGCCACCTGCGCAAACGTCGGCAAGGTGCTCGTCGCGCAGCCACGCGAGCCAGCGCTCGGCAACCGCAGGATCCGTGAACGAGCAGCCGACGGTGTAGTGAATCTCGCTCATGTGCGTGATCCTGCCGAGGCGGTCTCGGCGCCGATGCCAACTGGACAGCTCACGCCTGTTCCTCCCAGGCCGCAGTAGCCGCCCGGGTTCTTGGCCAGATACTGCTGGTGGTAGGTCTCGGCGAAGTAGAAGGTCGGCACGTCGAGGATCTCCGTGGTGATCTCACCGTGGCCGGCACGCTTCAGCTCCTCGGCGTAGGCCTCTCGGGAAGCCACGGCCTTCTCCTTCTGCGCGGGCGAAGACACATAGATGCCGGAGCGATACTGCGTGCCCGCGTCGTTTCCTTGCCGCATTCCTTGGGTGGGATCGTGGCTCTCCCAGAAGTGCTGGAGCAGGGTCTCGAAACGAACCACATCAGGACCGAATACGACGCGAACCACCTCGTTGTGGCCCGTCATGCCGCTGCAAACTTCTTCGTAGGTCGGATGGGGGGTAAGCCCCGCGGCGTACCCCACTGCCGTGGTGATCACGCCGGGGATCTGCCAGAACACCTTCTCCGCACCCCAGAAGCAGCCCAAACCGAAGAGCACCTGCTCACTCCCCTCGGGATCCGGCGGCGACATTGGCGTACCCAGAACATGGTGGGCGCCCGGAATGACGATCGGCGTGTCGCGCCCTGGAAGCGCTTCATCGGGCGAGGGTAGCTCGAGCTTCTTGTTCGTGAACCACATGCGGCTAGCCTAGCGGAAACGAAAAAGGGCGACCACCAGGGCCGCCCTTTTTCGTTTCGGTCGCGCTCGCGCACGCCGTCTGGTTCGACTAGTCGTCAGCCATGGCCGGTTCGTAGTCGATGAACTCCAGAATGGCCATCTGGGCGTTGTCGCCCTTGCGCGTGCCGAGCTTGGCAATGCGCAAGTAACCACCCGGGCGATCCAGGAAACGCGGACCAATGTCCGTGAAAAGCTTCTGCAGCGTGGTGGGCCGCAGATCCTCCTTTTCACGCTTCTGGCCACGGGCTGCATACCCGACAACACGCGTGTCCTTGATCTGCGGCGGCAGCCAGCGACGGGCACGCCGACGTGCGTTGATCGTATCTTTCCGGCCGAGGCTGATCAGCTTCTCGGCAATCGGCCGAAGCTCTTTCGCCTTTGGCAAGGTCGTCACGATCCGCCCGTGCTCGAACAACGAGACGAGCTGATTGCGAAACATCGCCTTACGGTGGGCCGTCGTGCGGCCGAGCTTGCGTCCGCTTTGTCTATGACGCATGGTG
Source organism: uncultured bacterium (assembly GCA_937948815.1). Classification (GTDB taxonomy): domain Bacteria; phylum Acidobacteriota; class Thermoanaerobaculia; order Multivoradales; family J023; genus J023. The sequence continues at coordinate 13,860 of CALFAM010000337.1, forward strand.
GTCGCTCCTCTCTTGCGGGTGCCCTAGAAGGACGCCCGCGCTCCCGGTGGGAGCTCCGGCACGTCCATGCCGAATTCCAGTCCGAGCTTGCCGAGAACTTCTTGGAGCTCCTCGAGCGACTTCCTACCGAAGTTCTTGGTCTCGAGCATGTCCTTCTCGGCCCGGCGGACGAGATCCCGCAAGGTGTGGATGTTCGCGTTCTTCAGACAGTTCGCCGAGCGAACCGAAAGATCCAGCTCGTCGATGTTGCGGGCCAGGAGCTTGTCCATGCCGGAAAGCTCCTCACCCGTGCCCACCACGACCTCATCCCGCATCGATTCCTCGGCGTGGGTGAAGATCGTCAGGTGGTCGCGGAGCAGAAGCGCGGCCTGAGACAGCGTGTCCTCGGGCATCAGCGTGCCGTTGGTCCAGATCTCGAGCGCCAGACGCTCGTAGTCCGTGGCGCGGCCGACGCGGGCCGGCTCGACTTTGTAGTTCACGCGCCGGACTGGCGAGTGAACCGAGTCGATCGGAATCCAGCCAATGCCCATGTGCTCACTGAAGTTCTTGTCGGCCGTGATGTAGCCGCGGCCATGCTTGACCTCGACCTGCATCTTCAGATGGCCTTCTTCGTTGAGCGTGGCGATCGTAAGATCAGGATCGCAGATCTCGACAGCCGGGTCACCCGAGAGGTCACCGGCAGTGACCCTACCGGGTCCCTGAACGTCGAGTGAAAGGTACCGCGTCGTCGTGCCTTCGAGCTTGAGTGGCACCTGGCGGAGGTTGAGCACGACATCCGTGACGTCCTCGACCACGCCCGGCATCGAGGAGAACTCGTGCAAAACGCCCTCGATGTGGACGGCAGTGATGGCTGCACCCTCGATCGACGAGAGCAAGCAGCGGCGCAGCGAGTTGCCCACCGTGGTGGCAAACCCGCGCTCGAACGGCTGTGCCGAGAACTTGGCATAGGTTGCCGTAGCGGTCTCGGAATCAATGTCGACCCGCTTGGGGCGCTGAAAATCAGTCCAAAGCATGGAAGTCACTCCTTCCTTGGGCTTCGATTCTGTGTGGTCCAATCCGTTCATCGGCTGTACAGCTCGACAATCAACTGCTCCTGGATTGGAATCTTGATGTCGTCACGGGTCGGGAGCGCCCGGACCTTGCCAGAGAAGGCTTCCGCATCCAGATCGAGCCAGTCTGGAACGCCCCGACCGCGGGCGCTCTCGACACTCTGCCGCACATACTCATTCTTGCGGCTGCGATCACGAACCGAGATCACCCTGTCGGCGCGGACCTGGTAGGAAGGCACCGTCACGGTCTTTCCATCAACCAGGATGTGGCCGTGGCGGACCAACTGACGCGCCTGCGCACGCGAAGCACCGAAGCCAAGGCTGTACACCACGTTGTCGAGGCGACACTCGAGCATGATCAAGAGCGTCTCGCCCGTGATGCCCTTCTTGCGGTCAGCCTTCTTGAAGTAGGTCCGGAACTGCCGTTCCTGAATCCCATAAATACGCTTGACCTTCTGCTTCTCGCGCAACTGCAGACCGTAGCCCATGGTCCGACGCCCGCGCCGCTGGCCATGTTGGCCAGGCGGATACGCACGCCGCTCGATCGCACACTTCTCTTTGAAGCAGCGATCTCCCTTCAAAAAGAGCTTCATCCGCTCGCGCCGGCAGAGGCGACAAACTGCCTCCGTATATCTCGCCACCGTCTCTCCTTCACAGATCGCCGCGGACGCGTCCCGCTGGACGGCCAACCGACGATGAACTTGCTCCACCCGACCACGCAGCATCCGGCACACCCGGATGTCCGCTTCGTTGCCTCGCGCAACGAGATCCGAGCCAGTTCGCTCGAAGAGCGCGGCTCGAACCACTCATGGTGGAACGATTACTCGAGCGCGCTGGTCAGGACCCAGGGCCCAGCCAGCTCGCTGCTACACACGACGGCGCTTGCGAGGCCGGCAACCGTTGTGCGGAATGGGTGTCGTATCTTTGATCGACTTGACTTCGAGCCCGCTCGACTGAAGGGCGCGGATCGCTGACTCGCGGCCTGCGCCGGGGCCCTTGACGTACACATCGACTGTGCGCACACCGAGATCCTTCGCAGTGTGGCCGGCCTGCTGCCCCGCCATCTGCGCGGCGAACGGCGTTCCTTTGCGGGAGCCTTTGAATCCGAGCTTGCCGGCCGACGACCAACCGAGGAGATTGCCCTCGGCGTCGGTCACGGAAATCAGCGTGTTGTTGAACGTCGCCTGGATGTAGGCATGGGCGTGCGGGACGTTCTTCCTCTCGCGGCGCTTGCCGGCCTTCCGGTCGGTCTTCTTGGGTTTGGCCATGACGTGCTCCTAGCGCTTCTTCGGGCCGGGACCGCGACGCGGCCCCTTGCGCGTGCGCGCATTGGTGTGCGTGCGCTGCCCGTTGACGGGAAGGCCACGACGGTGACGTACGCCTCGGTAGGAACCGATCTCCATCAGGCGTCGGATGTTCTGTGCAACCTCCTTGCGGAGGTCGCCCTCGACACGCACAGTGTCCACCATCTTGCGGATCTTGCGCGCTTCGTCTTCGGTCAGATCTTTGACTTTGACGGTTTCGTCCACGCTCGCCTCGGCGAGAATCTTGCGGGACACCGTCCGGCCAATGCCGTGGATGTAAGTCAGACCTACCCAGACCTGCTTGTTTTGCGGCAGGTCGACTCCTGCGATACGTGCCATTGTCGCGGCCCCTTAACCCTGACGCTGTTTATGCTTGGGATTGGTACAGATCACGCGAACCACACCACGACGCCGGATGACTTTGCAGTTGGAACACATGCGTTTGACTGACGCTCGAACTTTCATCGCTCGTACCTCGAGCCGAGCCAGGCATCAGGCCCCCAAGGGGATCCGATGCCGTGGACGCGACTGCTACTTCAACCGGTAGACGATCCGGCCACGGTTCAGATCATAGGGCGAGAGCTCTACGAGAACCCGATCGCCTGGCAGAATCCGAATGAAGTGCTTGCGCATCTTGCCCGAGATGTGGGCGAGCACTTCGTGTTTATTTTCCATCTCGGCCCGGAACATGGCGTTCGGCAGGGTCTCGGTGACCACTGCTTCCACCTCGATGGCGTCTTCCTTGCCACCTGTCTCCGGCCTTGCCGTACGATCCGCCGCGGGCCGTGCCTTTCTTGGGCCCCGGCGAAATCCTCCGCGCCCGCGTTTTCGTGCCATATCAGCTCGCCTTTCGCTCGCTCAGGTGACTGTTCACCGGGTGATCGTAGCCCAGTACTTGTGGGCCGCTCGGTGTTACAGCCACCGAGAACTCGAAGTGCGCCGAAAGCGAACCATCGTGCGTCCGCGCGGTCCACCCATCGGAGTCGACCTTGACGCGTCGGCTTCCTGCGTTGACCATCGGCTCGACCGCCAACACCAAACCCGGGCTGAGGCGCATGCCCCGTCCCGCTCGGCCAAAATTCGGAACCTGCGGCTCTTCGTGCAAGGAAGTCCCCACACCGTGCCCGACAAACTCACGCACCACGGAGTATCCGTGGCGCTCGACGTGACTTTGGATGGTGGCACCGATGTCGGAGAGACGGCCGCCTGGTCGCATCTGCTCGACACCAAGATCGAGCGCCTCACGCGTCACCCGGAGCAGTTGCTCCGCTTCGGCCGAAATATGCCCGACTGGGAAGGTCCTTGCGGCGTCGCCGTAGTAGCCCTTGTAGAGCACGCCGCAGTCCAGTCCAATGATATCACCATCCGTCAGTTCCGTGGTATTCGGGATGCCGTGGACGATGACGTCGTTATGCGCAGTGCACAAAGTCGCTGGGAAGCCTCGGTAGTTGAGGAACGCTGGAACACCACCGGCCGCGCGAATCTCGCTCTCTGCCCATTGATCGAGCTCAGCCGTGGTCACACCCGGAGCGATGCGTTCGGCAACGCCGTCGAGGATGCGATGGACCAGACGATTCGCTTGGTCCATCAGCGCCAACTCACCCTCGGTCTTGAGCACGATCGCCATGGCTATCCGACTCCGAGTGCTGACTCGATGGCCGCCTTGACGTCATCGATCCCTTGCGCGCCGTCGATGCGCTGGAGCAAATCGCGTGTCTCGTAGTAAGAGACCAGCGGAGCGGTTTCCTCCCGGTAGACCCGCTGCCGTCTGCGCGCAATCTCCTCGGTGTCGTCCGCGCGCCCACGGCCGAGGGCACGTGCGAGCAGAACTTCCTCGGGAGCATCGACCAGCAGAACCGTACCGAGCTCGTCGTCGCCCAAGATCTCCGCCAGCGTCTCAGCCTGCGGCAGTGTGCGTGGGTAGCCGTCCAGAATGTATCCCTGCTGAGCATCTTCTTGCGCCAAGCGCTCGCGAACGACGTCGGCCATCAGATCGTCTGAGACGAGCTGGCCGGCCGCCATGACAGCCTCGACGCGCTGCCCGAGCGGGCTCTTGGCGGCGACGGCGGCCCGCAGCATGTCTCCAGTGGAGATCGCGGGCACGCCGAGTGTCTTCGCCAACATCGCCGCCTGGGTACCCTTGCCCGAATTGGGCGGCCCCAGAAAGACGATCCGCCGCACGCAGGCGGTCTTGGACTCAGCGGCGCCCACGGACGCGACCCTTCTTCAAGAAGCCGTCGTAGTTGCGCATCACCAACTGACTTTCGACCTGCTGAACGAAGTCCATGGCCACACCCACGACAATCAGGAGCGAGGTGCCGCCGAAGTAGAAGTTGATGCCCAGACCATTGCTTACCCAGGCGGGCGTGACCGAGTCGAGCGCGTTCCCGATGAAGGGAACCCCTTGCACGTCGAAGCCATTCAGCATGACCTCGGGCAGGATCGAAACGGCAGCCAGGTAGACGGCACCGATCAACGTCAGGCGCGTCAGCACCCGATCGAGGAACTCGGCTGTGCGGCGCCCGGATCGAATGCCCGGAATGAAGCCGCCATGCTTGCGCATGTTTTCCGCCACGTCTTGCGGGTTGTAGATGATCGAGACGTAGAAGAAGGAAAAGAAGATGATCGCCGTCGCCATCATCAAGTAGTACACGGGCTGGCCGAAGGCCATGAAGTCCGCGATGCGCTGCAGGAACGGCCAGTTCTCACCCGCGAGCCCCGCCAAGGTCGCGGGCACGATCAAGATCGAGCTCGCGAAGATGACCGGAATCACGCCGCCAGTGTTCACCTTCATGGGCAGATAGGTGTTCTGCCCGCCGTAGATTTTCCGCCCCACGACACGCTTGGCGTATTGGACCGGAATGCGACGCTGAGACCGCTCCATGAAGACGATGAACGCCGTCACGGCCAGCATGAACGGTACGAGTAACACAATCGTAATCGGCGGCAGGACGCCAGCGATCGCGTTGCTGGTCGTGCTGATGATCGCGCCCGGAAGTCCGATGACGATACCGGCGAAAATGATCAGCGAGATACCGTTGCCGATTCCACGCTCGGTGATTTGCTCGCCCAACCACATGACGAAGGCACAGCCCGTCGTCAGGGTCAGAACCGTCATCAACGTGAAGCCCAGGCCCGGATTCGGCACCAGCGGCTGGCCACCGGCCGACGCGGCTCCGCCGTTCTGGATGGCGAACGAGATACCGAAGCCTTGGATCATCGAGACGACCAAGGTCAGGTAGCGTGTGTACTGAGTGATCTTGCGCTTTCCGAGCTCGCCTTCTTTCGACAGCTTCTCGAGGTAGGGCACCACGACGGTCAGAAGCTGCAGAATGATCGATGCCGTAATGTACGGCATGATGCCGAGCGAGAAGACTGCCGCACGCCCGATCGCGCCACCGGAGAACGTGTTCAGGAAGCCGAACAACGTTCCCTGTTGGCGGTCGAGCATCTCGAGCAGCACAGCCGCATCGACACCCGGGGTGGGGAAGATACACCCCACCCTGTAGACGGCAAGCAGCGCAAACGTGAAAATCAAACGCTTCCGGAGATCCGGAATCGCGAAGACGTTGCGCAGGCTATCGATCAGCACGAGCCGAGCTCCTCACATGAGCCGCCGGCCTTCTCGATCTTCTCGCGCGCGGTCTTGGAGAACTTGTGTGCCTTGACCACCAATGCCTTCTCGAGCTCACCATCGCCCAGGATCTTGATCCGAGCGCCCCTCTTGGCGAGGCCGTGGGCAGCAAGCTCTTCCGGGGTCACCTCGCCCTCGTAGTCAGCGAGGGCACGGAGATTGATCACCGTGTAGGTGGTTCGGAAGATGTTGGTGAACCCGCGCTTTGGCAGGCGCCGAACCAGCGGCATCTGGCCGCCTTCGAAACCCAGGCGCTGGCTGTATCCAGCCCGCGAGCGCTGGCCGTTGTGGCCACGGCCGGCGGTCTTGCCGGTGCCCGAGCCGGGTCCGCGGCCGACCCGCTTCTTGTTCTTGCGACTCCCCTTAGCGGGGGATAGGTCGTGAAGCTTCATGGCTTTTCCTCAGTCCTCGACAATGCGCACCAGGTGCTGAATCTTCCGGACCATTCCACGGACCGCAGGAGTGTCCTGCCGCTCGACGACATGGCGGATTCGACGCAGACCGAGACCTCGTAGCACTTCGCGCTGATTCTTCGGGTATCCGATCGGACTCTTTACCTGCTCGATTCGAAGCGTGCTTTCTTTGTTGGCCATGGTCATTCCCTCGCGTTACGCGTTCGCGCTCGCGCTGCTGGACTCGGCCTCCGGCTTGGCAGCGGGTGCCTCGCCCTCGGAAGCTTCCTTGGCCGGAGCCGGCTTGGGCGGCAGGTTGCGCAGTCGCCGCACCTGCTGCTCGGTGGTCAAGCTGAGCAAACCCGCAAACGTCGCCTTGATGACGTTCTGCGGATTTGTGGTTCCCAGCGACTTGGTCAGGATGTCGTGAATTCCTGCGCACTCGATCACGGCACGAACCGGCCCGCCGGCGATCACGCCCGTACCGGGCGAGGCCGGCTTCAGCAGCACCCGACCGGCCCCGAAGATACCGACCGTCTCGTGCGGAATGGTCGAACCGACCATCGGTACACGGACCATGTCGCGCTTCGCTGCCTCGATGCCCTTGCGAATGGCCACAGGAACTTCCTTGGCCTTGCCCGAGCCGTACCCGACGCGGCCTGCGCCGTCGCCAACGACCACCAAGGCCGAGAACGAGAAATTCTTACCGCCCTTGACGACCTTGGTCACGCGGTTGATGTGAACAACCTGCTCGAAGAGCTCGGTCTCACGTTCGAATTCCCTAGCCAAAACGCTTCTCCTTCCTGGGTCTTTTGCCCCTGTTAGACGCTCGGATTCCGACGATTGGAAATCGGGCTCCGAACTCGGGGCCCCGGATCAGAACTCCAGGCCCTTCTCGCGGGCGCCATCTGCGACCGCTTGGACCTTGCCATGGTAGATGTAGCCGCCACGGTCGAATACGACACGCTCGACGCCTGCCTCTTTGATGCGCGAAGCGAGCGTCTCACCGACGGCCTTAGCCGCCTCTTTCGAGGATGGTGAATGCTCTCCTCGGAGATCGGCTTCCGCCGAGTTGGCCTGCGCCAACGTCCGGCCGGTGGAATCGTCTATGACCTGCGCGTAGGTAAACCGCAGGCTCTTGAATACCGCGAGGCGGGGCCGTTCGGTGGTCCCGACGACGCGGTTGCGAACCCGGCGATGGGCCCGCGTGCGGCGCGATTGCTTGCCGCGCATCTTCTTGGCGTGACGCTCACTCATCGAATCGACTCCGCTTGGGGTTACCGTGCGCCGGCCTTACCGACCTTGCGACGGATCACCTCATTGCTGTACCGAACACCCTTCGCCTTGTAGGGATCTGGCGGCCGGAAACCACGGATTTCCGCGGAGACCTGGCCGACGTCCCGGCGATTGGCGCCGGTAACCGTGATCTTGTTGTTCTTGTCGATCCCAACGTCAATCCCGTCAGGGATCGCATAGACGATGGGATGAGAGAAGCCGAGCGCCAGATGCACCTCGCGCCCTTTGACCTCGCCCCGATAGCCGACGCCGACAATCTCGAGCGTCTTGGTGAAGCCTTCGGTCACGCCCTTGAGCGCGTTGGCGAGCAGGGCACGCTGCAAGCCATGCTTGGAACGCGCCGGCTTGGTGTCATTGCTGCGCGTGATACGGACCTGGCCGTCTTCGACCTCGACCGCACACTCGGGCATGATGTGCTCGGTGACTTTTCCTTTCGGCCCTTCGGCCGTGAAGGAATCGTCTTTGATCTCGATCTTGGCGCCCTTGGGAACCGGGATCGGAAGCTTTCCTATACGGGACATGTCGTTACCTCGTGTGCGATCCGGTTACCAGATCTCGCACAGCACCTCGCCGCCGATTCGCTGCTCGCGGGCTTCTTCGTCGGTCATCAGACCCTTCGAGGTCGAGACCAAGGAAACACCGAGACCGCCCAGAACCGGCTTGATGTCGCCAGCGCCGCGGTAGACCCGACGGCCAGGCTTGCTGACCCGAGCCATTCGGCGAATCGCCGGCTGTCCCGCATCGCTGTAGCGCAGGTACACGCGCACCAGGTCGGAAGGCTTGCCTTCGACCACTTCGTAGTCTTCGATATAGCCTTGCTCTTTGAGCAAACGGCACAGCTCGACTTTCAGTTTCGACTTCGGAACATCGAGTCGGTCGTGCTTGGCGAGCAGCGCATTGCGGATGCGCGTCAAGAGGTCGGCGATCGGATCGGTCATGCTCATGCTAGCGGTCTCCTGTCTCCGGACTCGGGGCCGGTTTACCAGCTCGCCTTGACGACGCCGGGCAGGTAGCCCTGAAGCGCCAGATTCCGGAAGCAGATACGGCAAAGCGCAAACTTGCGCATGAAGCTGCGCGGCCGTCCGCAGTTCTTGCAGCGGTTGTGCTGACGGGCCTTGAACTTGGGCTTACGCTCGCTCGCGGCGACTTTGGCTTTGGTTGCCATGGTTGGTTCTCCTGTGCCTTTCCCGCTTGCCTAGCGGTTGCCTCGGTTCGCGAAGGGCATTCCCATTTCGCGAAGCAGGAAGCGGCAGCGCTCGTCGTTTCCCGCGGTGGTCACGATGGTGATGTTCATCCCCTTCGGATGATCCACCTTGTTGCCGTCGACCTCTTGGAAGATCAGGTGATCGCGCACACCGAAGGTGTAGTTGCCACGACCGTCGAAGCTCTTATCTGGGACACCTCGGAAGTCACGGACGCGGGGAAGCGCGGTCGAGATCAACCGATCGAGGAACTCCCACATCTGCCGACCACGAAGGGTGACGCGGCAGCCGATTGGCATGCCCTCGCGGAGCTTGAAGTTCGCGATCGACTTGCGAGCTCGCGTGACCGTGGGGCGTTGCCCCGCGATCATCGTCAGCTCCTCGACAGCGCCGTCGAGTAGCTTGATGTTGCGGCTCGCCTCGCCCATGCCGATATTGAGCGCCACCTTCTCGATTCGTGGCACACCCATCGGGTTGTCGACGCCGAATTCTTTGCGGAACTTCGGTGTGATCTCTTCTTCGAAGCGTTTGCGCAGACGCGGCACGTAATCGGCCGGTGCCTGCACTGCCGGGACCTGCTCGGCCTTCTTCTTCTTCGCCATGAGAGCTCTCCTCGGCCTCAGCTAAAGCGCTCGGCGCCGCATTTCTTGCAGACGCGAACCGTGGTGCCGTCCGGCTGGCGATTGCGGCCGACGCGGGTGGGCTTGTCGCAGGCCGGGCAAACCACCATCAGCTTGGACAGGTGAATGGGCGCCTCGCGTTCGAGGATGCCGCCCTGAACCTGCTGCTGGGGGTTGGCACGGGTGTGCTTCTTGATGATGTTGACCCGCTCGACGATGGCCTTGCCTTGTCGCGGCATCATGCGCAGAACCTTGGCGCGCGCGCCACGATCCTTACCGGCGATCACCTGCACCTGGTCGTTCTTCTTGATTGTCGGCTTGGGATTCATGGGATATCTCCCGCCTCCGCGCGGCTTAGAGAACCTCGGGAGCCAAGGACACGATCTTCATGAACCGCTTCTCGCGCAGCTCGCGCGCAATGGGTCCGAAGACACGGGTGCCGACTGGCTCTCGTTGGTTGTCGATCAGTACCGCCGAGTTGGTGTCGAAGCGGATATAGCTGCCATCCTTCCGACGGGTGCTCTTGCGGGTGCGGACGATCACAGCTTTGACCACCTGCCCCTTCTTCACCGTGCCGTCTGGCAGCG